>NZ_CEEDOX010000012.1:0-198051 GCF_979256535.1 Methylobacterium sp. AC690 | reverse complement strand
AAGGCCGGATACGTTTATGCAGACTGCTCAGACCAGCGGATCATAAGCCACTTGCGGACGGGGCGGGCCATACGTTTCCGCCTGATGCCGAGCGGTGAGCCTTCACGTGAGAGGCATCGAGCATCAACTCGTCGGGGACAGAGCCTGTGGCTGCGATCTTGGCAAACAGGCGCTGCCAGACACCGCGCTGGGACCACCTGTTGTAGCGGTTGTAGATCGTGGTGTGCGGGCCGTACGCAGAGGGCGTATCCTGCCAGCGGCAGCCGACCTTCAGCACATGCAGGATGCCGCTGATCACCCGCCTATCGTCGACCCGAGGTTTACCCGGTTGGCCGTGAGGCAGATGTGGCTCGATCCGCGCCCAGGCTTCATCCGAAAGCCAGAACAGCCGTGCCATCGCAATCCTCCTGCGCTGAAAACCTCAAACTCAGGAAGAAAACGCAAGCGACAGCAATTGGTTGTATGGGTTCCCTACCTAGGCCGACCTCGGCCATGAAGAACTGGCGCCCGTCCCCGATCAGGTTCACCACCCCGATGGGTACGTCGCACAGTTCGGCTGCGGCCTCGGCGATCTCGTCGAAGTCCTGTTCCCGCGGCGTGTCAAGCAATCGGTAGCGGTCGAGTGCACGAAGGCGTTCGACCTCCTCGTCACTCATTTTAGCGCGATCCATGGGAGGGTTAGGCTCAAGCGGCCTGGATCGTTCCGATCAATGAGGATTCCGGCGTCTGAGGCAACCACAATCGAGCTTTCCTGTCCGACGCCCGCCAGGGACACCCTCACGGGCTCCGGAGGGTATCCCAATGCTGATCCGTAGCCCGTCCGCGTCCGCCGCGACGTCGACGTCCGCACGCGTTTGCGCGGCGAGAATTTTATTGATCAGCCGCATGCCGAACCCCACTGGGTAGGCAGCGCCGGCGGCGGACCGTCGTGCTCGTTTCAGACCCAGGCCAGCCGCCCGGCTTCCACGCGGGATCATCGACGGTCCCGCTCACCGTGACACAACCGTCCGGATGCGCCAGGGCTCCGTGCCGGAGGGCATTAGTGGTCAGCTCGTGCAAGGCCATGCCGACTGGCACCGCGAGTTCGGATGGGAGCCTCACGGCCGGTCCCCGACGCGTGATGCGTCCATTCTCTTTAATACGGATCGAGCTCGGCCCTGAGCAGGCCCTGGAACGAGACGACCGGAGCCTGATCCTCCTTGATGAGGGCATGAGTCCTGGCGAGCGAGACTATACGACCGGTGAAAGCCCTGCCGAATTCGGGAAGCGAGACGGCCGAGCGTATAGTCGCGTTCAAGATGTAGACGAACGGCCGCTTTTTCGATTTCATCTTGTCAAGCAGACAGACCGCATTCCACCCACCCCCGTCGTAGAGCAGACGGACGAGTCCCGACCCAACACAGTCATTAGGATCGCCATCAGCGCTTCCCAAAAGCGGCCATTCGTCGGCCGTCCGGCAATTTCGGCTCGGGATGGGTAACGGACCTTGACCTTCTGCCCCGAAGCGGACACCGAACCATTGGAGTGCAGCAGTCACCGTCTACCGGCAGAGGCCAAGCTGCCTCTGTCAATGATCTCGACCGCGCCACGACGTAGCTCGACCAGACCAGCCTCTGCCCATTGCGCCAGAATGCGACTCACCACCTCGCGGACGCTGCCGATGTCAGTAGCTATTTCCTGGTCAATCGAAAGACTGGCGCCATGGACCTGATCAAGGGTGAGAGCCGCAAGGTCGATAGGATCTCGTGCCGCAAGCACGACAGCCTCATCCCGATTCCAGTGGACGAGCGTCCGGCGAACAAATTCTGAGTGACCCGTTCTGGCTCCGAACGCATCTGAGGAGGCGGGTATCCCTGACGTAGCTAATTCGCGCATGCCCTTGCGCTTGCGTTCCGTCACGCACCTGATCGCCGCCACCGTCCTCCTGCCCCTGGGCATCCTGCTCCTCGGCCTGTGGGAGCAGGAGCGGGCCGGCGCCGATTGGGCGGACCTCGTCGCCGAGCGGGAGCACCTGACCCGGATCGTCGCGGATCTGGAGGCGCGGGCGCCGCCGGACGGGCGCCCCGATTTCCGGATGCAGTTCCGCCGCAACGGCAAGGGTTATGGCGGTCCACTCGCCCTGGTTCAGGCCCGGGCGGCCCGGGACGAGGTCGCGACCCTGACGACGGTCATGGACTGGCGCCGCCTGCTCCCGGCCGTGGTCGTCGCGGCCGGGGGGGGCGCCGCACTCCTGTCGATCCTCGTGCTCCTCGCCGGCGCCGCTCTCGGGCGGCTGGGGCGGGCCTCGCGCGACGCGCTGGTGGCCGGTTTTTCGTGGATGCGCCGCCTGCTGCCGCCGGTGCTCGCCCTCCAGGTGCTCTTTACCACGGCGGGCTTCGTCGCCGCCGTGGTCTTCGAGGCCGGGTTGCTGGCACGGCCCGGGCTGGGCGGCAGCGAGATCAAGATGCTGTTCGTGGCCGTCGTCGCCATCGGGGCGGTCCTGGTCGCGGCGGGCGCCACAGTGCTCGGCCTGCGCCGTGCGCTCTCCGCCTTCGAGCCCGACCCCCTGTCGATCTTCGGCCGGGTCGTCTCGCCCGCCGAGGCGCCGGGCCTGTGGCGGCTGATCGAGGGGCTGGGTGACCGGCTCGGGGCGTTGAAGCCCGAGGCCGTGGTGGTCGGCCTCACGGGCGGCTTCTTCGTCAGCGCCGGTCCTGCCGTGGTCGAGCCCGGCGGCGCGCCGCTGACGGGCCGGATCCTCTACCTGCCGCTGCCCTACCTCGCCCTCCTGCGGGGCGACGAGGTGGCGGCGATCATCGGCCACGAACTCGCCCACTACGTCGGGGGCGACACCCTCTACAGTCAGCGATTCCTGCCCATCTACGCCGGCGTCGGGCGCTCCCTCGACGCGGTGGCGGAGGGACATGCCGGGTCCTTCGGGCTGCTCGGTCCGTCCCTGCGCCTCGGCGTCTTCGTCATGGAGAACTTCCACCTCGCCGTGCGCCACTGGAGCCGGACCCGCGAGTTCGCTGCCGACGCGGCGGGCGCCAGCCCGGTCTCCGTCGACGCCGCCGCGCGGGCGCTCCTGCGCACCGGGGCCGTGGCCCCCCGCATCGCCGAGACCTTGGACGCCGCCGCCGAAGCGCCCGGGTCCGCCCCGGCCGACCTCGTGGCGGCGAGCCTCGACCACGCCATCGCGCGCGGCCTTGACGATCCGGCGACGCATCTCGAGGCGGAGCAGGCCCACCCCACCGACACCCATCCGCCGACCCGCGAGCGCTTGGCGGCTTTGGGACGGACCCTCGATACCGAACTCCTGGCCGCCGCGGCCGCGGTGCCACCCCCGCACGCGCTCGGCCAGCTCGCCGCCTACTTCGCCGACCCCACCGGCCTCTGCCGCGCGGCGACGCACGACTTCCTCGACGCGGTGCGGACCCGCGACGCGGCGTTCCGCGCGCACCTGGAGGCGACGGTGGCGGAGATCGGCACCGAGGCACGGGTGCTGCGCGAAAGCACCCGCCCGGGGGCCATCGCCCTCCTGGTGGCGGGCGGCTTCTTCATCGGGGTCGCCCTCCTGTGGCTCGCCGCCGGCCTGCCCGGCCTGTCCGCCAGCCAGGCGGGGGCCGTGGTGGGGGTAGCGCTGGCGTGCGGGGCGGTCCTGGGCGGCTTCGGCGGATTTCGGCTGTGGCGGGGCGAGCGCACGACGATGATCCTGACCCCCGAGGCCCTGGCGGTGCCCGGCCTCGACCGACCGATCCTCTGGGACAGCATCGCCGACCTCGACATGACGACCCGGCAGAACGGCGTCGTCACCCGCCTGCTGCTGCCGCCGGAGGCGCCGTTCCCGCAGGCGGTGCCGGGCGGCCGCAAGGTGAAGCTCGACGCAGGGCGCGGCATCGTCACCGTCACGGCCGGCCTGCCGTACCGGATGTCGGTACAGGACTTCGCCGACCTCATCGGCCGCTACCGGCAGGCGGCGCAGGCGCGCCGTGTCCTGGCCGAGACCGCGGCGGCTTCCGAATCCTCCCAGACCCCCGTGATCCCGTGAGGTTCCGACCATGAACACCGCCCCCAACCGCCCCGAGCCCTCGCGTACGGAATCCTTGCGCCTGCCGCCGCCCCGCCAGGGCTGGGTCAACATCTTCTGGACCCTGTTCGGCCTCGTGGCGCTGGGTGCCCTCCTCGTCGCCTGCGCCGTCTACACGGCCCCGCCGGTGGTGACGGATTGGCAGATCCGCGACACGGCGCGTCCCGTCGCCGCCGCGCGGGTGAGCGACGGCAAGTGCAGCACCAAGATCGTGCTCCACCTCTGCGACATGACCCTCACCCTGCCCACCCCGTCGGGCCCGGTGGTCCGCCGGATCAACACCGTGTTCACGGGCGTGCATGCGGGCGATTACAGCGTCCGGGTGATGGCCGATCCGGCCCGGCCCGACCTCGTCACCACCGATCTCGCCCTCGACCGCCTGTGGAACCGCACCGTCACGCTTCTGGTCATTGCGGGAGCGCTGGCGGCCATCATCGTCGCGGCCATTGCCGCGATGGTGCGCAACCGGCGGGCCGGCGCGGGGGCCATGGGCTGATGCGATCGCGGCTTCGGCGGGACGGATCGCTCCACACACCGCGCGAGGGGGGCGCCGCATGATCGTGTTCTGGACCGGGCGGGGCTACTGGGTCGTCTTCTTCGTGGCGCTGGCGATGTTCCTGCCCCTGATCGTCCTGCGGCAGGTCGACGGGCCGGAAGTGGACCGGGCGGTCTGCCTCACCATGAGTCTCGCGGCGCTCGCCGTTCTCGGCCTCGGCCTGCGCTGGAACCGCGGCACGACCTTCGGGCCGGCCGGGCGCGACCACGCCTTCTGGGGGGTGCCGATGCAGGTCTGGGCCGTGCCGATGCTCGTGTTCGCGGCCCTGCTCGGGACCGGTACCATCACCACGGCGGAGGCTCCGCGCGCCCGCTCTTCCTTCCAGGAATCCGGCGGCGTCGTCCGGTGAATCTCAGCCCCGCGTCACGAAGAACCAGTTCGGCGCGAGGCGGCGGTCGCTCTCGGCCCCGGAGCCGGCCGGAAACGCATCGTCCGGCCGGTACACGAACGACGTGCCCCAGGGCGTGCCCCCCGGGATCGGTTCGTCCAGGGCGATCTCGCCGCCGGGACCGCGGGTGAACCCCGCGAGCCCGAGGCGTTCGAGGGCGTGGCAGAGGGCGCGGTAGCGAGCGTAGGGAACCCCGAGGTCCCGCAGGACGTCGATCTCCCGCAGGCTGTCCGTGTCGCGCGCGCCTTGCGGACGGTACGGGGTGACGCGCCGGCCGTTGACGAGGCGGGTGCTCTCCCACCACGCCGTTCGCTCCGCCTCCGCCGGAGGATCGTCCCGCCCGCGTTCGAAGGACACCAGGGTGGGCATGGCCGCGATCTCGGCCACCACGGCGTCGAGCCGCGATCGGTTCAGGACGAAGTAGCCCGTCGTCGTTCCGAATGCCGCCCAGGTCATGCCGCCGCCGACGGCCGCCAGGGCGAGGAAGACCGCGACCCGGTGCGTCGCCGCGCGGGCGAACGCCGGCACCGCGGCGACGGCCGCGGCGATCCCCGGGACCGGCGCGTAGGCGACAAGGGCCCAGCCGAACACGACGACACCGCAGCCGCCGACGACGAGGGCCGCCCTTCGCGTCCCGTCGGACCGAGGGGCAATCATGGCGGGACGATCATCGCCGACAATCCCGGACCAGAATCCCCGACCGGCGCCGTCATCGAACGGCGGCCCGGCCGATGCGGGCGCGTCGCGCCGGGAGGTGCCGGCCCAGGAGCGCGAGGCCGAGCCAAGCCAAAACCCAAGCCAAAACCCAGGCCGAAAGCCACGCAGCGAGCCAGATCTCGTACAGGTGGGCGTCGAGGGCGGCTTCCCCGTCGAGGCCGAGCCAGCGCGCGAGCCCGTGCGGGACCGGAAGGTCGGTCCAGAGGAGGACGCGCAGGACCGGGATCGAGAGCAGGCCGACGGCGAGGACGAGGCCGGCCGCCCGGTAGAGGGGCCGCGCCGCGCCCTCCACGGTGCCGACGAGGCCGCCGACGAGGGCCGTGCCGAGCCAGAGTTCGACGGGCCGTAGGGTCGGATCGGTTCCGGGCTCCGCGGGCAGGAGGGGAAACAGCAGGAAGACCGGGGCGAGGCCGAGTGCCAGCAGCAGCCCGAGGAGCGGAACGTGCAGCAGGCGCAGGACGCGGCGGCGGACCGGATCGCCGGCGTCGGGCCCCCGCTCAACCGTCCGCATCGCGCGCGCCGTCGAGGGCCTTCAGGACGGCAGGGTCGCCCCGGTGGCGCCGTCGCAGGGTCCGCCCGTCCGCCTCGGCGGCGTCGCAGCGCAGGCGCTTCACGGCCGCCGCGATGGCCCGGCCGCGCGCCGCGTCCGTGGCCTCCTCCCCGCCCCAATGGTTGCAGTCCCGCAGCCGCGTCACGTACGCCGTCACGTCGCCCGGCAGAGCGGGCTCGGCCCGGACGGCGAGCGGTCCGAGGAGCGGCGCGGCGAGAAGCGTTGCGAGCGGCCCGGCAAAACCCTTGGCGACCTTGGCGAGAACGGTCCGCATGGCACTCCATCCTGCCTTTCCTCGGGGCTCCCGCGCCGTATACAGGGAACCCGCATGAGACGCAGCCTTCTCCCCGCCACCCGCTCCGCCACCCGCTTAGCGCTCCTCGCAGCGTGCCTCCCCGCCCCGTCAGTGGCGGCGGGATGGGAGGCGGCGCGGTTCGAGCCGCCCGCGAAGACCGAGACCGCGACGTCTGGAGAGGGCAAGATGTCGGGGGAGGGCAAGCAGATCACCTGCACCACCTACCGCGATCTCATGGTGCGCGAGAGCGACACCGACACGCCGGACCCCGAGGACGCGAGCCTCGTGCCGCTCGTGAACGGCGCCGCCCCCGCCTGCGCCGCCGCGCCGGGGCCGGGTGCGCGCATCCTGGCGACCGCCGGCCAGCGCTTCCTCGGCCGCACGGGCGGGTTCCTCGTCTTCGAGCAAGCGAGCACCAACGGCACCGTCCCGTTCGCGGTGCTCGACGCGGGCACGGGCCGCACCCTGATCCGGGACACGACCGCCGAGGCCGGCATCGACACCTTCGCGGTCGCGGACGGGACCCTGCGGCTCGGGTTCCTCCGCGGCGTGCAGGGGGCCTGCTCGATCCCGAAGCACGGCGCCGGGTGCTGGGCGCGGATCGCCCGCGACGGGCCGCTTCCACCCGCCGTCGCGGCCCTGCCGGCACCCGTGAAGGCCTGCGCCGGGAGCTATCGGGCCGGAAAGGCCCCGAAGGACACGCCCAGCATCGTCTCGTTTCCCGTACGCCTCACGGGGACCGCCCCGCCCACCGTCGAGGCCGGCGGCCCGGTGCGCTGCGCCCCGACACCGTGAAGGCGATCTCCCCGTGAGGGCGGCTCTCACTTTGACAGCGTGCCCGCCCCGTCATCGAACCGTCACGCCAAGCCCGCATCCGAGGCCGTCCTACCGAGGAACCACCGCATGATCTCACGCCGCCACGCCCTCGCCGCCGCGCTCGCCCTGTCGGTCCTGTCCGCCCCCTCGGCCATGGCCGAGCCGACCATCGGCCTCGCCGAGCGCCGAGCGATCGCGGCCTACCGCCAGGACCGCTACCCCGCGCAGGAAAAGGCGATCCAGGAGGCGGCGGGCTTCGCCGTGCCGGTGGAGGTGGCGTGGGACGACCTCACGCTCCCGGGCGACGCCAAGTACTATTCCGACCCGGACTATTTCGAGAAGACGATCTTCGAGCCCCTGGCCGTTGGGCTGAAGGAGGTGGCCAAGGACAAGATGGGCCGCGACGCCCTGGCCGCGAAGCTCAAGACCATCCGCGTCCGCTTCGACGAGAACACCGCGCCCGCCTCGAACTACGCCAAGCGCCTCACGTTCGACGGCGGGGTCCTCGACGTGAACTGGCGGCCGTTCACCAACGTCGCCGACTCGAAGGACCGGGTCGAGGCCGTGGTGAAGCTGCTGGAGAAGGGCCTCTGACGGTGCGTGGCACCGCCCTGGGCCTCGCCGCCCTGCTCGCCGCCTGCGGCGCGGCGGC
The DNA here is from genome assembly GCF_979256535.1 of Methylobacterium sp. AC690. Taxonomy (NCBI): domain Bacteria; kingdom Pseudomonadati; phylum Pseudomonadota; class Alphaproteobacteria; order Hyphomicrobiales; family Methylobacteriaceae; genus Methylobacterium; species Methylobacterium sp. AC690. The sequence goes on along the minus strand of NZ_CEEDOX010000012.1, from coordinate 190,014 downwards.
GGCCGAGCCGGCCGCCCGGTCCGGCACCTACGACAGCCTGACCCTGGCGGTCTCCGGCAATGCGGTGACGGGGGTCTTCGCCGAGCAACGGGGGGCGGCCGAAGCCGGGAGCCCGCAATTCGCCTGCGTGTTCCTCCTGCGCGGCACCCTCGCGGGCGACCGGGCCAAGGTCGAGACGTGGTTTCCCGACGAGCCGGAGCGCATCCCGGGGGACCTCGCCTTCACCCCGGACGGCGCCGCCCTGACCCTCGCGGAGGATCACGGCGGGTGTTCGATGACCACGGGCACCATGGTGGGGACCCCCTACGCGCTCTCGCGGCGTGCGGCGTCGACCCCGGACGGATGGATCGGCGTCGGCCTCGTGACGGCCGAGCGCACGGCCTTCCGGCCGGAACCCGGCCCGGCTCCGGCCCGGGCGCCCTACCTCGTCCGGCTCGATCCCGTCGCGGTGCTGGAGCGGCGGGACGCCTGGGTGCGCGTGCGCTACCGGGGCGAGAAGGCCCCGGTCATCGGCTGGCTGCCTGCGGCCGACCTCGCCGTGGTGACGCCCTGACCCCCTCGCCGCCCGAACGGGCCGAAGGCCCGCCCCCGACCCCAGGACGATCCCATGCGCCGAACGCTGTCCCACACCCTCCTCCCGCTGATCCTCGTGGCCGGCCCGGCCGTCGCCCAGGCCCCCGCCGTGCCGCCGCGCCCGGCCACGACCTGGGTGCCGGTTGAGGAGCCCATGAGCGCGCTCCTCAACGGCGGCCACCGCATCGTCTCCGCCTCCGGTCCGAGCTTCACCCTCGAGCGGGGCGGCAAGTACGTGGTCTGCGAGGTGTGGCCGGCGGGCGGGATGCGCGGGGCTGCCGAGACCACCTCGACCTGCCACCGCGTGAACTGAGGCCGGCAGGATGGAAGCCACGAACGCGTCCCTTCGCGCGCGGTTCGACGCCCTGTGGGCGCGGACCGTCGGCACGCCCGGCGCGGCGGCGTGGCGGGCCCTCGACGCGGGCTACGGCGCGGCGGACCGGCACTATCACGGCTGGCCCCACGTCGCGGCGCTGCTCGCGGGGCACGATTCCGTGCGGGCGCATCCCGATTTCGCGGGCGTCGACGGCGACGCCGTCGACCTCGCCATCGCCTTCCACGACGCCGTCTACGACACCGCCCGCGCCGACAACGAGGCCCGCAGCGCCGACCTTCTGCGTGCCGAGGCGGGGGCGGCCGCCGGGGATGCGCGCGTCCGGGCCGCGATCGCGATGATCCACGCGACGGCGGCGCACGGCCCGAGCGCGGACCCGGCGACACGGCTCCTCCTCGACCTCGATCTCGCCGTGCTCGGTGCGCCGCGCGCCGTCTACGCGGCCTACGCGGCGGCGATCCGCCGGGAATACGCCGCCGTTCCCGAGGCGGCGTGGCGGCTCGGGCGCGCCCAGATCCTCGACCGCTTCCTCGCCCGGCCGCGCCTCTACCAAACCGACCTCTTCCACGACCGCTTAGAGGCGGCCGCCCGCGCCAACCTCGCGGCGGAAGCGGCCGGGCTCCGCGCCGGGCCCACGGAATAGGCAGACTCGCGGAATAGGCGGACTCACGGAATAGGAACGTCCCGCATGCGTCCCTCGCGTCGCGTCGCGCGCCTCGTCGCGCTCCTCGGCCTGCCCCTCGTGCTCGCGGCCTTCGCGGCGGAGGGCCGGTTCGGCATCACGCGGTACCGCCTCGCCGGGACCGCGTACGCCGTGCCGCACACCTACGAGTTTTCCCGAAATTTCCGCCTGCCCTGGCTCGACGCGCTCCCGGGGCTCGGCCGGGAACCGGCGGATTCGCTCTGGCTGATGCTGCCCGCCGCCGAGGTCGCGGCGGGCCTCCCCGGCTACAGCCCCCTCAGCCACGGCCATACCGGTCCGTTCGCCACCGACCTCGTGGTCCACGTCGTCGGCGACCCGGACGGGCGCCGCTTCGCACCCCTCCACGCCCGGCAATGGGGCATTTTCGATGCGCGGCTCGCCGAGGGCGCGCCGTGGCGGCCCGACCCGTCCGGCGGCGAGCGCCTCGTCCATTCCGAGGGCGTCGACCACCGGCGCTTCTACCGCCTCCCGTCCCGGCACGCGGCGTGGCCGGCCGACCAGGCCCCGCCCGGCTGCCTCGCCTCGGACACTTCGGACAAGCGCGAAGTCTCCACCTGCACCTACCTCGTCCACCGTGACGGCCTCACCTACGATTTCTCCCTGCGCCCGGAGAATCTGGCCGTGGCCGACCGCGTGCCGGCCTACGTCCTGGCCCGCCTCGCGGCCTGGAAGCGTCCGGCGCCGGCCCGGGAGGAAGCCCCCTGATCCGCCGCGACCCGGCCTACTGGCAGCGCCTGCGCAAGGACCGTCCCTCGAACGTGGCGGCCGGGCTCGCCGTCGTGGCGGGCCTCGCCGCCACCGTCTCGGTCACCGCCTGCCTCGTGCCGGGACCGCACGGCGCCGCCCGGGCCCAACCCCTCTATTGGCTGTCGATGCTGCCCCTGGTCTGGTGGGCGAACGGCCTGGTGCGGTTCGAGCCGCGTGCGGTGCGGTGCTGGCGGGCCGCCCTGGCCGTGGCCTGCCTCGGCGCCGGCGCGGGCCTCGCGGCGGCCCTGTGGCGGGCGGAGGATTGGACGCTGCCCGCCCTCGGCTTCGCCGTCACCCTCGCGAGCGCCGGAGCGAGCCTCGCGGTCCACCGCGACAGTCTGGTCGCCCGCGAGGGGCCGGCGCGCTGAGCGCCACGGACCCGTCAGCGCTGGCGGATCGGCCGCAGGGGGCCGTGGAAGAAGCCGGGCTCCATCCCGATGGCGGCGGCGCGCTCACCGATCACCGCGAGGCCGCTCAGCAGCCCGGCGACAGGGGAATCCAGCAGGCCCGGATGGTTCAGGGCCTTGCCGATCTGGCGGCCCTCCCACCAGAATTCCGCGAACAGCAGGGCGAGGAGGCCGAGCAGCCCCCAGGTCTCCAGGCCCTGCCCGAGGAGATAGACGCCGTAGGGCGGCGACAGGATCGTGCTGAGCTTGGCCAGACCGATCACCCCGGCAAAGCCCAGGACGAGGATCAGGAGCAGGCGGACCAGCAGGCGCCGATACAGGCGCAGGGCCAGGTTGAGTTCCTCCACGGAGGAGTGGTCGAGCGTCAGGGACATCCGGGTTCCTCCCATGCGGTTCTTCCCGCCTGATACGGTCCGGGATGTGTGACCGACGGACGCCCGCCCCGCAACCGGCGCCGGGGCGGGTGACATCCCGGGGCCGGACGCCCATGCTCGCCCGTCGATGCGAGTAGCCCGAGCCGTGCTGGTGATCCTGGACCGCCTGTTCTCCCGATCCGGCGCGCAAGCACCCGCGACGGGCCGCCTCACGCCCGAGCGGGCGGCGGCAATCGCGGCGCGCGCCGCGGCGGGAACGGGCCTCGCCACCACCGGCACGGCCGTGCCGACCCGGACGGACACCGGCCTCGTCTGGGACGTCCGCGAGGTCGCCTATGGCAGCGGCTGGCGCGTGTGTGTCGACGACGCCACGGGCGCGCCCGGCCCGGTCGGGCGCTGGGGCCTCCGGTGAGCCGGGCGGTACGGGGACGAGCGCTCGCCGCGCTCGCCCTCCTGGGGCTCGCGGCCGGCCTCGCGCCGCAGGCCGTGCGGGCGCGCGACGGGGGCGCCTACCCGCTCGCCTGCCGCGACGTCCACGCGGATTTCGCCCGCACGGAGCACTGCGCCCGCCGCGCGGGGGACTTCGTCCGCATCGACCCCGTCCGCCTCGCGCGCATGCCGTTCCGGGGTGGGGTGACGGAGATCGTCGTCGATGGAGTCGGCTCGCTCTGGGCGCGCCGCGACGGGCTGGCGCTGCCGGTGTTCCCCCTCGACAACGGGCCGGATCCCTTCGCGCAGGGGTTGGTGCGCGCTCGTCACGCCGGCAAGGTCGCGTTTCACGATGGGCGCCTGCGCCGGGTGCTGGCCACGAATTTCGACTGGTCGTTCCCGTTCAACGCCCGCGGCGAGGCCCTGGTTTGCCAGGGCTGCCGCTCGGACGGGCGCGAGCCATCCGCCATGGTCGGGGGCCGATGGGGGTTGATCGACCGGCGCGGCCGGCTGACGAGGCCGTTGGCGGAAGGCCGAGGCGCCGCCCGGCGCTACTTCGACTGGCCCCGATGAGGAGCGGACGACGCGATCGCGATCCCGCGCAAAGGTTTAGCGACCGCTCTCCGTCCGTCCTCATTAAGAGACGCCGGTGCTACCCGTGGAACGTACGCTCCTTGACGTCAACCTGCTCGTCTCCCCGCAGACTTACGGAGGCGTAAGGACGAGCGTTTACCTCGAAGGAGACATCAGTCCTGTCTTCAGCGATCTTCGGCTGACCTCAGCCTGGACGCACCCGACTCTCATTCTTATGGCAAGATTCTAGATCGCGTACCGAGCGGTTGTAGGTCTCGTTGAAGCGTTGCGCCGGTTGGCTCGGATCACTCTTGGCGCGAATGTCCCGGGCGACGTCCCGGCCATGCCCAATCACGCTTGCAACCGTATCGGTGTAGCCGGTGCAGGATGAGTTCGCCTTCGGGCTCATGCCGTCGAGAACCGTGCCGAGGTGGCGGTTGGCGTTTGAGACCTCGCCGAGTGCGGCCAGGAAGGGAGCGACATCCGCCTTCGGTCCCAGTGCCTCGAACCGCCGGACTGCGCGGCGCAGGGTGAGGCTGGTGGAGAGGAGGCGCCGTGCCGGCGCATCCTCCGGCAGCGCCGCCAGGCGGAGCTCATCCCGGGCGATCTCGCGCTCGAACAGGGCCGTGCCATACGCGTCCATCGCCTTGGCGGCCGCGTCGACTCTGGGAACGAGGATCGCGTGCTGCTCGCGGGCGAACTTGAAGCCATCCTCTTTGAACTCGCGTGTGGTCTGATAGCGCGTGAGCGCCTTCAGGATGGGATTGACCTCACGCAGGGCTGCCAGCAGCCGGGAGGCTTGAGCATCCACCTCTGGCACGACGCCCGGCAAGGCAACGGCCTTCTCCAACTCGTCGATAACCCCATCGAAATCCACGATGCCGAAGTGGTACCAGGCGTTGGCGCCGAACTTCGTTCCGAGCTTGAGCACCCGCTCGTTGTCGCGCCGGTAGTCGGCCAACTGCTGCTCCAGGGGATGCGACCGGACGAGGTGGTTCTGGGCCTCGGTGTAAGCATTGGCCTTTGCCAGCGCCTGAGCCTCGGGCGTCGGCGCCGGGCGGGCGGTCGCCCGAGCCGAGCCCGGCGGTGGCGGCGGGCTCTGCAACAGGGCCTGTGAGGCCGCGGGTGCGGCGGGAAAACCGCATTTGAATGCGTCGACCAAGCTTTTGCGCACGGCCTCATGAGCCTGGGCGCACTGATAGGCCACGGTCGGACGCGCCGCCTCGTTGCGCAGGACCGAGTCGCGGAAGCTCTCGCGCATCGTATTGATGCCCTGGCGGATGCCGGGGCGAGCGGCTTCCGGTACGCCGGGGCTGGCCGCGCATTGGGCATAGGCTTCCAGGAAGGCGTCGCAGCTCTCGACGCCCACCGGTGTCACCGGCGTGACCGCCACCACGGGTGTGGCCGAGATCCCCCACAGGAGGGCCAGCGCACAGGCCGAACGGTGAGACATGCCGAGCTTTCTCGTGGAGGCTGTGCTGCGCATTCTGGTCCTCGAAGTTGAAGCGCTTGGTCATGGAACGACGACGCTAGGGATTACGGATGGCGACATGGACCTCGTTGCATCGATCAAGTCGGAATTGTAGCCGAGGAGATGGTCCGAACCCTCCTCGGCGATGCCTTTCCTCATAATTACGTGGGCCTGGCTGGTCTCCGCCGGGGTTCTTCATCCCGGGGCAGATCGGCAATGCTGGATGACTGCTTTGTCGATCTGCCGCCAATCAGCGGACAGACCGCAATCCACCTGGGGCGGAAAGGCTGGGTTGGTTCGAGAACGCCTATATCTGGGACGGCATCATGTCGGGGTAAACGACTGCTTCAGGTGCGCTGCATTCTTGGAGCCTGCATGGCCTCCTCAACATTGCCGTTGAGGAGGCCGGGCTTCAGATTTCGGTCGCTTCCGCCAGAGCGAGCGCGTCTTCAACGTCCACGCCAAGGTAGCGTACCGTGCTCTCGATCTTCGTATGCCCGAGCAGAATCTGCACAGCGCGTAAGTTGCCGGTTCGCTTGTAGATCAATGCTGCCTTTGTACGGCGTAGAGAATGTGTGCCGTAGTCCTCGCGCCGTAGTCCTATGCCCGTCACCCATTCATCTACCAGACGAGCGTACTGCCGGGTGCTTATGTGCGCCTCGTGGTCGATCCGGCTGGGAAAGGCGTAATCGTCAAGCCCGCCCCCTCGGCACCTCAGCCAAGTCAGAATGCTGGTACGTGCTGGTTCGAGCAGTTCGAATTGCACGGGCGACCCAGTCTTTCGCTGAACGACAATGACGCGCGCCCGTACATGCCCGCCGCTGACAATCTCGCCGATCTTCAGTTTGACGATGTCACAACCGCGCAACTTGCTGTCGATAGCGAGGTCGAACATGGCGCGGTCGCGTACACGCCGCTCTCCGTCGAGCCAGAAACGGATGGCCCAAACCTGTTGTGGTTTGAGCGCGCGTTTGGCGCCGAGCTTCCGTCCTGCGTTCCACGGTCGGCGGCTCTTGAAGGCTGGGTCGTGCTCTGAATTGACCTGACCGGTATTTTGGACCGAGCCGATTGAGAGGCTACTGCATGGTGGCGGCCATGGGTAGCCGGAAGGCCAGATCCGGGAATGTGACAGGCGCGGGCGGCCGGTAGCTCAAGGACGAATGCGGTCGAACGCGGTTGTAGGTATTCTGCCAGATCCCAATTACGGTCTGTGCCTCCTTGAGAGAGTAGAAGATCTCTTGGCGCAGGCACTCGTCCTTCAGCTTGCCATTAAAGCTCTCACAATAGCCATTCTCCCACGGCGATCCTGGTGCAATGTACTGGATCTGCGGGCCGGTTTTGGCGACCCATTGCCGCAAAGTCTTCGAGATCATTTCTGGGCCGTTGTCGCAGCGGATGTTGTCGGGGATGCCATGCAGGCACATCGCATCGGCCAGCGCCTCGATCACACCCAGACTGTTGATGCGCCTCGCGACCTTTAGAGCCAGGCAGGTGCGACTGTGCTCGTCGATCAGCGTCAGGATACGCAGGCTTCGCCCGTCATGGGTCTGGCCCTGCACAAAGTCGAAGCTCCAGACGTGATTGCGATAGAGAGGCCGCAGCCGTACGCAGGAGCCATCGTTCAACCACAGCCGGCTGCGTGGTCGATGCTTTTGCGGGACCTTGAGCCCCTCACGACGCCAGATCCGCTGAACCCGGTCCTTGCCCACCTGCCACCCAGCTGCCTGCAGCAGCGCGGTGACGCGGCGGTAGCCGTAGCGTCCGTACTCAGACGCCAGGGCGATGATGGCGCGGGTCAGCGTATCCTCGTCAGCTGGCACGGTGGGCACGTAGCGTTGCGTGCCCCGGTGCTGGCCAACGATCCGGCAGGCATGGCGTTCTGAGAGACCATACTTCTCACGAATGCCGTCGACTGCCTGCCGGCGTCGCTCCGGGGCTATAAGTTTCCCGCGGCGACGTCCGCCAGCACCTGCTTCTCCAGGGACAAGTCAGCCACGAGCCGGCGCAATCGAGCGTTCTCGCGCTCCAGATCCTTCATCCGACGGGCTTGGTCGATCTGCAGGCCGCCGTACTCCTTGCGCCAGCGGTAATAACTCTGCTCGGAGATCTCCGCCTCCCGGCACGCTATCGCCAAACTCTTACCCTGAGCCGTCTGCACCTCAATCTGGCGCAGCTTCAGCACCACCTGCTCAGCACCCGTCTTCTGACCTCGCTTCATGTCCAGCTCCTTCAGTCCTGGCTGATCCTCTCAATCAGCCCGGTCCAAAGCCAGCCGGTCAGGTCAACCTCACGCGTGGGCGATCCGGGCCGCGAATTCCGGGATCAATACTTGCGGACGAGATTGACCGGCATGGGCTCGGCAGCTTTCGGCGCGCTGTATAGCGGGGCGATGAGACGAATGAAGCCGTCAGTGGATTCGGTGCCGCGGGTCCGGACCGCGACGTCGCGGGCGACCATCAGCTGCGCCGTGAACGGCCCGAAATCATAGCCGATCAGGCCGCCGACCGCGAAGCGCCCGGCTCGGGTGTAGCCTTGCGCGGAGGCCCGCGCGAAGTCGCCGCCGCCGAGCGGCAGGTCCGTCACCCCGTAGGCAACCGCACCGACCTCGAACTTGCCGAACTTCTTGGTGGCCGTGAGGTCGAGCAGGAGTGCGTCGGCAAGGTAAAGTGGACCAATCGCCCGGCCGACGGCCCCCTCGAACCGACCGGGGGAGTCGTAGAAGTTATGGGTGAGGTTGGCGGTGAGGTTCCAGCCATCGCCCGTGTAACTCGCGGCGAAGCCCTGGCGGTAGGTGTTCGACGAGAACTGCGTCAGGCCACGACCGGCATCGAGATCGTTCAGATGGACCGCCGCCAAGTAGCTGACGCCGAAGTTGTTGCCGAGGTCCCAGGCGAAGATCGATCCGACTAGGGTTCCGACGTTGACCGAGAAGTCGCGGTTCGGCAGGCCGCCTGGATTGTTCGGGAACCCGAACACCGTGGGCTGGGCGAGCAAAGGCTGGACGTTGGCACCGAACAGCTTGAAGCCCGTCGACCAGACCAGGACCGGCACGTTGATTGCGGTATCCGTCGAGAACCGGGTGTCGTTCCGGCGGTAGATGAAGGTGTCGATGGCGTAGATGCCCTCGGGGAGCGGCGCGCCGACGGCGAGGCCGACCTGCTCGCCGGGGATAGTGGTGGATTGCGCGAACGAGGCGGTCGCGCCCAGGGTTATTGCGGCGAACGTCCCTGCCGCGGCCGCGAACTTCTTCAACATCATCAATCCCCTTTCGGATCTGCATTGGGCAGCCGCACCCGTCCGCCAGGAAGCATGGGCGTCGGCGGCATATCGAAGTTCTCGTTGAATCTTGATTTTGATTGATTGGATCTGCACATAATTTGTATGCAAATCCAACAATGATTATATTTTACGTGATCAGTATTTAGAGTCCACGAGATTTTGCTTCGTCGATGCTTGGAATGATGTCTTGTTGCATGGATGGCACAGGCACTAAATCGTCCGATTGATCCCTTGGGCTTCGAGGGAACGAGACGTGAGCGGTTGCACCGGAGATGCCCCCCAGTACCATCCAGGTTACCGTAAAGGACAGCCTCAGACTGCGAACTTCAGGGCGAACCGCTCGGTGCCGAGGCGCTGCTGGATCGCCTGGACGACGTGTTCGGCATCGCGGCCAACCGCGCCGAAACGCCCGGACCCCCAGGTGTTCAGCCAGGGCAATCCGATGAAGTAGATCCCCTCCTCGTTCGTGACGCCGCGCCTGTGCTTCGGGCTGCCCGAACCGTTGAACACGGAGGCGTCGAGCCAGCGGAAGTCCGGCGAGAAGCCGATGCACCAGACCACCGACGTGATGCCGGACCCTTCAAGGGCGAGGCTGGTGATCGGCTCGCCCGGCTCCCAGACCGGCGCGTAGTGTTCCTGCTCCGGGGCCTCAATGCCCTTCTCTGCAATGTACTTGTCGATAGCCGCGTTGATGCCGTTGTAGGTCCGGTCGGCGCTGTCGAGCGAACGCTTGAGGTCGTCGCGGAAGCGCAGGCTGCCGTCCCGGTAGTCCTCCATCAGGCCGTAGAGCGTCATGCCCTCGGTGGCGAAGCGGCGCAGGTCGATGTCGCGGCCGCCATCACGGCCGGTGACGTAGTGGTTGGTGTTGTCGCGGACGCCGTCGCGCAGCGGATGGTTGTCGACGGTCATCTCGTAGTAGCCCATGTCGGCAAGCCAGGTGACGACGTCGCGGCCCCGGTAGAACCGGGCGCAGCGGGGCGCGTCGCCGACCGCGAGATGCACCTTGCGACCGGCCAGATGCAGATCCTCGGCGATCTGCGCACCGGACTGACCCGAACCGACGACAAGCACCTCGCCCTCGGGCAACTGGGCGGCGTTGCGGTACTGGTTCGAGTGGATCTGCGTGATGGAGCCCGGCAGCTTCTCGGCCATGCGCGGGATGATAGGCGTGTGGTAGCCGCCCGAGGCCACGACGATCTCGTCGGCGGTGTAGTCGCCCTCCGAGGTCTGGACCGAGAAGATCCCGTCTTCCCGCCGCTCGACGCGGGTGACCGAGACGCCCTCGCGTATCGGCGGGTTCACCTTGGCGACGAAGGCCTTGAGATACGCGACGATCTCGTCCTTTCGCATGAATCCGTCCGGCTCCGGCCCATCGTAGGGATGGCCTGGCAGGTCGCACTGCCAGTTCGGCGTGACGAGGCAGAACGTGTCCCAGCGCTGCGACGACCAGGTGTGGGCCGCCGTGTTCTTTTCGAAGACGAGGTGCTCGATTCCGCGCTGCTTGAGGTGATAGCTGACCGAGAGTCCGGCCTGGCCGCCGCCGACGACGGCAACGGGAACGTGACGGGGTGTGGACGTCATGGCTCTCACTCCGTGAGGTTGCTGAAAAAGGGGGCCGACTCAGGGCTCGAAGGTCTCGACAATGACCCGGCCATCGGAGGGCTGAAGCTTCGCGGCGGCCTCGATCCGGGCGAGCTGATCCAGGGCGGACGAGCAGGCGAAGCCGTATTTCTCGCGTACGCGCTCGCTCGCGATGTTGAGGGCGGTACGGGTCTTCTCGACAAACTCGTCGACGGCGTAGCTCTCGCCCGGCACGAGGAAGTCCTTCACGACGAGGGACGGCGAGTAGCAGGCCTCGCGCCGACCGTCGGGCCAGCGGACGTGGAAGTGCATCTCAGGCATGGGTCGGCTCCTGTCGCATGCGGGCGCAGCCCGCGTAGGCATCGAGGTGGCGCTCGGCGCAGGCCCGCCAGGAATGGGCGGCGGCCCGTGCGAAGCCCGCGAGCCTCAGGCGGTCGTGCGTCTCCGGCACGAGTGCGATTGCCATGGCTCGGGCGATGTCGTCGGGGGCGGCCGGATCGACGAACAGTGCGTCGTCCTCCGCGAGGTATTCGGTGAAGGGCGGTCGGTGCGAGACGATGACCGGGGTGCCGCAGGCCATCGCCTCCAGTACGCACAGGCCGAACCCTTCCTTCAGCGAAGGAAACGCCAGCATGTCGGCGATACGGTAGAGGGCCGGCATATCCGCCTGCGGAACCGGACCGGTCTCGATCACGGGACCGCTTGCCCCAGCCGCGAGGCCGTGGGCGGTCAGGGCCGCCTGGCATCGCGCGCGGTAGGCGGCGTGGTCGAGGAGCGAGGCTCCGCCGGCGATGACGAGCTGGGCCCCGGGATGGCGCTCACGCAAGCGCGCGAACGCCTCAATGACACCAAGGGTGTTCTTGCGCGCTTCAAAGCCGCCGACGCTCAGGACGATGGGACCGCCGCCCAACGCCCAGCGCTCCCGAACCACGGCATCCCGCAGGTCGGGCGTGGACCGGTAGGCCGCCAGATCGACGCCGTTGCCGACAACCTCCGGCAGCGCACCGAAGTCCGACCGGACGCGCTCGGTCCAGCCATGGCTGACGCAGAGGAGGCGTCGAGCCTCCTGGATCGAGCGATCCTGCCAATCGGCAAGCTGCGGTTCCGCGAAGGCATCGAGATGATGGACGGTGCGAACGAACCCTGGAATCAGACGACGGTGCTTCAGGGTCGCGAGCGCGTTGCCGCCGATGCCGTCGTGGGCGTGGAAGACGTCGAAGTCGCATGCGGCCGGCGATCCGAAGTGGGTCAGGTAGTCGTTGATGCGCGTCCGCACGAGCTCGACCGTATCGCCTGCAACGGGGCGGGCGGCGACGGAGACCGTCGGGCAGGCGGCATCGCGAAAGAAGCCGCGGCCGGACGGGTCGGGGGCGTGGACCACAGCCTGGTGCCCGAGCCCGCACAAGGCTTCAGCGAGGGCGAGACAATGGGCGACGCCGCCGCGTGGGTTGGTCGAATGGGTCAAGAGGGCGATGCGCAGACCGGTCATGATTCGAGCTTCGCATCGCCCTGGCCGCAGCCGATTAGCGGGCTGGCGAAGAAATCCCAGACCACGGCTTCCTCGCCTCCGGCATCGCAGATACGCGCGACCCGGCTCGCATCGACGGTTCCAATGGTCGCGGCCGTGATGCCCCGCGCGGCGAAACGGTCGAGCACGACCGGGGTGTCGGCGGGGCTGACGCTGAGAAGGTAGCCGTAGCTCGGAAAGGCGGTGAGCCATCGCACCATCGGAACGTCGTCGGGCCGTGGGATCGCGTCGATATCGATGACGGCGCCAACCTTCGAGCATTCGAGCAGCATCAGTGCCGTGCCGACGACGCCCGCCATGCTGATATCCTTGGCCGCGCGGCAAAGGCCGTCCTCGGCGAGCCCTGGCAGCAGGGCGAGGTCGCCGCGCAGGCGCTCGCCCGGCGACCCGGTCGAGGCGTCCCAGTAGGGATGCGGATCGCGGAAGCGACCGCGCAGGTCGATGGCGGCGACGAGGTCGTCGCCCGGTGCCGCATCGAAGCTCGTCAGCAGGCGGGGACCGGCGCGGCCGAGCACGGCGACCGCCAGGTTCCCGGTTTCCGAACGCGTGTTCGTGTGGCCGCCGACGACCGGCACGCCGTAGAGCGCGGCGGCGTTAGACAGGCCGGCCAGGATCAGGTCCGCCGCCGCCGCGTCCCGGCTCCACAGGGCGTCGACGACCGCGAGCGGGCGCCCGCCCATGGCCGCCACGTCGCTGAGGTTCACCATGATCCCGCAATAGCCGGCGAAGTAGGGATCGGCCGAGACGAAGCTGTCGATGAAGCCCTCGATGGCGAAGAGCAGGTGTCCATCCCCATCGGGGATGGCGGCGCAATCGTCTCCGACGGGCACCGCATCATGCCGTGCGCCCAGTCCGAGGCGCGTGACGACGGCATCGATGTCGCGCTTGTGGGCGACGCCCCGTGCATCCCGGATCTGGCCGGCCAGGGTCTTGAGGTCGATGGCCGCGGTCATCACGCGACCCTGCGGAACGTGACGAGCCCGTGCTCGGGGTCGTGCATCGGCGGGTAGGCGGCGAGATCGGCCTGCATCAGGTGGTGAAGGCGACCATGGAGTTCCACCGCATCGAGGCTCGCCCAGTGCAGGGCCTCGAACAGCGGCACGTTCCGGTCCTGCACGTGCGCCAGGAAGCGCGTGCATCCCCGTGCATGGGCCGACGCGACCGCGACCTGGATCAGCCCGGCCCCGAGCGCCGCCGTGCCGCGGAAGGCTTTGGCAACGGCCAGTCGCGAGCCCCACCACTCGCCAGGATGTTCCGCCACCTCATGGATGCGCACGGTGCCGACGACGGCATCGGCATCCCCGCCGAGGGTGGAGAGGGCGCAGATCGGGATCGCGTGCCCGTCGATGGCATCACGGTCGTCATCCGTGAAGATGCCTTGCTCAGTGCAGAACACCTGTCGGCGCAGGGCGGCGCAGGCGCGCCGCTCCCAGGCGGAGGTGGCGAACTTCACCCGGAAATGGCTTGGGCGGTACGGCGCGACGGGTTCGAGGATCATGCCGCCACCCCCGTACGCTCGTAAGTGGAGAGGGCCGAACAGGCGCCGCAGCGACCGCAGCCGGCCTTGATGTCGGTGGAGCGCAGGTTCGCCCGACCCAGCATTTCGGACAGGGGCTGCAGGATCGCGTGCATGAAATCCGGCGACGGGGCTGGGTGGCTCTCCAGCGGGGTGCCGGAGATCGGTACGAAGGGCACGACGAAGGGGTAGACGCCCATCCCGACTAGACGCTCGGCCATGGCGAGGATCGCCTCCGGCGCATCGCCGAGACCGGCGAGGATGTAGGTCGAGACCTGGCCCCGCCCGAAGACCGGCACGGCCGCCGCGAAGGCGTCGTAGTAGCGCTCCAGCGGCACGCTCGCCTTGCCGGGCATGATCCGGTCACGGACCTCCGGGGTCACCGCTTCCAGGTGCATGCCAAGCGCGTCGACGCCCGACGCCTTCATGCGTTCGAACCAGCGGTCGTCGTCCGGCGGCTCGCATTGCGCCTGGATCGGCAGTTCAACCGCGGCCTTCACCGCGAAAGCACTCTCGCAGAGGATGGCGGCGCCCCGGTCGGTGGCGTTCGGGGTGCCCGTGGTCATCACCATATGCTTGACGCCGTCCAGCAGAACGGCGGCGCGGGCGACCTCGGCAAGCTGCTCAGGGGTCTTACGGGATACGGTGCGGCCGGCGGCGAGGGACTGCCCGATGGAGCAGAACTGGCAGGTCTTCGTGCGGCTGGCGTAGCGGATGCAGGTCTGCAGCACGGTGGTGGCGAGGACGTCGCGCCCATGCAGCACGGCGATTTTCGAGTAAGGCACACCGTCGAAGGTCGAGAGCGCGTAGAAGCGCGGTTTGCCCGGGAAAGTCACCCGGCCGATCACCGTGCCCTCGTGCTCGATCACCGAGACCCCGTCGAGGTCCGGGCGGCGCACCAGGAAGGGCGAGTCGAAGGCCGTCTCGGTGTGGACCGGCACCATCACGGTGCGGCCTGCGATGGTCATCGCCTTATGGTCGGAGGGACCGGCGCCGCCGCGCCGGCTCGGGGCACCAGCGCGGCTGTCGGCGAGCCTAACGCCGTAGGACTGCAACGCGTTGATCAGGCGTTCCGTCGGCATCCCGACCAGGCCCGCCATGCCCGGCGGAAGCGTGGGCAGGCTCGTCGGAAGCGGGGAACTGCTCATTGTCGAGGCTCCAGGATTGATGTTGCGAACGGATCGGCTGGTGCACGAACGAGGCCGGGCGGTCGTCGTGGAGAAGGCTGAGGAGTTCCGGACGGGCGTAGTGGCCGACCGAGTCCATCATCCGCTTGCGCTTGGTCACCAGCGCGAGGTCCATGTCGGCGATGAGGATGCCCTCGCCCGGGCCGAGCGGTTCGGCGAGGTGCTTGCCCTCGGGCGAGACGATGGCGGTGCAGTTACCGCCGCGGCAGGCGCCGCGCAGGCGCTCATCCGGGCAGACCTGGGCCACCTGCTCGTCGGTGAGCCAGCCGGTTGCGTTGACGACGAAGCAGGCCGCCTCCAGGGCGTGGTGACGGATCGTCACCTCCATCTGGTCGGCGAAGATCTGACCGACCAGCGAGCCCGGGAACTGGGCCGCGTGGATCTCTTCGTGTTGGGCCATCAGCGCGTAGCGGGCGAGCGGGTTGTAGTGCTCCCAGCAGGCGAGCGCCCCGACGAGGCCGACCGCCGTGTCGACGACGGTGAGACCGGCGCCATCGCCTTGACCCCAGATCATGCGCTCATGGTAGGTCGGGGTGATCTTGCGGCGCTTTAGCTTCAGGGTGCCGTCGGCGTCGAAGATCAGCTGCGCGTTGTAGAGCGAGCCGTGGTCGCGCTCGTTGACGCCGAGCACGATGACGGCGCCATGGCGGCGCGCGGCGGCGGACACGGCCTGCGTCACCGGGCCCGGCACCGCCACGGCGCGCTCGTAGAGGCGAAGGTGCTCCGGCCCCTGCATCGCCGGCGGCAGCACGAACGAAAAGTACGGGTAGTACGGCACGAAGGTCTCGGGGAAGACCATGAACCGCGCGCCCTTGGCAGCGGCCTCGTCGATGGCGTTCAGCACCCGTTCCAGGGTGCCCTCCGGCCGGTCGAGATCGGGCGCGATCTGGACGGCGGCGGCCCGCACGATCCGGTTCTCTGACATGGATGATCCTCCGGAGGTGACGGCGGCCGCGTCGCGTGCGGCCGCCGGATGCGACGTCCCGGTCGATGGGCCGAGGGCCCGTCAGACGGTCCAGGTGTCGATGATCACCGCGTTGTCGCGCTTATGCAGGAGCATGCAGTCGAGGACGTCGAGGGGGTTGATCATGCGGATGCCCTCGATGAAGGCGGCCTCGCCGTGGCCGTAGAGGGCCTGGGTCGAGAACCGGCAGGCGTAGACCTTGCCGCCCTCGGCCATGAACTTCTCAAGCTGGTTGTTGAAGTTCAGGTGGCCCGGGAAGGCCTCGTCGCCGAGCCGCGGGAAGCCGCGCTGGACACCAAGGGTGATGCCGGGACCGTAGAGCAGGATCGAGGTCTCGAAGCCCTTGCGCTGCAGGCGGGTGGCCTGGAGCAGGTTCACGAGGCCGATGGAGCCCTCGAAGGCGACCGTGTGGAAGGTGACCAGCGCCTTCTGGCCCGGCTCGGCCTTCACGTCCTCGAAGACCTTCTCCTCATAATCGACCAGGTAGTCGCCCTTCTTGTGGGGTTCGCGATTCACTGCGGGCATGGATCTCACTCCGTGATGGGTTGGACCGCGTCAGCCGAAGCCTCGGGTGGTCACATCCCGTAATGGCAAGCGACGTGCCAACGGGGACCAATCAATAAAACCATCAATAGCTCCAATTTTAATGCATACAATATTGCATTCAATCATCATCGTACACTGGTCTCGGACGGCTGTTATTCGCTGGCAATCGAATCGGCAGATGCACAAGAGGGCATCACGCGATGCCTAGTCCGACTGCATGGATTGATGGCATTATATGTATTAGCCCTGTATGCCGTTTGGGCCTCCCATACGGTACGGAGATTGCTACCCATACAATCAGATATTGATCGCATCTTGATGATGTGCTTGGAGAACGGATGACCTCTGCAGCGCGAGACGGGCGACCTACGCCTTCGGATGTCGGGAGCGGGACGTGGACGCCCGACCTGAAGCGCTGGGGGAAGCCCCACTACCTCGCCATCGCCGAGGCGTTGGCGGACGACATCCGGACCGGTCGCCTGACGGTCGGCACGCGGCTCCCGACCCAGCGTGCCCTGGCCGAGGCCCTCGACCTCAACTTCACGACCGTTTCGCGCGGCTATGTCGAGGCCCACAAGCGCGGCCTGATCGAAGGACGCGTCGGCCAGGGCACCTTCGTGATCGATCCCGTGCGCCCGGGCCGGGCCACGCCTTCGAAGGACGGCTCACGGATCGGGCCGGTCGACTTCACGATGAACCTGCCTCCCGAGCCCGACGCTCCGGCGTTACAGGCGCGGATGCAGGCCTCGTTCTCCGAGTTGTCCGGCGACCTCTCCAACCTGCTGCGCTACCAGGGCTTTGGCGGGACGGACGAGGACAAGGAAGCGGCCCTGCGCTGGCTGAAAGGTCGGGGCATCGACACCCCGCGGGAGCGATTGCTTATCTGCCCGGGCGCCCATAGCGCCCTGTTCAGCGTGTTGGGCCAGATAGCCCGCCCCGGTGACGCCATCTGCGCCGAGCGGATCACCTATCCGGGCATCCGGTCGCTGGCGGCGCATCTGGGGCTGCGACTCGTCGACCTGCCCATGGACCGGCACGGCGTCGACCCTGACGGGTTCGCGGCCGTCTGCACCAAGGTCGCGCCGAAGGCGATCTACCTGAACCCGCTCCTGCAGAACCCGACCACCACGACCCTGTCCCGAACTCGGCGCGAGGCCATCATCGCAGTCGCGCGCCGGTATGCCGTCACCATCATCGAGGATGACGCCTACGCGCGCATCTGCCCGGCGCCGCCCCCGAGCTTCGCCGAGCTCGCCCCCGAGATCACCTACTACGTGGCCGGCCTCGCCAAATGCCTCGGCGCCGGTTTGCGCCTTGCCTTCTTGGTCGCCCCGAGTGCCCGATCCGCCCTTCCGCTCGCTGGCGCCCTGCGGGCCGCCACCGTCATGGCCTCGCCGATCTCGACAGCGCTGGCGACGCGCTGGATCCTGGACGGGACGGCGGATGCCATCGTGCAGTTCGTGCGTGAGGAATCGGCTGCGCGCCAGCGCATCGCGACCGCGTTGCTTCCCGGTGGGACCTACAACGCGGACCCGCACGGCTTCCACGTCTGGATCACGCTGCCGGAAGGCTGGACCCGCTCGGCCTTCGCCAGTCAGGGCCGCTCCGCCGGGCTCGGCGTCGTCGCCAGCGACCCGTTCTGCGTCGCTGCCACGCCGCCTGAGGCGGTACGCCTCTGCCTCGGCGGCCCCTCCACCCGGCAGCAGATCACCCAGGGCCTGGAAGTGCTCGCTCACGCGCTGGAAGGCTCGCCGGCCCTCGCGTCGTCATACATCTGAGTAAGCACTCCGCTCCTGCGCTTGCGCCGACTGTACGGTCGAGCGGGAGCACGTCTCTGCATCGGCCCGTCCCCCACGGCCAATTTCCCCGCGTAGGAGGAAGGGACGACATTACGTCCGGGCCCGTACCGACCATGGCGCCGGGTCGATCTCCTCGGTAAATTAGCCCGCCCTAAGCTAAGCCCGGAGGGCCCAGGCCACGGCTCCGAGGGTTCAGGAACCTCGGCTGCCCTGAAAGCCCTTGCGCACCTCTGATATAGATCCTCTGCGTACTCGACTCGTTTGATGGATAGACTACGCGGTTTCGGTCAAACAGCTGTCCATGGGTGCGGCACGAGCGTCCGCTTCCGTAAGGTAGCCTCCTAAAAGCGGACTGGCAGAGAACCACCCTACCCGGTCGTAGAGCAGACGGACGGGTCCCGACCCAAATGCGCCTCAGCCGTGAGATCGATCGGTCCTTGAAAGCGGAAGTTCGTAGACGGGCATGGCCCCGGGTCCACAGGCCGTCGATGCCCCCGCCGCGATCGCCGACCCGAGCGTCCGCCGCTCAGCGGACGCTCGGGTCGGCGGCGAGACGGGCGCGGATGGCCTCCGTGAGCCCGCCCTCGAAGAGCAGGGCCGAGCCGTAATGGTACTCGATGTCGAAGGGTCGGCGCGAGTTCATGGACAGCGAGGCGCTGTGGAGGGCGAGGAGGCGGCCCTCGGCGTCGAACAGGCCCGAGCCGGAGCCGCCGTAGCCGTTGTTGCAGTCGTGGCGGACGCGCCGGATCGCATCCTCGCTCGGTGGATCGATCCGGTGGATCGTGCAGGCTTCGAGGCTGCTCTGGCCGGGATAGTTCGCATGGCCGCCGGGGGAGACCATGACGACCGGGAGCGGCACGGATCCGGTCGGCAGATCGGGTGAGGCCGGCAGCGGCTGCGGACGCACGCCCTCGGCCGGCTCCGCCAGGTCGACCAGCGCCCAATCGTCGGTGATGTGCAGCGACATCGCCCCCGGCACGGTGCCGAGGCGCAGGGTCTCGTGGGCGAAGGCGTAGTTCCGGCCGCCGATCTGGAAGAAGCAGTCGGCGATGTCGCGCGTGGGCTCCAGGTGCCGGCTGCGAAAGTTGTGGGCGTTCAGCACCACGAGGCGCGGGCTGCCGATCAGCCAGGCGGCGGCCGCCTTCCGGGGAATGCCGTCCGCCCGGCAGTAGAGGACGCCGGCGCCGGGATAGCGGGCGTAGTCCGCCCCCTCCAGTTCGCGCCGGTCGTCCTGCGGATAGAGCGCCGCCCAGCGCTGCGGGCTCTCCGCCCGTCCCGCACCGCTCCAGCCGAGGCCGACGAGCCCCGCCCCGGCGAGCGCGAGGCCCACCAGCGCTCCGCCCCCTCGGACGCGCGCCCGAATCGATCGCTTCCGTCCACCGCTGCCCTGGCCCAAGCGCCTACTCGTCGGCGGTCTGGTGGACGGAGACGCAGATCTTCACAGCCTGCTCCAGCTTGGTGTCGCGCGGATTGCCGATATTCGCCGTCTCCTCGAGGCAGCGGACGAAATAGTCCCGGTCGAGCTGCGGCGAGAGGCTCGAGAACGCCTTGCCCATCCGGGTGGCGAAATCGACCCGGTCCGCGGTCGGGGTGCGCGACCAGCTCGCGACCGGATCGTCCAGCGTCAGGCGTGCCGCCTCCGCGCGCGACGCCGCACCGACAGCACAGAATAAGAATACAGTAAGATTGCGAACCATATTCAAAAGACTTTCCCGCATCTCTCAAGCTGCACGATCGGGCACACCATCCTTCCACGGGAGACATCCTGTCAATTGCCCGGCTGATATTCCTCGAATTGCCAGAGAAAAGGCCTCTATATTCCGGTTTTCACAGCATCGATTGCCGATTGATCCCGATAAAAAAGTGCCAACATCCCGCAGACAACGCGAAAGACAAATGCTTGTATGAATAGCCAGCCGATCAGTAATAAAACATTCATAAGAAGCTCTATATCTCAAGATGTTCTTATGAATACGACGAGCTCCTGGGATCAATACAGGGACTTGTGCTGACCCGGCGAAATCAAAGGCTGCGCCCGACCGGATGGTCGACGGACGCGGCCATCAGGGTAGGAGACGTTGGGATGAACAGGTTTCTGGCTTCGGTCTCGGTGATGGCGCTCGGCGCCCTGGCGCCGTTGGGTCTGCCGAGCATGGCTGCGGCGAACGACAAGCTCGTCGAGATGGCGAAGGACGACGCCAACTGGGTGATGCCCGGCAAGAACTACGACTCGGACAATTACAGCCCGCTCAAGCAGATCAACACCAGCAACGTGAAGGACCTGAAGGTGTCCTGGACGTTCTCCACCGGCCTGCTCAACGGCCACGAGGGCGCCCCGGTGGTGGTGGACGGGAAGATGTACGTCCACACCTCCTTCCCCAACAACACCTTCGCGCTGGGCCTCGACGATCCGGGCAAGATCCTCTGGCAGGACAAGCCCAAGCAGAACCCGGCCGCCCGCGCGGTGGCCTGCTGCGATCTCGTGAACCGCGGCCTCGCCTACTGGCCCGGCGACGGCAAGACCCCGGCGCTCATCCTCAAGACGCTCCTCGACGGCAACGTCATGGCGCTCAACGCCGAGACCGGCGAGACCGTCTGGAAGGTCGAGAACTCCGACATCAAGGTCGGCTCGACGCTGACGATCGCGCCCTACGTGGTCAAGGACAAGGTCATCATCGGCTCCTCCGGCGCCGAACTCGGCGTGCGCGGCTACCTCACCGCCTACGACGTGAAGACCGGCGCCCAGGTCTGGCGCGCCTACGCCACCGGCCCGGACAAGGACCTGCTGCTGGCCGACGACTTCAACATCCGCAACGCCCATTACGGACAGAAGGGGCTCGGCACCTCCACCTGGGAGGGCGATGCCTGGAAGATCGGCGGCGGCACCAACTGGGGCTGGTACGCCTACGATCCCGGCACCAACCTGATCTACTTCGGAACCGGCAACCCGGCGCCGTGGAACGAGACCATGCGTCCGGGCGACAACAAGTGGACGATGACGATCTTCGGCCGCGACGTCGACACGGGCGAGGCCAAGTTCGGCTACCAGAAGACCCCGCACGACGAGTGGGATTACGCGGGCGTCAACGTGATGATGCTCTCGAACCAGAAGGACAAGGACGGCAAGGACCGCAAGCTCCTGACCCATCCGGACCGGAACGGCATCGTCTATACGCTGGACCGCACGGACGGCTCGCTGGTCTCGGCCAACAAGATCGACGACACCGTCAACGTCTTCAAGTCCGTGGACCTGAAGACCGGCCAGCCGGTCCGCGACCCGGAATACGGCACCCGGATGGACCATCTCGGCAAGGACATCTGTCCCTCGGCGATGGGCTACCACAACCAGGGCCACGATTCCTACGATCCGGAGCGCAAGGCGTTCTTCATGGGCATCAACCACATCTGCATGGATTGGGAGCCCTTCATGCTGCCCTACCGCGCGGGTCAGTTCTTCGTCGGCGCGACACTGAACATGTATCCGGGTCCGAAGGGCGACCGGCAGAACTACGAGGGCCTCGGCCAGATCAAGAGCTACAACGCGATCACGGGCGCCTTCCAGTGGGAGAAGATGGAGCGCTTCGCGGTCTGGGGCGGCACGACGGCCACCGCCGGCGGGCTGGTGTTCTACGGAACCCTCGACGGCTACATCAAGGCGCGCAACTCGGACACCGGAGACCTCCTCTGGAAGTTCAAGATGCCCTCCGGCGCCATCGGCTACCCGATCACCTACACCCACAAGGGTGAGCAGTACGTGGCGATCTACTACGGCGTCGGCGGCTGGCCGGGCGTCGGCCTGGTCTTCGACCTGCAGGACCCGACCGCCGGCCTCGGCGCGGTGGGCGCCTTCAAGAAGCTCGCCAACTACACCCAGATGGGCGGCGGCGTGATGGTGTTCTCGCTGGGCGGCAAGGGCCCCTACGACGATCCGAACGTCGGCGAGTACCAGACGGCGGCGGCGAAGTAGGCAGCACGGCAAGGCAGCGCCCGCATCGTGAGCGCGTCCCCTTCCCCCCGTGGGGAGGGGTCACGGGTGGGGGTGGCTCCGCTGGCCTTCGTCCGTCGAGGGTCACCCGACCACTCCCACCTCCAATGCCTCCCCATAGGGGGAGGAGGGCAGTGCCCGACGCGCCGCGGTTCGGTCCCAGAAGATTCCGACCAACAAGAACAACGGAAACGCTCCCATGTCCTTCGCTACAGCATGGTCCTTCGCTACAGCATGGTCCTTCGCCACAGCATGCCTGTCCGCCGCGGTTCTTCTCGCCCTCGGCGGGGGCGCCTTCGCGCAAGGCGATACAAAATCCGCCCCCGACGAGAAGACCCTGCGGGTGTGCGCCGCCAACCAGCCGCCGCTCTCGCTCAAGGACGGCAGCGGGCTGGAGAACCGCATCGCCGCCGCCGTCGCCGAGGCGATGGGGCGCCAGGCCGCGTTCGTCTGGTCGGACAAGGCGGCGATCTACCTCGTGCGCGACAGCCTCGACAAGAAGCTCTGCGACGTGGTGGTCGGCCTCGACAGCGACGACCAGCGGGTGCTCACGACCAAGCCGTACTACCGCAGCGGCTACGTGTTCATCACCCGCGCCGACCGCGACCTCGACGTGAAGTCCTGGTCCGATCCGCGGCTCAAGACCGTCGACCACATGGTGGTTGGCTTCGGTACCCCCGGCGAGGTCATGCTGAAGGATATCGGCCGCTACGAGGAGGACATGGCCTACCTCTACTCGCTGGTGAACTTCCGCGCGGCCCGCAACACCTACACGCAGATCGATCCGGCCCGGATGGTCAGCGAGGTCGCCACCGGCAAGGCCGACGTGGCGGTCGCCTTCGGCCCGGACGTCGCCCGCTACGTCAAGGACTCCGCCCAGCCCCTGCGCATGACCCTGGTGCCCGACGACACCACCCGCAGCGACGGCCGGAAGATGCCGCAGAGCTTCGACCAATCCATGGGCGTGCGGCGGGACGATGCCGCCCTGAAGGCCGCCCTCGATGCGGCCATCGTCAAGGCGAAGCCGAAGATCGAGGCGATTCTGAAGCAGGACGGCGTGCCCCTCGTCCCCGTCACCAACTGACGCGGCGCCCGACGCGCTCGTCCCCGAGATCCGCTCCCTCGCCGGCGCCCCGACGGGCGTCCGGTCCAGCCCCGCTCGGCCGGTCAGCCGTCCGGCGTCATCAGGTCGAATTCATGCGTGATTCCCACGGCATCCTGGCCATCTGCCTCAGCCTCGCCGCGGTGCTGGGCGGCGTCGCGGCGCTGGCCCAGCCCGCCGCCGGCCCCCAAACCGGCTTCGTCTTCCGCAACACGGTCACGGGCGAGCAGCTCAACGTCGCCGAAGGCAAGGAGGGCGGCCGCGACACCCCGGCGGTGAAGGACTTCTTCCAGACCGGCAAGAACGCCTACATCGACGACAAGTCCTGCCTGCGCAACGGCGAGTCCCTCTTCGCCACCTCGTGTTCCGGCTGTCACGGCCACTTGGCCGAGGGCAAGCTCGGACCGGGGCTCAACGACAATTACTGGACCTATCCGGCCAACACCGAGGACACCGGCCTGTTCGCCACGATCTTCGGCGGCGCCAACGGCATGATGGGCCCGCACAACGAGAACCTGACCCCCGACGAGATGCTTCAAGTCATCGCCTGGATCCGGCACCTCTATACAGGTCCGGTCCAGGATGCGGTCTGGCTCAACGACGCGCAGAAGAAGAACTACACGCCCTACAAGCAGGGCGAGACCTTCCCCAAGGACGTCAAGGGTCAGTGTCCGCCGCTGGCGGAGTGACGTCCGAGGAAGTCACGGGCGCCATCCGTGAGCCACCACGGCGCAGAGCCGCAACATCCGATCACCCCACACGCGATCGATCAAGGAGACGACCATGCGGACATTCATCACGGCCCTGGCCCTCGGTGCGGGCGCGCTGCTCGCGCTCCCGGCACTCGCCTATGACGGCACCAAGTGCAAGGCCGCCGGGAATTGCTGGGAGCCCAAGCCCGGCTTCCCCGAGAAGATCGCCGGCACGAAGTACGATCCGAAGCACGACCCGAAGGAGCTCAACAAGCAATCCGAGTCGATCAAGTCCATGGAAGAGCGCAACAAGAAGCGCATCGATGCCGCCAAGAAGACCGGCAAGTTCGAGTACGACGTCACCAAGTTGTCCTCGAACTGATCACGGGATTCCTTTCGAGCCCTTCTGTTCGGGTCTTCGAGCGGGATCGACGGTCGTCCCTAACCCCGCGGGCGACCGTCGCTTCGACCGCGATCCGGCCGGGCGACCTGCAGACGCGCCGTCCCGGGTCGCGGTCGTTCCTCCAAGGCGAACCATGATGAACCAGTTCCGCTCCGGCGACGCGATGCTCACCGATTGGCGCGAGGCGGCCGGCCGCTTCGAGACGACGGTGGGCGCGGCTGTGCTCGGACAGGCGCGCGCGATCCGGCTCCTGACCATCGCGCTCTTCGCCCGCGGCCACGTCCTGCTGGAGGGCGATGTCGGCGTCGGCAAGACCACGCTGCTGCGCGCCGTGGCTCGGGCCGTCGGGGGCGCCTATGCCCGCGTCGAGGGCACCGTCGACATGATGCCCACCGACCTCGTCTACCACACCTACCTCGCCGAGGACGGCCGCCCCCGGGTCGAGCCGGGGCCGGTCCTGCGGCAATCCGAGGACCTGTCGATCTTCTTCTTCAACGAGATCAACCGGGCCCGGCCCCAGGTCCACGCGCTGCTCCTGCGCCTGATGGCCGAGCGCACGCTCACGGCCTTCAATCGGGAGTACCGGTTTCCCAACCTCCAGGTCTTCGCCGACCGCAACCGGGTCGAGCGCGAGGAGACCTTCGAGCTTCCCGCCGCCGCCCGCGACCGCTTCCTCATGGAGATCGGGCTCGAAGCGCCCCGGGACGCCGAGGCCCGCCGGGCCCTGGTCTTCGATCCGCGCTTCCACGACACCGACGCCCTGATCGCCGGCCTCGACGGCGACGTCCTCGACCATGCCGCCCTCGCGGGCATCGCCGCCGCGATCCAGCACGGCATCCAGGCGAGCCCCGCCATCGAGGCTTACGTGATCGGTCTCTGGGAGGCGCTGGTGCGGCCGGGGCAGGCCGGCATCCGCTTGCCCGGCCTCGACATGGAGGGCCTGGTCCAGGGCGGGGCCTCCCCCCGCGGCGTCGCCTTCCTGGTCCGCGCTGCCCGCGTCCGCGCCTGGCTGGAAGGCCGCGACTGGATGGTGCCGGAGGACGTCCGGGCGGTCTTCCCCGAGGTCATGGCCCATCGGGTCTTCCTGGAGCCGATCTACGAGCTGCGCCGGGCCGCGATCATGCCCGAGCTCTGCCGGGCCGTGTTCGAGATCGTGCCGGCGCCATGACGGAGACGGCGCAACCCGACATCGTCTACCGCCCCCGCGGGCGCCTGCCCGGCACCCGCCCCGGCGCCCATCGCGGTCGTGAGGCCGGCGGCCTCGGCACCTTTCGCGATCAGGTGCCGTTCCTGCGGATGCCGGATGCCCGCCGCATCGACGTTCGCGCGACCCTGCGCGACCCCTTCGAGGGCACCGTCGTGCGCCGCTTCGAGGCGCGCACCCCGGTGGAGGTCTGGGCACTCCTCGACCTCTCCGCCTCCATGCGCTTCACCGGCGAAGCAGACCGTATGGCCCTGGCTTCCGCCTTCTGCGTCGGCCTCGCCGCCTCGGCCACGCGGATCGGCGATGCCTTCGGTCTCATCGGCTGTGACGAGAGGGTGCGGGACGACGTGTTCCTGGCGCCCAGCCGCGCCCCGACCCGGGCCGCCGAGGTGGCGCGGCGCCTCGCGGACGCCGCCTGCACCGGCCACGGCGCCGCCGGCATGGTGGGGGCGACCCGCCGCCTCGCCGGCCGGCCGAAGATCGTGTTCCTGCTCTCCGACTTCCGGTGGCCGGAGGCGCTGATCACCGAGGTCTTCGCCGCCTTGGGCCGGCACGACCTGGTCCCGGTGCTTCTCGGCGACGCCGCCGAGGCGGAGGGCCTGCCGGACTGGGGCCTCCTCGAACTCGACGATCTCGAAGGCGCCGGGCGCCGGCTGGTCTTCATGCGACCCGCCCTGCGCCGGCGCTGGATCGCCCGCGAAGCCGCCCGGATCGAGACCCTGCGGCGCCTCGCGACGGCCCATGGCCGCCCGCCCTTCCGTCTCGCCGGCCGCTTCGATCCCGACGCGGTCAGTCGCCACCTCCTCGGCGCCTGAGGCGGACCATGCGTATCCGCTGCCTCGCCCTGATCCTCGCCCCGCTCCTGTCCGGCCCGGCCGGGGCCCAGGTCCGCTCCGTCGAGGTCCGCACGCCGCGCCCGTTCGGCTACTTCCTCGGGGACCTGGTCCGAGCCGAAGTCGACCTCGTGGTCGAGCCGGGCTTCCGACTCCAGGCCGCGTCGCTGCCGAAGCCCGGGGCGCTCACCTACTGGCTCGACCTGCGCGACCTCGACGCGACCGCGTCGGTATACGGCGACGCCCAGCGCGTGCGCCTCGGCCTCACCTATCAGACCTTCTACGCCGCCCTCGATGCCCGCGCCCTGGAGATCCCGGGCTTCACCGTCACCTTCGTGAGCGAGAGCGATCACGGCGCCACCACCGTCAAGGCCGCGGTGCCGGCCTGGTCGTTCAACGTCTCGCCGCTGCGCGAAGTCCAGCCGCCCGCCCGGGACGACCCGCGCGACTACATGCGTCCCGACGGGAAGGTCAGCCCCGGCGATCCGCGGCCCCTGCTCCTCGGCGCCGCCGGCTCCGCCACCCTTGCCCTCCTGGCCCTCGTGGGACTCGCTCGGGATCGGACCTGGTGGCCGTTCAGGACCCGGCGCGGCCGTCCATTCGCCCTCGCGGCCCGCCGGATCCGATCTCTGGCACGCCGGCCGGACCCGACACCCCATTACCGTGACGCCCTGCTGGCACTCCATGTCGGCCTCGATACGGCAGCCGGCCGTCGGCTGCTCGCCGATGATCTCGACGATTTCCTGAAGACCCATCCGGCCTACGCGCCGGAGGGGCTGGACCTGGCCCGGTTCTTCGCGGCTTCCCGCCGGACCTTCTTCGGTCCCGGCCCGGAGCCGGAGCTCGGCGCGTTCGCCCTGGCCGATCTCGCCGCTCTCGCGCGGCGCCTCGCGCACGCGGAGCGCACCGCATGATCGATGCGCTCGCCCGCTTCTCCGCCGACCATCCGGCGCTGCTCTGGCTCCTACCTCTCGCCCTGCTGCCGCTCCTGACCTCGGCCCAGCGCCGGGTCCCCGTGGCCGCCCTGGCGGCGGCCCCGCCCGACGGCCCGTCGCGGGCGATCGGCGCCCTCCTGCGCGTGGCCGGAATCGTCGCTATCGCGGGCCTGATCCTCGCCCTGGCCGGTCCCTACCGCCGGGGCGAGACCCTCACGCGGACCGGGATCGGCGTCCAGGTCTCGATCCTGATCGACCGTTCGGGCAGCATGAACGAGACCTTTGCCGGACGGCAGCCCTCCGGCGCCGAGGAATCGAAGGCCGCCGCCTCGCGCCGACTGCTCGCTGCTTTCGTGGGCAGCCGAGCACACGACCAGTTCGCGGTCACGGCGTTCTCGACGGCGCCGATGCTGGTGATTCCCATGACCGACCGGCACGCGGCGGTCCGGGCGGCCATCGCGGCCATAGACCGGCCGGGCCTCGACTACACCAACATCGCCCGCGGCCTCGCCATGGCGCTGTCTCAGTTCGGGCCGGCCAGCCCCGCCACCTCCCGGGCGCTTCTGCTGGTCTCGGACGGAGCGGCCGTGATCGACCCGCGCGTGCAGGACACCCTGCGCGCCGCGTTCACCCGCTTGCGGCCGAACCTCTACTGGCTCTTCCTGCGCACGAAGGGCTCGCCCTCCATCTCCGATCGGCCGGCGGGCGAGGACACCCCGCAGGCGGCGCCCGAGCGCCACCTCGACCTGTTCTTCAAGAGTTTGCGGACGCCCTACCGTGCCTTCGAGGCCGAGGGTGCGGAGGCAGTGGCCGAGGCGATCGCCCAGATCGAGCGGCTGGAGCGCGACCCGATCCCCTACACCGAGCAGCGTCCCCGCCGAGATCTGGCAGGGTTCGCCTACGCCGCCAGCCTCGCCGGACTCGTGGTCCTCGTCGCGGCCAAGCTGGGCGAGGCGGACCTCCGGCGAACCCGCAGGTCGGCCGCCCCGGTCCTCGCCATCGCATCCGATCCCGCAAGGCACGCCGCATGACGACGACCACGATCCTGCCGTGGCGCACAGCGCCACCCTCCCTCCGGCACCGCAACCGCACGCATCGCACGGACCTGCGCGAGGGCTGGCAGCGGTTGCGCCCGCGCCTCCTCGTCCTGCTGCCGATCCTGTTTGGTATAGCTGCGCTGGGCTGTAGCTACGGCGCTCGGCGGATCGCGCGCGACAATGCCGCCATCCGGGCGCTCTCCGCCGGCCAGGACGTCGTGGTTCCGATCGGGGCCGCTCCGGCTCTTCTCCTGGCCCGTGTCCAGCACCTCGCCCGACGCGGCGCCGTGGAGGCGATCGAGCCTCTCGTCGATGCCCTCGAACGGCAGGGCGCTGTCGAGCGCGCCGCCCGTGCCCGCTTCGCCCTCGCCAATGCCCATCTGCGTCAGGCCTTCGACCACCTCGAGCGCGGCGACCTCGACCCCGCCGGACCCCGCATCACCCTGGCGCGCCAGGAATACCGGCGCGCCCTCCAGGCTCGGCCGGATTTCTGGGATGCGAAGTTCAACTTCGACGTCGCCTCGCGCCTCCTGCGCGACTTTCCGGAGTTCGATCGCAAGTCCGGGGACGAACTGAAGGCCGAACCGAAGAAGATCTGGACCGACATTCCGGGCCAGCCGCGGGGCGAGCCGTGACCCTTCCCAGACTGATCCTGCGGAACCTGTCGGATGGACGCCTGCGCCTCCTCGCCGGAGCCCTCGTGCTGGTGGCCCTGGCCCTTGTCGCGCGTCCGGTTCCGTTCGCCCGCGACGGTGTCTCGGTCCTGGCGATCGTCGACATCACCGGCAGCATGAACGTCCGCGACTACGTCGGCGCCGACGGAGTTCCGACGAGTCGACTCGACACCGCGAAGGTGGCGCTGCGCGACCTCGTCGCCGGCCTGCCGTGCGGATCGCGGTTCGCCCTCGGCCTCTTCACCGAGCGCCGACCCTTTCTCCTGTTCACGCCCATCGAGACTTGCGCTGGTTTTGCGCCGATTGATGGAGCCCTCGCAGGGATCGACTGGCGCATGGCCTGGGAGGGCGACAGTCGGATCTCGGCGGGGCTGTTCCGCAGCATCGCCATGGCGGGGGAACTCGGCACTGACCTCGTTTTCATCACCGACGGGCAGGAGGCTCCGCCGCTGCCGAGCCGGGGTGGACCCGCCTTTGAGGGCCGACCCGGCGGCGTGCGTGGCCTCATCGTGGGGGCGGGTGCACCCGGTCTGTCACCGATCCCGCGCTATGATGACCGGGGCCGCGAGACCGGCTTCTACGGTGCCGGAGACGTCCAGCAGGAGAACCGTTTCGGCCCGCCGCCGGCCGATGCCGCGCAGCGCGAGGGCTACAATCCGCGCAATGCCCCCTTCGGCGCGGTCGCTGCCAGCGGCACCGAGCATCTGTCCTCGGTGCGGGAATCCTACATGCGCACCCTCGCCGGCGAGACCGGCCTCGTTTACGCGCCGCTCGACGGACCGCACGGCCTCAGCGCGCCGCTCAGGGGCGCCGCGACGCCACGCCCGGTTCCGGGCCGCTTCGACCCGCGCCCCGTTCTGGGAGCGGCTGCCCTGCTGCTGTTGCTCGCCGCCTTCCTCACACCCCTGCTCCGCGCCCGCGGATTCCCAACTTGGAAAAAGGCCTGATCGATGCGTCTCGGAGTTCTCGCTCTCGTCCTGATCTTCATCTCCGGGGCGGCCCTCGCCCACGGCCCGACGCCGCAGAAAGTCGACCAGAGCATCGTCATCGCTGCCAAGCCGGATGCCGTCTGGAAGGTGGTCGGCGAGTTCGCGGGCATTGGGTCCTGGCACCCGGATGTCGCCAGGAGCGAGGGCAGCGGCGGCAATGGATCCGGCGGCCAGCGGAAGGTCACGCTCAGGGCGGGTGGCATCCTGAACGAAGGGCTCGACGAGATGAGTGCCACCGGGCGGAGCTATTCCTACCGCCTGTCCGATCCTGATTTGAAGGCGCTTCCGGTCTCGTCCTACTCGGCCACCCTTACGGTGTCCCCCGAGGGCGACGGCTCCCGGGTCGAGTGGCTCGGCCGCTTCTATCGGGGCGATACCGGCAACGAGCCGCCGGAGGACCTCAGCGACGAGGCCGGCCGCACTGCCATGAACCGCTACTTCGCAGATGGTCTGAAGGGTTTGAAGGCGAAGGTCGAGGGGAACGCCGCTCCATGATGGGGGCCCCGGTGATTGGACGAGGCATCTGGGTCGGCCTGATTCTCGGCCTCGCGCCCTGTATGGCCGGAGCACAGACCGTCTACGTCGCGAGCCAGGGCGCCGGAACCCTGGTCGCTCTGGCGCCTGGATCCACGTCGGGCGGCGCGCCCCTCGGGGTTGGGCGCGGCCCGGCCCAGATAGCGGCGGGTCCCGGGGGGCAACTCTACCTCACCCATCCGGATACGGGCCAGGTCACGCTCGTCGATGAACCCGGCGGGTCGATCCGGCGGACCTATCCAGTGTCCGGACAGCCCTTCGGCATTGCGATCTCGGCCGATGGCGCGCAGCTCTACGTCGGTGACTGGGCCGGCAACCGGGTGATGCGGCTCTCTGCCGAAAGCGGCAAATTGGAGGGGACGGTGCCGGTCGGCCGCGAACCGGCCGCCCTCGTTCTCGACGGCCGAGGCACGCTGTATGTAGCCGACCGGGAAAGCCGGCAGGTCAGCGTCGTCGACACCACCGCGATGGCGCGTGTCGCGACGATTCCTGTGGGTGAGGCGCCGTTCGCGCTGACGCTGAGCCCGGCCGGCGACAGGCTCTACGTGGCCAACGTGCGTGGCGGCACCGTGAGCGTCATCGACACCGCCGACCGCCGGACCGTCGCGACCTTCGCGGTGGGCGGCATGCCATACGGGGTGGCCGTGAGCCCGGACGGCGCTCGGATCCTCGTCACCGACCAGCGGGCCGGAACCCTGGTCGTCGTCGATGCGGTCAGCGGCGCGATGGTCGCCGCCGTGCCGGTCGGGCGCTACCCGGAGGGCGTGGCGGTAGCCGGCCACCGGGCCTACGTCGCCAACTGGTTCTCCGATTCCGTCTCCGTCATCGATCTGACGACGCTGCGCGAGACCCACCGGATCGCCGTACCCGAGGGTCCACGCAGCCTTGCGGTTCCCCCCGGAGTCGGCCGATGAGGCACGCTACCGTTTCTGCGCCGGCACTGCCCCTGCTCCTTGTGCTGGCCCTGGGCGTGGCCGCCTGCGACGGCGGCGAGCCCGCGCAGGAGGCGACGGTGGTGGCGACGAAGTCCGATGCTGAGGTACCGGCTTGGCTATCGCCCACCGACGGCATGGAGCCGGCGCTCTGGCTTGCCCGGCGCGAGCCCGGACAGCCGGCGGCCGGCGTACACGTCCGCAGCGACCACCTGCGTCACAGCCTGGCACGGGCCGCCGAGACCTTCATCGAAGATCCCCGCATGATCGCCAACCGCACGGTGCAACTCGGGCAGATGCTCGCCGAGGCCGACGCGCCGGAGACCTATGTAGACCTTCTCGACGGTCTAGAGGAGGCCGCGGCCCCGACCCACCGCAAGCAGCTCTACGGCGAGCTGTGCCAGCACTACTACAACCTTCGGCAGCAGGGATTGGACAGGGCACAGACCCTCGCGCGCCTGACCGAGCGCTACGCCGCGCAACCCGCCGCACCGGCGACCACGCCATGAGGGCGCAGCCGACGAGTATTCTCATCGCAGACGACCACCCCGTAATCCTGAGGGGCTTTCGCACCCTCATGGAGGATGTCGGCATCGACACGATCCACGAGGCGACCACCATCGTGGAGGCCTACCGGGCCTTCTACCGGCAACGTCCGGGCATGGTGATTGCGGACCTCACCTTCGGCGACCATGGCGTTTCGGGCCTGTCCCTGATCCGGCGCATCCGCGATCTGGAGCGTCGGACACGGATCCTCGCCTTCAGCATGCACGACGATCCCACCATCGTGGCACGCGCGTTGGAAAGCGGAGCGAGCGGCTATGTCCTCAAGGATGCGCCGGCTGCGGAATTCCTCAGGGCGTTCGACCAAGTGCGCAGCGGCGGAAGCTACCTCGATCACGACCTCGCCCTGCGAGTGGCCATGCTCAACGCCACCGCCCACCGCTCGACCGCCGTGAATCTCACGGAGCGCGAGCTGCAAGTCCTCACCCTGATCAAGGAGGGAAACTCCTACCAGACGATCGCCGACAAGCTGTCGATGAAGTACAAGACCGTCGTCAACATCATTTCGGCGATCCGCCGGAAATCTGGAATACACAGTTTCGCCGAGCTGATCAGCTTTTCGATAGGGGCCATTAGATAAATTAAAAGCTACTCGAACAATCGAGCTGCAAGATCGCGAGTAGATAAGACGCCATCATCTCGGCTCACACGACGCCCCGGCTCGTCACCTGCCCCGCTCGACCCTCGCGGCTGTCTTCGACCTTCCGTCGACCAGCCACTATCGGGAAGGCCTATTTAATAGCGGCAAGGCCTGTCGGGCCTTCGTCGCGAGCCTTCCTTGGCGGCCTCGTCAGTGGGCGCTGCCGATAAGAGTCTTCGTCGCAGCCATGCTGGTGGCACTGCCGCCCACCAACGGCTCATACCAGCGCCTGAACCTCAGCGCACCCAAGGCATGCCCTGCTCGGCGAAGCGCCGCATCTCGGCCTCGAACGGCTGGAATTGCAGCATGAAGAGCTCGATGCCGGCGGCATGGAAGGTGCGGATGCGGTCTGAGACAGTGTCGTAGCTGCCGACGAGGCCAGCCGCCGTGCCGCCGTTAATCCCGACGTGGCGGGAGGCCGCCGCGTCGGTCTTGGCGAACATCACGCTGGCCGCATCGGCGCGCGTGCTCGCGCTCCGCCTCGCGAGCTTGCTACGAAGAGGGCGCGCTGCGCGAAAAGCTGTTCCCGCGCAGCGCCCCGATCCTCAACGCGAGCCATCCCGGCGCGGGCTTCCGCCGAGACGTGGTGAAGAGCTCGGTCGCCATGTCATGACGAAGGCAGAAGGCTTCCGGCTCTTTGCCAGCCACCTCTCGATGTCTCCGAAGCAAGCGTCCGCTTTCTCAACTCGGCACCCGAAAGCAGCCGGGCAACTATCCACCCATCCCGGTCGTAGAGCGGACGGACGGGTCCCCACCCGGTACGGTCTTAGAACAGACAGGCGGATACCGACCCAAATGCATCAGCCGGCGACGTCTGCGGACGCGACGCCCATCGCCTCCCGGCGTGCGAAGGCCCAGTCGATCAGCGCCTCGATGGATGGCCCAAGCGCAACGCCCATCTCGCTGAGCGCATACTCAACCTTTGGCGGCACCTGGGGGTAGACCGTCCGAGTGACGATGCCGTCCTTCTCCAGCTCCTTGAGCTGCTGGATCAACATCTTCTGATTCACGCCCTCGATCCGCTTCTCCAGCTCCGAGAACCGTAGCGGCACCTTCGCGGCGAAGAGCTGGACGATGATGACGATCTTCCACTTGCCCTCCAGCACCCGCAGGGTCTCGCTGGTCGCCGCGGCCCACACGAGCTGCTGCTTCGGGTCTTCGCAGAACCAATCGCGCCCCGCACTCATACTTACCTCCAGGTAAGCTACCCACCTTTTGGTAGGTTCTTGCTGATCCTTCTACCTACCCATAGTTCCCGCTGCACCGCAACTGACGACGTCAGGGAACACGGCATGAAGATCGGCATCATCGGCATCGGACACATCGGCAAGTCCCTGGCCACGAAGCTCAGCGCAGCCGGACACGATGTGAAGGTCGCCAACTCACGCGGCCCGGAGACCATCGGGGCCGACGTGCTGTCGTCGGGCGCCCGCGCCGTCACGGCACAGGAGGCCGTCGCGAATGTCGACGTCGTCATCCTCTCCATCCCGCCGACCGGCATTCAGAAGATCGCCGCTCTGATCCGGGCGGTATCCGACAAGACCGTCATCATCGACACCTCGAACTACTACCCGATGCGCGATGGGACCATCGACGCCATCGAGGCCGGCCAGGTCGAGAGCCTGTGGGTCTCCGAGCAACTAGACCGACCCATCGTCAAGGCCTGGAATGCCATTGGTTCAGGCTCGCTGGCTGAGAAGGGCGCCCCATCCGGTACCCCAGGACGCATCGCCATTCCGGTTGCAGCCGACCGCGAGGAAGATCGTCGCGTGGGCATGCGTTTGGTTGGGGAGACCGGCTTCGACGCCTTCGATGCGGGGTCCCTGGCAGAGTCCTGGCGCCAGCAACCTGGTGCGCCGGGCTACTGCACGGATCTGACGCGGGAGGAGATGCCGGGCGCGCTCGCCGCGGCCGAGGCGGCTCGCTTGCCCAAGCGGCGCGACCTCGTGGTTGCGGTGGTTCAGGAGCGCGTCGGTGACGGCAAGACCAATCCAGATGCCGAGTTCGGCGTTCGCGTAGCGCGTGCGATCTGCCTTTGACGCCCGACCTGGGCATTCACGAAAGGAAACGACCTATGACCCGCGTTGTACGCTTTCACGAATATGGCTCCGCAGATGTGCTGCGCATCGAGGACATCGAGGTTCCCGGGCCTGCCGCCGATGAAGTGCAGATTGCGGTTCGAGCAATCGGCCTCAACCGTGCGGAGGTGATGTTCCGCAAGGGCGCTTACCTGCAGGAAGCGAACTTCCCCTCGCAGCTCGGCTACGAAGCAGCAGGTACGGTCAAAGCGACGGGCCGCGACGTGTCCGGGTTCGCTGAAGGCGACGCCGTCAGCGTCATCCCGACGCTCGATATGTCGCGTTGGCCCACCTACGGCGAGGTCATCAACATTCCCGCCCGCTACGTCGTGATGCATCCGGCTGCCCTTTCGTTCGAGAAGGAAGCCGCATCCTGGATGCAGTACGTCACAGCCTGGGGTGCTCTGATCGATCAGGCGAAACTCACCGCCGGCGATTTCGTCATCGTGTCGGCTGCGTCGAGCAGCGTCGGCATCGCTGCGTTCCAGATCGCCCGCAGCGTCGGGGCAACGGTGATCGCGACCACCCGCACGAACGCCAAGGCGCAGGCGCTGCTCGATGCCGGCGCGCATCATGTGATCGCCACGGACGGGGGCGACCTGGCGGCGCGCGTAAAGGAAATCACCGGCGGCAAGGGGGCCCGCGTGGTGTTCGATCCGATCGGTGGTCCTGCCATCGCGCAGTTTGCCGAAGTCATGGCCGTGGGCGGCATCCTCCTGGAGTATGGCGCCCTCAGCCCGGACGAGGGGCCATTCCCGCAGTTCGCCGTGCTCGGCAAGAGCCTGACGCTGAAGGGATACCTCTACACCGAGATCGTCAGCGACGATGAGGCGCTTGCACGTGCGAAGGCCTTCATCCTTGAGGGACTGGAAAGCGGTAAGCTCAATCCATTGGTGTCGCGGGCCTTCCCGTTCGACCAGATCCAGGAAGCGACCCAATTCCTTGAGTCCAACGAGCAGATCGGCAAGATCGTCCTGACGCTTAGTTAATGGCGAGGATGCCGGGCTCTCCAGAGTCCGGCATCACATCACCTGACGGCGATCGTCTGACGCAGCGTCTACTTGCGGGCCAATCTGCCCAGCAGCGGACGTTCCCGGCTTCTGCAACGGGTGGGGAGCAGACCCTGACCCTTCGCCCTGAAGCGGACGTTCTGCCTACGGCCCACCCGCGCCGTACAAGCTCGCTCACCTCGTACCCAGAAGCGGAAGTTCGCTTCCTCGCAGCCCATCCATCAGACTTCTTAATCGCCCGGGTCCAAGATCCTGAGGGTACCGGTACCCTGGTGATCGAACATGTCTCAGGATCTACAAATGAGAGCTGAGGGGGATGCGCCATCGTTTGGGGAGCGCGCACCGCGCAATGAGACGAACTGGATCGGGCTCATCAGAACGTCCGAAGGGACTGAGATCCCTTGCACTGTGAAAGATGTCTCGAAGACGGGCGCAAAGATCGGTGTCCCGGCTTCCTACGAACTGCCAGAAAGGTTCATGCTGAAGGTTGTGGGGAAAGACTTCGTATGCCGCGTTAAGCTGGCTTGGCGACGAGGACACTTTGCCGGCCTTATCATCGAACAGGTTGGAAAGGTTGCTCCTAAATCTGCTTCGGTATCTGAAGCGACTCATGTTGCATCTGACAATTCGTACAAGGCCGTCGGCACTCGTCGCAGTAGGGTTTCAACTTTCTAGCCCTACCGTATCGGTCCAGGCGAATCCAAGTTGCAACAGAGCCCATTTTCGATCTAGATTTGTAGATTAGCCACTTAACCGCAGAAGATTTGTTTTAACCTTAGTCGTATAATCGTCTGCGTGCGGGAGGTTTTAATAATTCAGGTCAGAAGATTCGTAACTTGCCCGCGCAAGATGGCCGCATGAGAACGCTCACGGCCGCCCGGCTCCCCCTACGATTTCGCGCGGACGAGAGCGGTGGCGTGCTCGTTCTTGTCGCTCTTATGTTCCCGATCCTGACCGGGTTGAGCGCTGCTGCCATGGACTATGCAGCCCTATCCATGCGCCGCAACGAACTCCAGCGGGCGGTCGACAGCGCGAGCATCGCGGGCGTCAATCAGTTCAAGCTCGCCAATGCCGACGATGCGGCCGCCATCCGCACCGCCCAGGGTATGGCGCAGGCCCAAGCCCGCAATGGCAGCGGGCGGACCCCGCAGGTGACGGCCACGGTGCTCGCCAACCACACCGGCGTGAGGGTGACCGCGTCCGAGGTCATCCCACTCACCTTCGGCAAGATCCTCAACATGCCGACTGTCGAGGTCGCGGTCCAGTCGACGGCCAAGCTCGCCGGGACAACACGCCTATGCCTGCTGGCGCTCGATCCCGCTTCCGACGGCGCCTTCCATTTGGAGAGCGCCGCCCGGGTCACAGCCACGGATTGCTCGCTCTACTCGAACTCGCGCAGCCCTGCCGGCATCCAGGGCGAGAACATGGCGGTGGCCAAGGCACTCTCCACCTGCTCCGCCGGCGGTTACTCCGGCACCGGAGCCAACTTCACGCCGCCGCCGGCCACGAGTTGTCCGCCCCTACGCGACCCCCTTATCGACCGACAGGGACCAACCCCGGGAGCCTGCATCGATCTTCCGTTCGCCGATCCGAAGAAGCTCGTCGACGGCATCGACGACCCGGCCTACGGCGTGAACGTCGTTAGCGGGTCGACGACCCTCAGCCCGGGCACTTACTGCGGTGGCCTGCACCTCACGAAGAAGGCCGACGTGACCCTGCTGCCGGGTATCTACATCATGAAGGACGGCCCTCTGGTCGTGGACAAAAACGCCTCGCTCAAAGGGGTCAACACCGCTTTCTATTTCACGGGTGCGCGCGGCGGGCTTCTGTTCGATGACAACAGCTCGGTCAGCCTCACCGCCCCGAAGGATGGCCTGATGTCGGGCCTGCTGTTCTTCGAGGACCGCCTGGCTCCCCCTGCGCCGGTGTCGCTCGCCCCCGCAAGCGGGAAGGGCAAGGCAAAACCGGCCCCTGGCGGCATCACGGCGCTGCGCGAGTATCGCATCATCAGCGACGACGCGCGAACCCTGCTCGGCACGATCTACCTGCCGGTCGGGCGCCTGATCATCGATAGCAAGAAGGCTGTCGCCGACCAATCCGCCTATACGGTGATCATCGCCCGGATGATCAACCTGTACGACGGCCCCAACCTGATGCTGAACGCTCGCTATGGCTCCAGTGACGTGCCCGTGCCGACTGGTGTCGGTCCGAGTTCTGCAGACACGGTGCTGACGCAGTAGGCCCAGAGGGCGCCTCTGCGGTGCCAAGCGTCGGCTCAGAAGGAGCCGGGCAGAAAGCCATATGATCCGGTCGTATGCTCGACTTCGTCACGCAGCCTGAAAGCGGAACTTCCCAGGCTCTGCAAAGGGTCGAGAACGGGCGGAACAGCGATGTCCGTTTCGACACCTGCGCCGCTCGGAAGCGGACCGGCAGAAATCCACCCGTTATGAACGTTCGGAGCAGCAGCGTCATTGCCTTAGGACGAGCCGAAGGCATGTCCCCCACGGATCACGCAGGACGAGTGGGTCACCGTCCTCCACGAAGAACGCGCCGGCGTTCCCGCAGCGGCTCCGTGTCGATGCCAATGTCTCACCGTCGGCGACCAGGGTCACCGCCGCGAGGCCTGTCGTCCCCTCGGTGCGCACTGGGGCGCCACGGCTGTTCCATATGTTGCCGGCGAGCTGGTGATGGTAGCCGCCCGATCCAAGGAACAAGGCGCCCGGATAGCGGCACATGACGTCGAAGCCGAGCAGGCCGGCATAGAAGCGCTCGGTGGCTTCGAGGTCGCCGACCTGGAGGTGGACGTGGCCGACGCAGGAGCCTGGCGGCATTCCGGACCAAGGACGCTCGGCGGCATGGACGAGCCCGGCATGGTCGAGGCGTTCGTTGCGCATCACGACTGAGCCGTCCGGCGCATGCCGCCACGCTGATGCGGGACGGTCGACGTAGATCTCGATGCCGTTGCCTTCCGGGTCCGAGAGGTAGACCGCCTCGCTGACGAGGTGGTCGGCGCCGCCCGTGAGCGCGATGCCGAGCCTCTCCGCATGTTCGAGCCACGCCCCGAGATCGGCACGGCTCGGGAGCAGGAACGCAGTATGGAAAAGCCCCGCCTCATGAGGCGTCCACAAGCGGGCTTCCGGTTCGCCTCGAAGCACGAGGAGAACTGTGTCCCCCACGCCAAGCCGCACCGTACCAGGCTCCCGTGAAACCGCGTTAAGTCCGATTACGTCCTGGTAGAACCGCGCGAGTGCACCGAGGCCTTGCGCGACCAGGGTCACCGCACCGATGCGGTAGGGTGCCCCGGCAAGGATAGAATCCGGGACGTCGGTTACGAGGCTGGGTGCCGGATCTGTCATGTTACGCCTCCTAGAACGGCGGCCTCCAGGTCATATGACTGTGCTGTAGAGCGAGCCTCCGGGACGACAATGCGGTCGATGCTTTAACGAGCCACTTGGCAACCGGTCAGTTGCAAGGGATGCCGGCGGTCTAAATCGGCGAACCGTGCGGATGACGAGCCCAACGGACTTCCCCTGGCACCGGGTGGGGGCCCGTGCCCCGCCGACGATTGCCGCCGCTTCGGCAAAGAGTTGGGGGCCGAACGCACCCTGCTCCACGCCTGCCCGAACGACCCGGATTGGTCTCGCTCCTTTTCGCCGAATAGGTTGCTGGCACGGTAGCGTTCGGCGGAGACGCCGCGCAATGGTCCCCGTCACGCACTCCGCGCGCCGGGCGATTTCAGACGTAAAGAAGGTAACGAACCATGCATGTGCCACAAGCCGGGATGCCGTGGTGGAGTTGGACTTGGCCCGTCCTGGCCCTGGTGCTTCTCGGGGCGGCTTTCATGACGGAGCCGCCCGTCGTCCTGCTCGGCGCAGCCGGCATCGTTCTCGTCGCGACCGTGTTCGCCGCGGTCTTCCACGCGGAAGTCGTCGCTCACCGAGTTGGCGAACCGTTCGGCACCCTCGTGCTCGCGCTCGCGGTCACCGTGATCGAGGTCGCGCTCATCGTCTCGGTCATGCTCGGCGGCGGCAGCGGCAAGGCGGAGCTTGCGCGCGACACCGTCTTCGCAGCCGTGATGATCATCTGTAACGGACTTGTCGGCCTCTGCCTGCTCTCGGGCGGTGTCCGCCACCGCGTGCAGGGCTTCCGGCTTCATGGCGCGCTCGCAGCCCTCGCGGTTCTAGCTGCCCTCGTCACCCTAACCCTGGTCCTGCCGAACTTCGTGAGCACCGCCGGACCGGTCTTCACGGTGCCCCAGCTCCTGTTCGCCGCGGTGGCCTCCCTGGTCCTCTACGGCTCGTTCGTCTTCGTACAGACCGTACGCCACCGGGACTATTTTTTGCCGGAGAGTGGCACAGGCGATGAGAAGGAGCATGCAGCGCCACCGTCGGGCGGATTGGCCCTGTCGAGCTTTGGCCTGCTTCTCGTCTGCCTCGTGGGAGTAGTGGGGCTTGCCAAGGTGCTTACGCCCACATTGGAGTGGAGCATCGACGGGCTCGGGATCCCCAAGGCGGTGACCGGCATCGTCATCGCGATGCTCGTCCTGATGCCCGAAGGACTTGCGGCCGTGCGTGCGGCGCGCGCCAACCGGCTCCAGACCAGCATGAATCTCGCACTTGGTTCGGCATTGGCATCCATCGGCCTGACGATTCCGGCGGTCGCCTTGGTCTCCGTGCTCACCGGCCAACCGCTCACCCTGGGGCTCGGACCGAAGGATCAGGTGCTTCTGGCCCTCACCCTCCTCGTCGCCGTCATTACCCTTGGCATCGGACGCACGACCGTGCTTCAGGGCATCGTGCACCTCGTGATCTTCGCCTCGTTCCTGTTCTTCGCCGTGATGCCTTGAGGGTCCTGCAGGATGGCGGCCCCTGGCTTCCGCATCCATGGCCCCTCCTGGTGAGCTTGCCGAAGGCCCGCCCCTTGCCATCTGCAAGCTCACCAGCGCGCGAGCGCCACGACCGCGGTGGCTGCGATGGCAGCGACGAGGCACCCCTCGACCACGAAGGCCGTGCCGAGTTGCTCCAGCCA
Source organism: Methylobacterium sp. AC690 (assembly GCF_979256535.1). Taxonomy (NCBI): domain Bacteria; kingdom Pseudomonadati; phylum Pseudomonadota; class Alphaproteobacteria; order Hyphomicrobiales; family Methylobacteriaceae; genus Methylobacterium; species Methylobacterium sp. AC690. The sequence goes on along the minus strand of NZ_CEEDOX010000012.1, from coordinate 149,363 downwards.
GCGTGCCGTACCTAGCACCAGCAGCATGATCGTGATGGCCAAGGCCCGTGCGGCGATGATCCTCATCGATCCCCTTCCCGGCGCGTCACGGCGACTGCCCTCGCCACCAATCCTAAAGCGGCGCCCCTGCTTCCGCAGAACGCACCGGCATCCTCATCCATCCTGGCAGAAGTCCATCGTCGCGGTCATATAGGGACCGGATGCATGGCGGCGGCCAGCGCGCCACTCCTCCATGCGCCGCCATGGTGCGGCTTCGTGGGCGTAGATACGCCGGCCGCCGCCCCCTACCCAAGCACGAGCCTGGGGGCGGCCTGCGCGATCTCGGACCATCCGGCATGCATAGGTGGCCGAGGCTGCCGACAACGTCCGGAAGCATGCGGGGGGACCACCAGGACGTCCGCGCCTCCAGTGGAGAGGATATCGTCGGTGACGCTTCCGAGCAGCGCCTTCCTGAACCCCGTGCGGGCATGCGTGCCGAGCACGAGCAAATCTGCGGGAAACCTCTCGGCAAGACGAGCGATTGCCTCTTGCGGGGAGCCCTCCTCAATCCGCCTCGACCAATCCCGGTCGACAAGGCCGCCGCTCGCGAGAAGCGCCTCGACATCCTCCGCGCACCTGGAGCGGCAACCCTCGACGTAGCTGTCGATCTGGTCGCGCCCGACCCCGAACCCGGACAACTTGGACTTCCCCGGTGCCTCGAAGGCATGCAGGACTGTGACGTGCGCACGGTCCAGGAGCTTGAGCGACCCCGCACTCTGGAGCGCCCGCAAGGATGCGTCCGAAAAGTCGACCGGGATCAAAACCCTGGCGTAGAGAGATGCGCTAGAGCGCCTTGCGACAAGGATGGGGCATGGGGCGTTTCGGATCAGGTTCCGGAGGGTACGCCCCGTATAGCGGGTGCGCGTCCGGTGCGGGGAGCCGACCACGATCAGGTCGACATCGTGAACAACCGCCGCATCCTGGATCTCGTCGGAGGGACGGCCCCGGACGACGAGCGGATCGCATCGGATACGGTAGAGTTCCGGCACCACGGCGATCTGCTCGACCGTCATCCGCTGGGCCTCGCGGATGTCCTGGGAGGTTTCCCGTGAGCCCGGACCGTCCACGACGTGCATCAGCATGACCGTCCCACCGCTTCGGGCGGCCAGGATGCCCGCACGCCGCACCGCCCTTTGGGAGCGGGGCGAGAAGTCAGTGGCTACGAGAATACGCATGAAACCTTCTCCTGGGAGCGAGGACTGCGACAATAGTTTGAGCGGATTGGCGACCCGACACGCACTTCCCCGCTCGCGCGAGATCAGGCCGCCTTGGCGGCAGCCGAGAAGCCATCATTGGTTGTCGGGCTGTTCTGTATGGATGATCATCCACCCCGAGCGTCGAGCGTTCGCCGCTCTCCGGCTTCGGGGCTTAGCGGCCTGAGACGAGGCGGCCGGCTCGTTTATTTAGAAAATGATCGATAATAAACATGGCACTTAGATAGATAATCAATCTTGCCGTTTAATCAAGTTTTTGTTCAGGGCGTGGTCGAAAAACAGCAACCGCTTAGCCAATAACTTCCATCGCTTTACGAGCTGCTTTATCGCCCGACCGAATGGCTCCCTCGATGCAGGCGGGCAGACCGGTGTCCGTCCAGTCGCCGGCGATGAGAAGATTCCGAAATTCCGTTCGCGTCGGAGGGCGTAGCCGTGCCGCCTCCGGCGTTGCCGCAAAGGTCGCGCGTTTCTCGCGGACGACCTGCCAAGGCGGAGGGTTGTCCGACAGGCCCGTCATGTACCTGCCGGTGACGTAGGACACCTCGGTCCAGGTCCGATGCGCAAGTTCCTGTCGGCTCATGCCGTCCAGGTCGGTTCCGCTGACCGTCACCGAAATCCGGTCCGGGTAGGCGAAGATCCAGTCGGACAGCCCGTTCACCACACCTGTCAGCCGCGGCAGGTCGGCTGGAGCGCTCGCGCCGAAATGGACGTTCGTGATCCCACGGTGGTCCGCCGGGACCTTCAACCCCGGGACAGCCTCGGCCGTGGCCTTGGGAGGAAGCGCGAGGATGACCTGGTCCCGTAGCCGCAACGGCATCGAGCCGTCGCCGAAGACTAGGCCGGCGACGTGGCCTCCTTCATACGCGAGGCGGTGCAGGCTGCGGTTGTAGCGGACCACGGCCCTGTGCTCCTTCAAGCAGCGCAATGCCGGCTCGACGAAAGCCTCCGAGAGACCGGCCTGGGCAATGATTGGCCGGCAAGCATTTCCGCCCTCGCCGAAGGTCTCGCGCAGGACCTGTGCGGCAAGGATCGCATCGGCATCCCTCGGGTCGATGTTCAACGCTGCCAGGAGGACGGGGCGCCAAAGCCGCTCGTAGAGTGCCCCTTCGCAAGAAAGGACATCCGAGACCTTCGCGCCCGGTCTTGCCGATAGGAGGCGGAGGATCGCTGCGTAATCGGTGGCCTGGGTGCCTGGAACACGTCGGGCGGGATCGAGAATCCACCACGGCACGCGCCCTTGGTTGAGGCGCAAGGTCCAGCGCTCGCCTGCGGCGAGGTCAATGAAGGGAAACTCGGCAAGCGCGTCCATGGCGACCGCCCCGCGGCCGCCGATGCGATCCAGAAAGGCGGATGTCGCCTCGTTGCCCGACAGGACAAGGTGGTTGCCGTTGTCGATGGTCATCCCGAGTTGCGGGTCGTGATAGGACCTGCAGCGGCCACCGGCATGGCCGGCGGCCTCGTGGACGATCACCGTACGCCCGGCATCCGCGAGACGCACGGCGGCGGAGAGCCCCGACAGCCCCGCGCCCACGACGTGAACGACGCCCGTCATCTCGTACCCTTCCGTTATCGTACGAGCACGTTGCGGAACTGCCAGGGATCGCTGGTGTCGATGTCCTCGGGGAAGAGGCCCGGGCGGCCAGCGAGTGGGGTCCAATCGGTGTAGACGCTGATCACGGGGCCAAGATACGGCATCTGCACTTCGAGGCAGCGGCGGAAGTCCATCTCGTCGGCCTCGACGATGCCGGCCTCTGGGTTCTCCAGGGCCCAGACCATGCCGGCGAGTACCGCCGAGGTCACCTGCAGGCCGGTGGCGTTCTGGTATGGGGCGATGCGGCGGGTCTCCTCGATGGAGAGCTGCGAGCCGTACCAGTAGGCGTTCCTGGCGTGGCCGTAGAGGAGCACGCCGAGCTCGTCGATGCCGTCCACGATCTCGGTCTCGTCGAGGATGTGGTGCCGCTCCTGCACCTTGCCGCTGCCGAACATCTCGTTAAGCGAGAGCACCGCGTCATTGGCGGGGTGGTAGGCGTAGTGGCAGGTCGGTCGGTAGGCGGCGCGCTCACCTTCCAGCACGGTGTAGTAGTCGGAGATCGACACGGCCTCGCTGTGGGTGACGAGGAAGCCGAACTGCGACTGGGCGGTCGGCGTCCAGGAGCGCACGCGGGTGTCGGCGCCGGGCTGGAGCAGGTAGATAGCGCAGCGCGAGCCCTTCTCCTGCTCGCGGGCGTTCTCCGGCATCCAGGTCTCGTGGGTGCCCCAGCCCAACTCGGCCGGCTGGTTGCCCTCGGAGACGAAGCCTTCCACCGACCAGGTGTTGACGAAGACGCCCATGGGCTTGGCCGACTTCGCACGCTGGGTGTCGCGCTCGGCGATGTGCACGCCCTTCACGCCGACCTCGCGCATGAGGGCGGCCCAGCCGGCGCGGTCTTTCGGCTCAGGGGTCTTCAGGTCGAGGTCGCGCGCGATGTTGAGCAGCGCCTGCTTGACGAACCACGAGACCATGCCGGGATTGGCGCCGCAGCACGACACGGCGGTGGTGCCGCCGGGGGAAGCGGCGCCGGCATCCAGGATCTCCTGGCGCAAAGCGTAGTTGGTGCGGTCACCCTGGCTCTTGTTCTTGTCGAAGTAGAAGCCCGGCCAGGGCTCGGCCACGGTGTCGATGTAGAAAGCGCCGAGCTCGCGGCAGAGCTCCATGATAGCCCGCGACGAGGTGTCGACGGAGACATTCACACAGTACCCTTGGCCGCCGCCCTCGGTGAGCAGAGGGGTCAGCACCTCGCGATAGTTTTCCTTGGTCAGAGCGACCTGCTCGAAGCGCAGGCCGTGCTGATCGGCCAGGGACTTGTGCGCGTTGGAGGGGTCGATGACCGTGAAGCGGGCCTTGTCATACTCGAAGTGACGCTCGATCAGCGGGAGCGTGCCGCGCCCGATGGAGCCGAAGCCGATCATAACGATGGGGCCGGTGATGCGTCCGTGGACGGGCCATATGGGTTCGGTCATTGCTTTGGTTCCTTCATAAATGTGCACCGTCGAAGCTTCACCTGCGAACGCTTCGACGTCCCCGCGCAAAGCGAAAATGGTAAGGATGAGCGGCGTGGTCGTTCGACTTCAATCGACCATTCGGTGCATCTTCATCAGATCATGGACGCGTCTTGGAAGCGTGGGACACGGCGTGAGGCCGCCCCGCGTTTCCACGCGAGGATCCGAAGCCCAAAGGCCCCGACATTCCAGGCACAAGGATGCGATCCCTCTGGAGGACCGTCCTTGAGAAGTAGCGGCAAATAATGGAAACGGCTGGGTCGCGCTCATCCCGGCATCGAACCGTAGGACCGCTCGTGGGAGAGAGGTCTTGCGGCTTTAGGCGCAGCCTGCTTGGAATCAGCGCCCGCGAGTACCGAAGATGCGTCGGAGATCTAACCCTGGAACGGGCCGCGCCTTGAAAGGCTGGCCAGGCACCAGGGCTTAGGAGCCTGCTTGCAGGCTGCCCGCACGCCCCAAGAGGCGAATGCTCCGTAGAAGGTTCGACATGATGGCGCGCAGCATAGGCTAAGCCGTACGGGTGTCAATGAACGCTATCCCGTGTCACCGAATTCCTGTGCTGGAAGGTGCGGCGGCCGGCAATTGACAAGCAGGTCGACATCCGTAAGGATGAAAAGATCATGCGCAATTCTTGGCCTCCCCATCGGGACCTGCTTCGGGCAGGGAGACTTATCGCGGGCGAGTAGCCCCGAGCCGGAGGTGCCTGCGTGCACTGACCGCTCGGGGATTGCGTGCTGGCCTACGCCAGGACCAACCAAAATCATCAAGTGTTTCACCGACGGGTAGCAGTTTATAAGGCTAGCCTGTTGGCTTACCTGCGTCGTGACCTGCTGTCGGATCAGCGGTGGGCACGTCCTTGCGGGAGTAGAAGTCATGGACACTTCCAAGCCCGACCCGACACCCAACCTTGCAACCGGCCCCCGGGACGTTTGCGATGAGGAGAGGGGGGCGCAAACAGCGCACAATGTGGTCCCGCTGGTACGCACCGTAATACCGTTCTCGCGAATGAATTACTCAAGGCCGCAGTCTGGGCCTGGTGACAATCGGTCTGACGCCGCTCGTCTTGGCGAAGACGACGATCTGCCACCAAGCGCCGCCTGATCGCCCCAACTTGGAATACCAGCAAGGACTATACGATCATGTCGCAAAAAATGACGAAGCCGCACATCAAGATGACGAAGGACGACCATGAACGGCTGGCGAGGCTGGCTTCGTTCGCCGCCGACCGTGTGCCCGAGGTTGCCTCCTTCCTCGCCGATGAGGTGGACCGGGCAAAAATCGTCGGCGACAGGGCGTGCGTGTCCGGCCTCGTCCAGATGGGGGGCCGGGTCGAGTTCAGGGACGACACGACGGGCAAGGTTCAAACCGTGACACTTGTTTACCCGGGCGAGGCGGACATCGAGCAGGGGAGAGTGTCCGTTCTGACGCCCATCGGGGCGGCCCTGATTGGATTGACCCTCGGTCAATCGATGGACTGGCAAACCCGCACGGGAACGGTGAAGCGACTGACGATCCTTGACGTGAAGGTCCCTGAACTCGTCTAGCAGGGTCGGCCCCTGGAGATCCGGAGCCTTTCTCCAGTCAGCGTTCGTTGCCGTCCGGAAGTGAAGGAGCCGAAGGCCTGCGCCAGAACCCGAACAGGTCGAATCGGGCCGTCTCGTCCTTGGGTTCGACCGCGACCGTCGCCGTCCGGCCTGAGACAAGCCGAACCTCGTCGATGACCGCATCGAGCTTGATCCGCACCGGAATGCGCTGGGCGAGCCGGACCCAGGCGAAAGTCGGGTTGACGCTGGCGAGCAGGCTGGAGCCGGCCGTGCGCTCGCGGTCCTCGATGCCGCCCGCGAAGCTCTCCACATGGCCGGTGAGCGTCCCCGCCTCGCCCATCAGGCGAACGCTCGCCTTGTCGCCCACATGGATGCGCGGGAGCTTGGTCTCCTCGAAGTAGCCCTCGACCCGCAGGGTATCGCCGTCGATCAGCGCCATCACCCCCCGCCCCGTCGAGACGTAGGTGCCGGGGCGCAGGCCCATGTTGGTGATGCGCCCGTTGACCGAGGCCTTCACTGCGGAGCGTTCGAGGTTGAGCTTGGCCAAGTCCCGATCCGCCGTCGCTTGGCCATAGGCCGCCTTGGCTTCCAGGTCGGCGGCCTGGGCGGCCTCGACCCTCTGCTGGGACGCGGCGGCGTCGCTCAGCTTCAGGTAGCGGGCGTAGTCGGCTGCGGCCTGCGCGGCGGTTGCCTTCTTTCCCTCGACCATGGCCTCGGCCTGGCGAAGCGCCAGGGCGAAGCGGTCGGGGTCGATTCGGAACAGCACGTCGCCCCGCTTCACCACTTGGTTGTCGGCGATGAGCACCTCGGTGACGAGGCCGGAGACGTCCGGCGCCACCTGTACCACGTCGGCGCGCACGCGCCCGTCCCGAGTCCAAGGCGCCTCCATGTAGTAGTCCCATAGCGCCAAGCCGACCACGACGGCCGCGGCGACCATCCCTAGCGTGACGAGGAGGCGGAATGAGGGAGCGAGGAATCGAGGCATGGGTGATTCCGGAGTGACAGGTCGAGACGGGCGGGACGGCTGGACGGATATGCGGCTCACGAGGTGAGCGGCACCGCCAACGAGACGACGGCGCCTAGGAGCACGACGTACAGCGCGAGGTCGAACAGGGGGCGGTGCCAGACGAGGTGGTAGAAGCCGATCCAGGCGAGACCCCAACGCAGCGGGAGGCTGATTATGAAGGCTGTCAGCATCCAGGCCGCGAGGCTTGGCACGAAGACGCCGTAGAGGTCGAGTTCACCCGTCATGCCGCTCGCTCCGGTTGCGTGTACGAAGGCAGGGTCGAGAGGTAGGGCCGGGCATCGGGGAACACCCCGCGTCGGATGCCGACGAGGCCCATGAGCGCGGCGCGGCCCGCCGGGGACCCGGCATCGGCGGAGACCGCGTCGAGCGCTGCGTCGATGGTATCGAGAAGCTCGGGCGATGGGTCGTCGGCCTTGCCATTAAAGTGACGGCACAGGGCGGCGAGGAGCCGCTCGACCGCCTCCCGCGCCGTGTTCGAGAGTTGCCGGCGGTCGCGTCGCAGTTCCACCACGTTGATGCCGACCCGGACCTCGGCGAGGAGGTCGGCGGTCCACTCTGCATCGTCGGATGGCAGGGCGGCCAGCCGCGGCGCGATCAAGCCGACCCGGTCGAGCATCAAGGCAGCGAGTTCGAGACCGTTCTGCGCCCCCTGGCGCTTGGCTGCCCGAGCGAGGGCGCCGCGGTTGACGGCTCGCAGGCGCCGCGCCGACCAGCCGGCGCCGACCGAGCGGACGAGGCGCGTGACAATGGCCGCCACCCACATCCCGAGGATGACCGCGACGGACGAGTTGGTGAAGGCGGCGAAGTCGGCGCTGTAGCTGCCTTGGATGGCGATCATGGCCGAGCCGTTGACCGCCGCGCCCATGGCCAGCGGCGCGGTCTTAGGCTGGGCCATAAAGACCCCGCAGAGCAGGAGAGCCGGGGCCAGAGCCAGGACCAGCATCTCGAACGTGGTCGCGAGGGGCAGGATCGCGAACAGGTAGGCCCCCGCCCCGACGGCACCCAAGATCGCCGAGTTGGCGAAGCTGACGATGAACGGCGCGGGGTCGTCCTGGGCGGCGAAGAAGCTGCAGCCTACCGCCGCCATCATCGGGGCGGCCGAGCCGTGCGGCCATCCGGTCGCGATCCAGATCGCGCAGGTGACCAGGATGGTGATGAACACGCCCACGGCCGAGAGAAGCGCCATGCCGTGGTCGCGGTGGCGGATAGTCCGCGCCGCGGCGGTGTATCGGAACGTGAGGTCCTCGGTGACCGGGGTACCGTTTGCGATATGCCGCTGCAGGATGCGGGCGTCCTGGCGCAGGTCGATGAAGTCGCGCAGCCGGGCCAGGAGGCTCGCCAGAACGAGGGCGTCCCAGGACGGCCCCGCGCCGAGCCCTGGTTCGATGGCGTCCGCTTCGGCCTTCAACCGTTCGGCCTCGGCGCGCTCCGTCGTGCCCGAGGCGAGCCACGCGGCCATGTCGTCGAGGAGGGTGCGCAGGCGCTGCGGCAGGGCCCGCGCGCGTTCCAGCGTTTCGATGCGGTCCGAGATCGCGGAGGCGATGGGCAGGAACATCAGCATGTGCTGGCGCAGGGTTGCCATGGAATCGGCCGAGCGCTCCGCGCCCGTCATGTCGTAGCGCAGCGGCGTGGCCAGGGCGTCGAACGCGACCGCGTCCGAGGCCAGCTTCAACCGGGTTGCTTGCGTGTCCGCCCCCGTGCGGGCGCCCCCGAGGACGCCGATGACCCAGGCACGCGCATCGCGCAGCCACAGGTCGAGCCGGCCGGTGATGACGGGCGCCACGGACTGCGGCAGCACGACCGTGTTCATGAGGCCAGCGCAGATGATGCCGAGGGTAATCTCCTCGGCCCGCGCCACGGCGGTGTCGAACATCGTCCCGGGATCGCCGACGGCCGGGAATCCGATCAAAGCCGCCGTGTAGCCGCCGAGCATCATGAGGTAGCTGCGTGGTGTTCGGTCGAGAAGGGAGAAGTACAGGCACGCCGCGACCCAGAGCGCGATGGCCAGGGTCAGGAGTTCCGGCGAATTGACGAGGTTCGGTACGAGGGCGACCGACACGACCGCCCCGAGCAACGTCCCGAGCACTCGGTAGAGGGCCTTCGAACGGGTCGCGCCGGCGAGCACCTGACTGGTGATGTAGACGGTGCCGAGTGCCCAGTAGGGGTTCGGCAGGTCGATCCAGAACGCCAGGAACAGGGCCAGCATGCCGGCCCCGAAGGTCTTCAGCGAGAAGGCCCAGTCGCGCCAGCCGGGAACGGTCATTCGGCCGCCTCCTCGGGGGCTGCCTCTGTTCTCAGGTCATCGACGCCAAAAGGGTTGCGCCCGTGGTTCTGGATGGCCGTGAACACCCGCATGCTGGCTTCCAGGTCGGCGGCGCTCACATCGGCGAACACCGTCTCCCGCAACCGTGTGAGATCGGCCTCCAGCTTCGTAACGACCTTCTGGCCGGCCGGCGTGAGGCTGAGCACCTTGGCACGGCGGTCGAGCGGATCTTCCTTGCGCAGGACCAAGCCCGCCTTCTCCAACTGGTCGAGAAGGCGGACCAGCGACGGGCCCTCGATGCCCACCGCCTCGGCCAAGGCATTCTGGCGCGGATCGGCTTCCATACGCCCGATCAGCACCAGCGGCAGCGCCGTCGCATCCGAGATCCCATGCATCTCCGCCGCCGCGTTGGCGACGCGCCGCCACTGTCTCCCCGCAAGGAGAAGGGCGTGCGTGTAGTCCCGATGCAGCTGGCGTAGGTCCTTCGTGGCCACGTTACCCCCTTGCGGTCCTATGGAAACGCTCGGCGGCGGATCGCGTTCTCACAAATAGCGATCTACCTATTAGGTTGCAATTCGACGCCGATGGAACCGTGCGATTTCATCGGTTGTCCGTCGTCAGATGATTTGGGACAGTCTGCGGAGTTCAGGCCGAGCCCTCCTTCGGCACCCTAACCGCCGTCGACCTCGCGGACGGCGATCGCATCGCCTGGTCGGTGCGTGCCGCAAGCCGTCTCTCGGGAGGCACGCTGGCTACGGCGGGGGGCCTCGTCTTCTCCGGTGAGGAGGACGGCCATTCCGATGCTCACGATGCAAGGACGGGCGAAATCCTCTGGCGATTCCAATGCGGAGCCGAAATCAGCGGTCCTGCGATGACCTATTCCATTGATGGAAAACAATACGTGGCTGTCGCGGCGGACGGTTCCTCATTCACCAAGACGTCCGGGTTCGGCACCGGCGATGCGCTCTTGGTCTTCACCCTTCCGGAGTGAGGCTTGGGCTAAATCCGCACTTAGAAGATGAGCTTTTGTGCCGCCTGCCTTCGGATTGCCGAGATGGAGGTCCGTATAAGGCTGGCGCGAACTCGCCACTGGAACGACAGCGTGACGAACGCCCGCTTCCACTTCCTTGCACGGGGTCGTTGCGTTGGCCGGATGGAAGGGGATCACCCCATCCCGCCGGTCAGGACGTGACGCAGCGAGCGGGCTAGCTCGTCGCGCCGATACGGCTTGTTCAGGATGGTGAGCTCACCCTTGCCGATGACCTGGCCCTCGTCGAGGTTGGCAACGTAGCCGGAGGTCAGCAGGACCTTCAGGCCGGGACGCAGGCGCTGCGCCTCGACCGCCAACTGCGACCCGTTCATACGCCGGCCCGCGAGCCAACGCGAAGGGAGCGATTGGACCCGAAGTCTAAATCGCTTGTATGGTCACACCCTTCATGGACCCTTCGCGACGGGATCTCGGACCTGCGTCGAGGGACGGGAGGCGACGGATGACCGTGTATCCGGCAATGATATCCAGTTCTCGACGGGCCACCTGGCTTGCGGAGGTGAGCGCCCGCATCGCCGAGGCGGAAGCCTCCACCTCCGCCCGGACTGCCACGATCCTGCTCTTGGCGAGCACGGGATTCAACACCTCGGAGGCGGTGCAAGAGCTCTGGGCCGACATGGATGCCCTGGCGGTTCTGAGGGACGTCCGCCGCCGCCTCTAGGACTAACCTCGGAAGGCAAGGCACCCCTGCCGATCCTCGGGCCTTTCCGCAGGTCCCTACCGGACGGACAAGGCGTGAAACGTTGCGACCCCTGAGGTGAGGTGGCTGGCTTCGCGGAACATCACGCGGCACGAGGCGTCTCGGTTCCGAAGCCGTCGACCTCGAACAGGCCCGCATGGCCTTCCCCCAGCCCGGATGGGCCCTCACACGAACATCAAGGCTCCTTCGCGCTTGTCACCGAACCAGAACGACCACGCCTCAGCGGACCGCCCACCGAGTGTTGGGGATGGAAACACCTCCGCGTACGACCCGGTGAGAGGCGGTCCGGACGCCATCGCTGCGTTGGCCAGGTGCGACATCGCCTTGGTCCTGAGCGGCGGCAACGCGCTCGGCGCCTACCACGCGGGCGTCTACGAGGTCCTGCACGAGCGCGGCATCCGACCGGGTCGGATCGTGGGCGCCTCCATGGGGGCCGTCACGGCCGCCATCGTCGCCGGGAACGCTCCCGAGGATAGGATCCCCCAACTCCGCCGCTTCTGGAGCGAGGCGACCCAGCACACGGCCCCTAGCGTCTCCGCCATGCTCAAGCCGCGGCAGGTCTACAACGGGCTGCACGCCCTGATGACGCTCGCTTGGGGACGGCCCAACATCTTCCAGCACCGCTGGCCCGGCCTATGGTCGGCGCTGCCCGGGGTGCCGAACGACGTCGCGATGTTCGATCACGCGCCCCTGCTGACGAGCATCAAGCGGTACGTCGATTTCGAGCGTCTGAATGGGGGCGATACCCGCGTGACGATAGGCTGCGTCGATGTCGCGTCAGGCGAGGAGGTGTACTTCGATACGGCGCACGAGACGGTCCGGCCCGAGCACGTCCTGGCAAGCACTTCTCTGCTTCCAGCCTTCCCACCGGTCGAGATCGACGGGCGGTTGCTGTGCGATCTTGGCTACACCAACAACCTGCCCCTGGACCCGATCTTCGCGCATGAGCCGGCGCGCGACCTACTCTGCATCGCCTCGGACCTCTTCAACCTGCAGGCCCCCCGCCCAGGCTCGCTCGATGCCGTGCTGGAACGGGCCAACGACCTCATCTTCGCCAGTGCGGGCCGCCGGGCCATCTCGGCCCTTGAGCGGGAGTACGCGCTGAGACAGCGACTGGAGCCGGACGGGCCAGCGGCGACGTTGCTGCATGTCGTCTACAAGGCGGCAGCCGACCAGCTCTCGGCCAAGAGCTTCGACTTCTCGCCGTCCTCGATCCGGGACCGATGGGCGGCAGGCGGGCGGGACATGACCCGGGCCCTGGCAAGTCTGGCAGGCCGGACTCCCGACGGTCGGCGCTTCGTCTACGAGGCGGTCTGACGACCTACGCATGGCGTGTGGTCCCGCGGGGACCGGGAAGAACGCCATCGCGGTCCGCTTTTCAGCACGGCGTATTTCCTCGGCTGCACGTTCGGCGTGGAAGTTAATTCCTCGTCCGCTGGATCACGTGAGCGTGACGAACATTACCTCCCTGGTGGAAGCGGCGGGGGTCATCTGTGCCGAAACACCTCGAACCAGGAGCGTCGACAGGATGAAAGCACTCACGTGGCAGAGCCGGGGCAAGATCTCGTGCGAGACCGTGCCGGACCCGAAGATCGAGCACGGGCGTGACGTCATCATCAAGGTGACCGCCTGCGCGATCTGCGGCTCGGACCTGCACCTCATGGGCGGCTTCATGCCCACGATGGAGTGCGGCGACGTCCTGGGACACGAGACCATGGGCGAGGTCATCGAGGTCGGGCGCGACAACCAGAAGCTCAAGGTCGGCGACCGCATTGTGGTGCCCTTCACCATCTGCTGCGGCGAGTGTCGCCAGTGCAAGTGGGGCAACTGGAGCTGCTGCGAGCGCACCAATCCCAATGGCAAGCTCCAGGCCGAGACCTACGGCTATCCTCTGGCCGGCCTGTTCGGCTTCTCGCACATCACGGGTGGCTTCGCCGGCGGCCAAGCCGAGTACCTGCGGGTGCCCTATGCCGATGTCGGCCCCATCGTCGTGCCCGAGGACCTCACGGACGAGCAGGTCCTGTTCCTCAGCGACATCTTCCCCACCGCCTACCAGGCTGCCGAGCACTGCGACATCGGCCCCGAGGACACCGTGGCGATCTGGGGCTGCGGTCCGGTCGGCGTGCTCGCAGTCAAGTGCTGCCTGATGCTGGGCGCCAAGCGCGTGATTGCCATCGACAGCGTGCCCGAGCGCCTTGCGCTCGCCCGGGAAGCCGGCGCCGAGACCATCGACCTGTCCAAGGAGAACGTGCAGGACACGCTCATGGAGATGACTCACGGTCTCGGTCCGGACTCGGTCATCGAGGCGGTCGGCATGGAATCCCACGGTGCGGACACGACGCTCCAGAAGGTCTCTTCGGCCATCATGGAGCACACTGTCAGCCTGGAGCGGCCCTTCGCCCTCAACCAGGCGATCCTGGCCTGCCGTCCCGGCGGCAACGTCTCGATGCCGGGCGTGTTTGCCGGCCCCGTCGGGCCCGTCGCCCTCGGCATCCTGATGAACAAGGGCCTGACCCTGAAGACAGGCCAGACCCACATGGTCCGTTACATGAAGCCGCTGATGGAGCGTATCCAGAAGGGCGACATCGACCCATCCTTCATCATCAGCCATCGCTCCACCAACCTGGAGGACGGCCCGGCGCTGTACGACATGTTCCGGGACAAGAAGGACAACTGCACCAAGGTCGTGTTCAAGCCGCACGGGTAGTGTTCGTCCAGCAAGAGCTTTTCCCGGCGACCGTGGCGGTCGTCGGGATGATCGAAACTGTTCCCCCCCCCCCCCGCCTCTTGCGAAGAACGACCGACGGCCTCCAACACCGTGCGCGGAGGCCGACGAGGAGCACGGCCGAAGCCTCGATGTCACTGACGAAACGCATTGCCGGTCTGGTGGCACTCGCCCTGGTGCCCGCACTCGCCATCCAAGGCTACAATGAATACGCGCTGCGGGACGCACGTGGCGAGGTCCTGCGCGGCGAGGCCCTACGGGCGGCCCGCGCGATAGCGTCCGACCTCGGGCAGTTCGGGCGGAGCGCGAGGCAGACCCTCGTCATCCTCGCCGGCGTCCCCGAGATCCGGAACAAGAACTCGGAGGCCTGCACCGCCTACCTAAGGTCCCTACTCGGGCAGGTGCCCGGCGCCTTCTTCTTCGGCGTGACGGATGCGGATGGTAGGATCGTCTGCAACACCCTGGGCTCCAAGCCCGGGGCCTACACGGTCGCCGACCGCCGGTACTTCCAAGAGGTGCGAACGCTACGTAGGGCCCACCCGATCAAGCCGTGGTGCATCGCCGTGTCCGGCCGCTGGCGAGCGCAGGGTCCGGTGAAGGTTGACCGAGCTTGCGGGCAAGTCAGTCGCGCATGCGCATCGCCGCCGTCAGCACGCGCATGACGTCCTCGAAGGCACCGTCGCTCTCCTGCTCGCGAACGGCGAGCTGAACGCCTTGCGCCACATGCTGGCTGATGATCAGCAGCGCGACCTCGCGAAGGGCCGCGGTGACCGCGTTGATCTGCTGGACCTCGTCGAGGCAGTAGCGATCCTCCTCGATCATGGTGCGCAAGCCCCGCACCTGACCCTCGATCTTGGCGAGGCGCCTGAGCAGCGGTTTCTTGTCCTCGTCGCTGCGCCGCAGCTCAAGCCGTCCGTCGATGAGCCTGCTCTCGGTCACGACACGCATCCTAACCTGGGCTAGGCCGCACTGGACTGTAATCGAGGTGTTCCGTCTCAACGGCGACCTGCTCGTCGCTGGGGACGCCCTCGTCGGTGACCTCGGGCTGACCAGCGCCCGCTGGCAGGTGCTTGGTGCCATCGCGCTCTCGCCCGTGCCCCTGCCGGTGGCTCACATCGCCCGCAACATGGGCCTGACCCGGCAGGCGGTGCAGCGCACCGTGGACGAGATGCGAGCGGACGGTTTCGTCCGCCTCGAACCGAACCCGCACCACCGCCGCGCCATGCTCGTCACCATGACGGAGCAGGGTGAAGACGCTTACCGCGCCGCGAGCGAACGGCAAGGACGATGGGCCGAAGCCCTTGCGGTCGACCTGTCACCCGAAGAGATCGAGGCTGCCGGAGAGCTGCTGCGCGAGATGCAGCGTCGCCTTGCGGGTTCCATCGCGCCTGCGGTCACCACCAAGATCAAGGAGACCTGAGATGCCGAAATTCGTCGAGATGGATCGCGCCGTCACGCTGGCCGATCAACTCAGGAGCGAGGAAGGGCCAGTGGTCCTGATCAACACGTTCGTCATTCCTGCCGAGGACATCGACCGCTTCCTGACCTCGTGGGGTGCCGATGCTGCCATCATGAAAGCCCAGCCGGGGTTCATCTCGACCCAACTCCATCGTGGCATCGCAGGAAGCGGCACGTTCCTGAATTACGCTGTCTGGCAATCGGTCGCCCATTTCAGGACCGCCTTCGCCAACCCCGAGTTCCGGGCGCGGCTGAGCGACTACCCGGAGAGCGCAACGGTAAGCCCGCACCTATTCCGCAAGGTCGAGGTTCCCGGCATCTGCGTCGCTTGAGCGACGACCGCACCCCGGCCTCTGCGGGTCACGCGAGTGGGTACCAAGCGTCGGATTTGCACCACCGGAGGCCTGAGGCCCCGCGTCCGATCCGGCCAAGCCCGCCTGAGAGCCGGGCTTCAAGGCATGGGCACGCTACCTCGTGATCCGCGTTATCGGATTCGTTCGGTCCGAGAGGAATCGTCCGCGGGACATGGGCGAGGCGGTCATGGGTGCCGCATATAAGCTTGCACACGAAGGTCGTGAGACAAAGAACAAGGCTGATCTTGCATGAGGTTGCGCGTGTTTTCCACCGGCGAAGGACGCGATCCGATACGCCCTGACCTGCGAGCCTTCATCCGCGCGGTCGCATGAGAGGCGCCCCGAAGCCGGAGCTCTCCGTTTCCGAGGCCCGTCGCATCGCCCTTACGGCGCAGGGCTTCAACGCCCTGTCCCGTGAAAAGGCCGTCGGTGCCCCGCAGTTGCGAAGGTCCATCGAAGGGCTCGGGTTGCTCCAGATCGACAGCGTCAACGTCCTCGCCCGCGCCCACTACCTCCCCGTGTTTTCCCGCCTGGGGTCGTACGACCCCGCCTCCCTCGATGCGCTCGTGGCGAAGCGGCCCAGACGCTATTTCGAGTATTGGGGGCATGAGGCGTCGATCCTACCGGTCGACTGTCACCCACTTCTGCGCTGGCGCATGGCCCGCGCACTCCGGGGCAAGGGTATCTGGCGCCAGCTGGAACTCTATGCAGGTGAAAAGCGGGCCGAGGCCGAGGCCCTGCTCGACCGCATCCAGGCGGAAGGACCGCTGGCCGCCTCGGATGTGACGGGCCGCGGCACGTCCAAGGGCATGTGGATCTGGAGCGACGCAAAGTACGCGCTCGAATGGCTGTTCTGGGCGGGCCTTGTGGCTGCGACGCACCGCCGAGGTAGCTTCGAGCGGGTGTATGACCTGCCCGAGCGTGTGCTGCCCCGGGCGGTCCTGGAACGGCCCACCCCGGCGGGCGTCGATGCGCGGCGGATGCTTCTCGCGCGTTCGGCGCAGGCGCTCGGGATCGCGACCGCGGAGGACTTGCGCGACTATTACCGCATCCCGGCGCCGGACGTGCGAACGCCGCTCCAGCAGTTGGTCGAGGACGGGACCGTCATCCCCGTGCGCGTACGCGGCTGGCGGCAACAGGCCTATCTGCACAAGGACGCCTATGCCGGCAGGAGGATCGAGGGCCAGGCCCTGCTGTCGCCGTTCGACCCGCTTGTCTGGCACCGCCCCCGCACCGAGAGATTGTTCGGGTTCCGCTACCGGCTGGAAATCTACACCCCGGCCCACAAGCGCGAGCACGGCTATTACGTCCTGCCCTTCCTGCTCGACGGCGCCCTCGTCGCGCGCGTGGACCTGAAGGCGGACCGCAAAGCCGGCGTGCTGATCGTCCAGCAGATGCACGTCGAGCCAGATGCGCCCGGATGCACGGTCGAACGGCTGACGGAGGAGATGGGCCTGATGGCCTCATGGCTCGGGTTGTCGGGCCTTGCCTTCGCGCTGGGCATGACGTTGGCCATCGAGGGGTCCATGCCGTAGCCATCGTAGCATGGCAGCAACAGGTCATCTCCGGCAATCCGGATGAGACAGGGCGCACCGCCGATGCAGGAGACGTTTGGCTGGCCGGTGGCATCGACGGTCGACAGGAACAGCAGGTCGCGTTCCGCCATGAAGGCCTGAGCGGCATCCGAGAGCCGTTCGCTCACGCTTGCGCGCTCCTGCGTGTCCGCCGGCCGGCGCGTGCCGAAGCGGTTCTGCAGCGCCCGTAGTTCCGGCGTGCAGAAGCTGTTCATCCTACACGTCCTCAGACCGGAGCCGGCCGAGCCTGAGGGTTTGCCCCTGCCGGCCTCGCTCTGCTGGCCCGCACGACGTCGAACAGCTCCTCGACCCGCTGCCGTTCCTCGGACGAGTGCGGGAGCAGATAGGCGCAGGCGACGTAGACGAGCAGATTGACGGCCAAGCCGAAGCAGCCGGAGGTCAGGCCGTAGCCGAAGGGCAAGTGGCCGCCAAAGGCGAACTCCAGCCCCACTGCCGTGACGAAGCCCAGGATCATGCCGGCGAACGCGCCCTGCCGGTTTCCACGCTTCCAGAAGATGCCGAAAAACTGCGGCACCGAGAGCTGGATGATGCCTTGGTAAGCTAGCACCGCAAGGGAGAACAGCGCCGGCAGCGTCAGGGTGGCGAGCCACGACGCGAGCAGGGTCAGCAGCAGCATGCCGAGCTTGGCGATGAGGATCATCTGCCGCTGTTCGAGCTGGACGTAGTTGCCGACGAGGTCGTTGGCGAGTTGCGCACCGTAGGCCTGGATGTTGCCGTCCGTATGCCCCATCGAGGCGGCCAGCAGCACGACGCCGGCCAGGCCCAGTAGCAGAAGGCCGCCGGCCTGCTCGGAAATGATGAACCAGACGTCGTCGGGCTTGGCGACGGCTTCGGGCACCTTCGAGGCGAGCATTCCGAAGATCAGCAGCGCGACCCCGAACAGGAAGGTCAGCGGCACAGCGAGGGCAGCCGACTTTTTCAGGCTCTGCACGCCGTCCGCCGTGAACAGGCGCACGAAGATGTATGGCCAGCACCAGCCCCCAAGCGCACCGGTGAACATCAGCGCGAACAGATAGAGCGGGCCTTCTTTCGAGCCGAAACTCGGGATCGCGAACATCTTCGGGTCGAGCGTTGCGAGCGTGCTGCCCCGGGCCACGACGAGCCAGACGATCAAGCCGACGAGCATCAGGCCGCCGCCGATATACGCGACGATGCCCTGCAGGTAGTCGGAGATGACGACACCGCGCATACCCATACGCACCGTCCAGACCTGACGCAGGGCGATTACGAGCACGCCGACCACCACCGCGGTCGAGAACGACAGCGTGCCGAGCGACATGGCCTGGAACAGGTTGCCGAGCGCCTGCATGCCCAGGACCAGCCAGGGCAGGCCCGATACGATGCCGATCAAGGCAGCCACCGTGCGGATATGGTGTGAGCCGTAGCGCAAAGCGAACAGGTCACCCTGGGTCCTCAAATCGTAGGCCCTGCCCCAGATCCAGACAGGCCGGGCGAGCACGAACAGCAGCACCACGGTCAGGAGCGAGTAGGACAGGACGTAGAACGACATCACCCCAGCTGTGACCGAGAGCGCGCCGAAGGCGGTGAACATCGAGCCGGGGTACCAGGTATTGAGGAATGACATCGCCTGATAGCGCGCGCCGAACGAGCGGCCGCCGACAGCATAGTCGGTGAAGGACTGGTCAACGGTACGGTTGCGCTGAAGCACCCAGACCAGCTGGCGAAAAAGAGGGCGAGGGAGCCGAAGGTGATGATCATGCCGCGCTCCCCTCGTCGGCCGCGTCGAGCAGATAGGCGGCGATCAGGCTTACTGTGATGCAGAGACTGACAGCCAAGAAGTAGAACAGCGCGGTCGGGATCCCGGCGATCGGGGTCGTGCGGCCGTCGGCCGCCCAGTAGAGCGGCGGGGCCAGCGCAACGATGGCGTCGAGCGCGAACCACAGTTTGACGATCCCGCGCCGGAGCGGCGCAGGTGAGCCTTGTTTCAACATGGCGTTTCCTCGTTTTTGTCGTTCAGTGAAGCACGGGGTCGAGCTTGTCGAAGCAGCTCGGCCAATCCTCCGCATAGGCCTCGCGGACGTCCGCACGGGCGATCCGCCTATGGGTCAGGCGCATCTCGCTGGTGCCGTCTTCTTGCGGTTTGAATTCGATCTGCAGCAGGGTCTCCTCCCCACATGAAAGGTCGAGGGGGCCGTCGTACGTCCAAGTCTGGACGATGCGCCGGCCGGGTTCGAGCTCTCGGTAGCAGCCGCTGATGCGATGTACGGCTCCTTCAGGCCCCCGGGTCTGCAACCGGAAGCGACCACCTACCCGAAGGTCGGTCTCGGCCTGCTCGACGACGTTCCGGCCAGGCGCGAGCCAGCGCTGGATCATCACCGGGTCGGTCCAGGCCTGATAGAGCTTGTCGCAGGTTGCCCGAAACGTCCGGACGAGGACGACGGCGGGCTCAGTGTCGGTCATCGTCGTCCTCGGCGTTCAGCAGATCGTCGAGAGCATCGAGCCGCTCGTTCCAGAAGGCCGTGTAGGTGCGCAGCCAGGAGAGCGCCTGAACAAGAGGCTGACGCTCAAGCGAGCAGCGATGCACCCGACCTTCGATTGCGCGGCTCAGAAGGCCCGCATCTTCGAGAACGCGGACGTGCTTGGAGGCAGCCGCCAGCGACATGGCGTGCGGCGCGGCAAGTTCCGAAACTGTGCGCTCACCGGACGCGAGTTGATCGACCATGGCCCTGCGGGTTCGATCCGCGAGGGCATGAAAGACCCTATCCAAGGACGCAGCAAAATGCTCAACCATGTGGTTAATGATCGCAGATCGGTCTGGCGAGAGCAAGAGGCCAGCGTGGGATCGTGTGCGCGGCCGGAGGAGCGAAGCCTGCTCCGGTAGCTTCATTGCACGGACGCGGACGGGCCGCCGTTCACCCAACCGGGCCGTAGAGCAGGCATACGGGTTACGATCCGACTGCGACGTAGCTGCCTCTTATCGCCGTCCTCGTCATCGGCCATTCGCAAATCCCAGGACCTGCGCGCCAGGGTCAACCGGACCGTAGTCGGCTCGAAAGGGTGGAAGTGCCGTTCGGCCACGCCGTCCGCCGCCTCGCTGGGCAGGCGCGAGTTGTGGAAGCAGGTGATCCGGGCGGCCTTGTGTGTTGGTCAGGTTCAGCGCGTCGAGGGGCACCACTGCCGCTCACAACCTTGGCCGAGCGCTTCGAGCGCATCCGGGAGCGAGCCTACGACATCCGGGACCGCAACCATCGGCCTGAACAGTTCGACGCCGGGTTGCGGCTCATGGCGGAACGTGGGCTCAAGGCCGAGGCACCGGCCGCGGACCGCCCGGCCTGACGAAGGCGGCGAGGACGTTGGACGCGAGCCATCATGAGAGGTCCGGGCTCGCTCAGCCCCCGACGATACGAAACGGCTGCCTTTCGGCCGACCGCGCGCCGGCGGACGCGGCGCAACGGGTCTGGTTGCGACCTCCGGCCTTGGCCTCGTAGAGGGCCGCGTCCGCATGGCCGTAGAGGTCGGCGGCATCGGCGATACCCGATGCCAGGCCGATGCTGACCGTGACGGCGCCGGCACCGATTCCGACGGATCCGACCGCCACCGTCCTCACCTGGGCATGCACCTCGGCCGCGACGCGCAGGGCGCCGGCCTCGTCTGTGTCGGGCAGCAGGAGAACGAACTCCTCGCCGCCGACCCGGCAGACGAGATCCGAGGGGCGGTGCACGCATGCGGTCAGGCCCCGGGCAAGCCCCTTCAGCACCTCGTCGCCGATGGCGTGGCCGTAGCGGTCGTTGTAGCGCTTGAAGTGGTCCGCATCGACGACCAGCAGCGAAAGCGGCTTGCCTGACCGGACGGCATCCGCGCAGGCGCGGGCGTACGTCTCCTCGAAGCGCCGACGGTTCGCCAGGCCGGTCAGCGTGTCGGTCTCCGAGAGCCGGGCGAGTTCGGCCTGCATCGCGGCACGGCGTCGGATCTCTCGACCGAACAGCAGGGACAGGGCGACGGTCAGCCCGCACAGGACCAGCACGACGCTGCCGATCACCACGGCCTTGACCCGCCAGCCGGCCTCGACCTCGTCGACGGACAGCGCCACGTTGAGGATCAGCGGCAGCTCGCCGACGCGGGTGAAGGTGTAGAGCCGCTTCACGCCGTCACGAACAGAGGTCTCGACGAACGTACCCGTTCCCTCGCGGGCGAAGCGGTCGAAGGTTCGGGAGCCGGCGATGTTCACGCCGACGTCGGCCTCCAGGTAGGGATGGCGGGTGATGCGCGTGCCGTCCTTGAGGTAGAGGTTGATCGCACCGTCCCGGCCGAGGCCGATCTGGTCGAAGAGGCGCCCGAAGTAGGAGAGCTTGAGGCTGCCCAGGACCAACCCGCCGAAAGAGCCGTCGGGCTTGTCGATACGCCGGCTGAAGTTGACCATGCGCTCGCCGGTCAGGCGCGAAACGATGGGCCGTCCGACATAGAGGCCGAGATAGCGGTTCGCCTTGTGGGCCTGGAAGTAGTCGCGGTCGGCGTAGTTGCCCTTGCGCGGCGGAACGGCCCCGGCGTCGTCCACCACCTCGCCGTTCTCGTCGAGGACGAACATGACGCCGAGGTCACGCGCGCTCGCGGCGCGGTCGAACAGGACGAGCTGGCGCATGGGCGCGTCGAGCTGCGCCAGGCCCGGCGTCCTCAGGTTGTCCTGCACGGCCTGGAGCGTGAGGTCGATGATCTCGACGTTGCGGGCGACGTCGCGTTCGATGACCTGCAGGAGGTTGCGCGAGGTCTGCTCGGCCTTGTCCCAGGCGTCCTGCCGCAGGTCGAGCAGCATGAGGCCCGAGATGACGAGCATGCCAAGGGGCGCGAGGATGCCGAGCGCGATCCACGTGCTGGCGGAGCGCAGCCGTCGCGCGAGACGAGGCGGCAGTGACATCGATGGCCTTTCCCAAGCATGCTTTTCGTTTCTTGGTATCTGGCATGCACAGGCCTAACGCGGGTTTGACCGGACCGATAAAAGGCTCGGCGAAACCATCCGTGGCTAACGATTCCTGTCCCTGATCACCGAAACTTGGCCTCTGTAGGACAGCCCGGTCCGATCCGCGCATGGCGGCGAGCCCGTCCCATGACCGTTCGAGTGCCCGCGGTGGATCAAGGCTTCTCGATGAGTTCGCGGATGCGGCTGGCGAGCGTCTCCATCACGAAGGGCTTGGTCAGGACGGCCATGCCAGGGTCGAGATGCCCGTTCCCGACGACGGCGTTCTCGGCGTAGCCGGTAATGAACAGCACCTTCAGATCGGGACGGACCGCGCGGCCGGCATCGGCGACCTGTCGACCGTTCATCCCGCCCGGCAGGCCAACGTCGGTGACGAGGAGGTCGAGCCGCACGTTCGATTGTAGGACCCTTAGTGCGGAAGGTCCGTCGGCGGCCTCGATGGCCGTATAGCCAAGCTCCTGCAGGACCTCGGTGACCAGCATGCGGATGGTGGGTTCGTCGTCAACGATGAGGACCGTTTGGCCCTGATCGGCCCGAGGAGCCTCGCTCAGACCCGCCAGCACGTCGGCCTCCTCGGCCTCGCCGTAGTGGCGCGGCAGGTACAGGCAGACCGTCGTGCCCTCGCCGACCTCGGAATAGATCCGCACCTGCCCGCCGGACTGGCGCACGAAGCCGTGGATCATCGACAACCCCAGGCCGGTGCCATGCCCGAGGGGCTTGGTGGTGAAGAACGGGTCGAAGGCCCGGGCAATGACCTCAGGGGTCATGCCGGTGCCGGTATCGGTCACGCAAAGGGACAGGTACTGCCCCGGGGGGACGTCACGTTCCTGTGCCGCGTGGGGGTCGAGCCACTTGTTGGCGGTCTCGATGGTGATGCGGCCGCCGTCGGGCATCGCGTCACGGGCATTGATGCAGAGGTTGAGCAGCGCGTTCTCAAGCTGGTTGGGATCCACTAGGGCCGGCCACAGGCCCGCCGCCCCGACCACCTCGATGGCCACGGACGGACCGACCGTACGGCGCACCAGGTCCTCCATCCCGCCGACGAGCGCATTCACGTTCGTCGGCTTGGGATCGAGGGTCTGGCGGCGAGAGAAGGCGAGCAGACGATGGGTCAAGGCCGCGGCGCGCCTGGCGGCGCCCTGGGCGGCGTTAATGTACTTGTCGAGGTCGGTCAGGCGCCCCTGCGCCATGCGGGTCTGCAGCATCTCCAGGCTGCCGGAGATGCCGGTGAGCAGGTTGTTGAAGTCGTGCGCCAGCCCGCCGGTGAGCTGGCCCACCGCCTCCATCTTCTGGGCCTGCCGCAGCGCCTCCTCGGTCCGGCGCCGGTCGGTCAGGTCCAAGGCCTCGGGCACGATCCCGACGATTTGTCCGTCCTCGTCGCGGATCGGCCGTAGGGATAGGTCGAGGGTACGTGCCCCTGATGCCAGGTTTAGCGTGACCTCCTCCCGGTATCCGGTTCCCTGCGCAGCCGCCTCGACGGCCCTGCGCATGGTTTCCGGCATGCCGGGGGTTGCGGTGAACCAAGGGGCCGACAAGAACGGCCGTCCCATCACCGTTTCGCGGGACGCGGCGATGAATTCGAGCGCGACGGTGTTCGCGTCGACGAGGGTCCCCTCGACATCGAGCAGCGCCTGGAACTGGAAGCTGGTCTCGAACAGGGTCCGGAGCCGAACCTGTGCCCGGGCAAGCGCTTCCGCCGCCTGCTTCTCGGCGGTGACGTGGCGGGCGGTGGCGTAGATCTGGTCGCCTTCCGGGGCCGCCACCCAGGACAGCCAGCGGTACCCGCCGTCCTTGTGCCGGTAACGGTTGAGGATGACCGGAAGCTCGTCGTGCCTGGCATGCTCCAGAGCCCCGTCGGTCTTCGGGTGGTCCTCCGGATGGACGAAGTCGAAGACGGGATGACCGAGCATCTCCTCGGGCGCCCAGCCAAGGATCTTCGTGACGGCCGGGCTGACCTCCTGGAAGACGCCGGCGTGGTCGATCACGACCAGCAGGTCCTGCGAATTCCGCCATAGCCGGTCGCGTTCGGCCGTGCGTTCGGTGACGCGCTGCTCCAGCGTCTCATTGAGTTGCCGTAGCTCCGCCTCGGCACGGGCGCGGTTCAAGGCGTCCCAGGTCCGTGCTGCAACGCCCTCGACGAGGGTGATCTCCTCGGGCGACCAGGAATGCGGCTCCGTGTGATTGACGTAGAGCGTGGCGCGTAGCCGGCCCTCGCGCACCAGCGGCACCGAGACGAAGGCACGGGCCTGGACGGAAGCCCATGTGGCGGGATCGTAGATGGCCTCCAGCGTGACGTCGTCGGACCACACCGTCTCGCCGCGTCTCTGTCGTTCGATTGCGGCCTTGCCGAAGCCGTCCAGAGGGAACGACCCAAGGATGGGGTCGACCCCGGCGACGTAGTTGGTCTCGAAGGTGACGGTGACGTCGTCCTCCTGGACCTCGCCGTAGCCGACCCGACTAGCGCGCAGGTGAGGTCCGAGGGCATCGACGGCGGCCTGCATGATCGCACGGGGGTCGGACAGGGCGCGCAGGCGTTCCTCCAAGGCGAGGCGGAAGGCCCTGCGCCGCTCGGCATGGACCTGGGCCGTGGTCTCGGTGCAGGGGCAGAACATGCCCGAGACGTGGCCGTCCGCGTCCCGCACGGGCGTGTACGAGAAGGCGAAGTGGGCCTCGGCGGCGCGCCCGTTGCGTTCAAGGACCAAGCTGATGTCGTCCATGTGGACGGGCTCGCCGGCGAAGGTTTGGTCGATCAACGGCTCGATGGCGGACCGGATCTCGGGCCAGACATCGAAGAACGGACGACCTAGCGAGCTCCCTCGCTTGGAGCCGAGGATCTCGGCGTAGCCGTCGTTGAAGAGCAGCACCCGTTCGGGGCCCCAGGCGATGAACATCGGCTGGGTGGCGCCGAGCATCACGTCGACGAGGGCGTGCAGGCTGGCGGGCCAATCCGCAGGATGTCCGAGCGCGGTGGCGGTCCAGTCATGCGAACGGAAACGTTGGGAAGTCTCGCCAGTCCCGACATGGGCGAAGAATGAGCCGCGGAAAGCGGGAAGATCAGCCTCTGTAAGGGTTTCGGACCACGTCTCTTCGGCCGGGGCGGCCTGTGAATCGGTTTGCATCATCAAGGCTAGCTAGCACGGCGAAACCAGGGGATTGCCATTCGCGACGTAACACGCCCGACCTCATCGAACAGCGCGGCAATTGTCCGCTTCCAGGCAGCGGCCAGAACCCTCGCTGTCACGAAGCTAGGTCAAGACCCGTCTGTCCGCTCTCCGACTGGATTGGGTGCAGGTTGTGTGAAAGCGCGGGCGCCCGAGGATACTTCGGCGAGCCGCACCGGTGCCTTACGTGCCTCAACCTCCAGGTGGCCCTCGACTAGGTCGGTCATCAGGCGCTGAAACGAGACACCCTTCTCCAATGGCAGACACCTGAGGTCAGGAGCCGACATTCGGGTGCGCCCTGAAGGATGTGAAGCTCGTCATGACCGACGGCGGTGCATATGTGCACGACTCGGTCAATCTCCGCATACTTGGCGGCTTGCTCCGATAAACAGGCTGCGAACGGCGTTCTGTACGGATGGGAAGCCAGGGAGCCTACGCCCGTGTCACGAAGCTGCCCAGGGCTGCAGCGCCCGCGACACGCCCTCGTCGCAGGGACACTAATCCGTAGCCAAGCGCGCATCGCTACGTTTCGGGCCGGCTCCCTCCTCGGGGCCGGCCTTCTTCGTTGGTCAGTCACCGGTGCCGAACTGCGCCGGCCCCGAGGCGCACGGCGTCGGCCCGTACCACGTCAGGCGCGCGCCCTCGCGCAGGTCGACGCACCACCGGCCGAGGGCCTGCCCGTCCCCGCACCACAGCCCCTGCGCCATCTGCGCGGCGGCCCGGCCTCGGCGCCGGGCGACCGCCTTCGTGCGGAGGTCCTGCCGGGTGCAGTGGAGATCCACGACGTCGTGGCCTGGCCCGCGCGAGACGTACATTGCAGTCGTCAGCACGGTGTCACCGTGGCGCTCGGTCGTGCCGAGGTACCAGGAAGAGGCCGACCACGGGCCATCATCGGCGACGGCGGGGGCGGCCGCGCTGATCAGCGCGAGGACGACGAGGCTACGCATGGGGACACTCCGAGGCATGGGGGGGCGGCCCAGCACGAGCCGTCGGCGAGGAACACAACGAGGGCGGCCGCAGCGATGGGAGAGCCGTCCGGAAGGGTGAAGGCGGAGGCGAGGTAGGGGTCGAAGCGGACCCGCTGCGCGCCGGCCGGGACCGCCGCGGATTCGACGAGAACGCCCCGCGCGCAGGCGACTACCTCGCGCTGGCGGCGGGCCCGGATGCGGGCGCACCCGGCGGCCGAGACGACGAACCGGACGTCCCGAAGCGTGAGCGCGACCGCGTGCCCGACGACGCGGCCGCGCTCGCGGATGCTCCAGCAGGCCGTGTTCAGGTTCCGGTACACGTCGGGCATCGCGGCCTCGCCACCGGCTCGCGGGGGCGGCGCCACGAACCGCCGCCGCCATCGACGTCGCGGACCAGCGTGTCTGCCCGTGAGGGGAAGGCCTGCGCCGGGACGGGCGGAGCCGGCGCCGAATCGGCCCGGGGCTCCATGCGCGCCTCTGGCAAGGGGACGCAGCGCGTCGCCAGTTTCACAGCGGCGTTGGCCAGTACGAGGCCCTCCGAGAGCGTCACCTCCCTGTCGGCCACGCACCGGGCAATGTGCCCGAGGTAGGCGTCCACCGCGGGACCGATGCGGTAGTCAACCGTGCCGGCGACGCGATGGCCTCGCAGAGAATGCCTGGAGGCCTCGAAGATGGGGGCATGCGTGGTCGTCATGTTCGCCTCCATCACATCCGGGTCGCCAGGGCCTCGCGGCCCGCCAGAACGGTTTCGACGAGGCGCCGCACGACACGGACGCTGCCTCCCTCGGTGAAGTGGGCCTCGACGAGCTCGGCCTCCTCGCCGTCGAGGTCGGCCAGCCAATTCTCGTCTTGGCCGCGCTCCTGCCGGATCTCCCGCATGACGCCGCGCAGCAGCACGGGAAGGTCCTCTCGCCGGGGCGACGGCATCTCGTAGACGCGGAACCTGTCGACGAGGGCGGGATGGGACCGGCGAAGGCCGGTGACGTCATTCGCCGTCGCGATGTAGGAGACGCCGCTGAGATCGACCTCGGCCTCGACGTAGGTGTCGAAGAACCGCCGCGCATCGTCCGTCAACAGCGGCAGGAGCCCATCCAGGAGCGAGCCGTTGGTCGTGCCCGTTCCCACCTTGTCGATCTCGTCGATGACGATGAGACCAGCCGCCGAGCCAAGCCGCTTCAGCATCTGCATGGGTACCGAGGCGCGCCCTGTAGACCACTGCCTGCTCGTCGAGAGGAAGCTGGCGTCCGCTGCCCCTGACGCGTTGTAGACCTGGTAACCAAGCCCCAAGACCTCGGCGATCCGCCGCGCCAACCGGGTCTTGCCGGAGCCCGGGGGGCCGACGAGCAGGACCGGACGCACATGGACGTGTGGCCGCCCCGCGAGGTCGCGAAGGACGGCATCGACGATTCCCTCGGCATACGGGAACTCGGAAACGAGCTCGGCCCGCGCCGCTGTGAGGTCCCCAACGCGGACGAGCGGCCAGCGCCGGCCGGCGAAGGGAGACCACTCAGCCTTGGGCGTGGAGGCCGAGCTCGGTCGGTCGGAGCTGGCCTTTGTCCCCGGCAGGTGGTCGGTCGACGCCAGCACCATCAGGCTCGGTCCGTCGTCGACCGGGCCCTGCCGGGCATCCAGGATGGCCTGGACGTGCGAGGGGACCGAACGCGGGGGCTGCGTAGCCGCGACCGCCGCCTGGACCGGCAGGCCCCGGAGCGCCTGCGCGCCGGCCTTCGCCCAATCGGCGACGATATCGAGGTAGGGCCCGTTGGCTTCCCACGTGCCGTGGCGCCAGACCTCACCCTCGGTGACTTGCGACCCGATGGCGGCGTAGAGCAGGCGCTCCTCGCCGGGCCCGTAAGACCGGGCGTGCCGCCACACGATGGGGCGCAGCGCCGCGATGGCGTCGGGCTGCCCGAAGCGCGTGAGGTGACAGATGAGGCGGTCGCGGAGCTCGTCCTCCTCGGTGTCACCGGCGGAGTAGGACAAGTCGATCTCGGTGGCAGGGCGCAGGTCGAGCATCCGCGCGACCTCGCGCCATGCGGTAGTCAGCCTGATCACCAGCCACTTGTCGGCGTACTTCCCCTGGCGGCCCAGCCGGTCGGAGACCGTGTGCCAGATAGAGAGGATGACCGCCGCCCATTCGCGGTTGCCGCCGCAATCGAGCAGAAGATCGGCGCGGTCGCCGGTTAGAAGCGGTCGGTATTGCGCTGCGAGGAGAGCGTAGATGTCTCGCTGGGGAGAGCCGCCGTAGGGCTCCTCACCGAGCAGGAGCGCGCGCAGGTCCGTGGCGCGCCCGAGGCGGGCGTTGCTAGTCATCGGGGTGTCCTTCCACCGGCCACAGGCGAAAGCCTTGGGCACGTATGCGGACCCTATCGGGGGTTCCTTAAGAACTCGTCAACGAATTCCTAACGCGAGGCGATTCAGGTCCCCTCATTTTTATCGACTGGCCGCTCGCGTGCGTCTCGGGCGCCGAGGATCAGCGCCAGGGCTTCGTCCACGTCGCGGCGGGCTACAACGCCGAGGTCGTCGCGGTCCGCCGGCGACGTGCGCATGACGACGCTGCCCTTGGAGTACGGCCCCCGGTCGACGAGCTCGCATGCGGCGAGGAGCATGTGGCCCGTCGCCCGCGGGGTCGTCGTCGCCGCGGCGCGTCCGAGCAGGCGGAGCAACCACGTTGGCAAGCCATTCCGCTCATACCGGTCGCGGGTCACGGTCCTCCTGTTGAGATCGGACACCCGGGCAAGGCTGTTCGTGTGGTCGCCGCCCCAGAGCACGGTCGCGGCGGCTTCGACCGCGGCGGCGAGATCCTCGGCGATGTCGGCGTGCTCGACGGGGCGGCCGCCGACATGCGGTACGCGCCCCTCATAGGTCAGGGGCAGGCCGTCGACGAGGCCGACGGCATCGGGATGATTGGGAACGGGGCAGAGGACGACGCGCATACCCCGGCATAGCGCGCACTCTCGAAACGAAGAAGGCCCCGGCACGATGCCGGGGCCTTGTTTGCCCTCCCGCAGGCGGGAGGAGAACCTTCTGCGTACAAAATAGTCAGACCGCCGGGGTTGCCCTCCATCGCTGGAGGAGACTTTCCGAAGCCCAAGCAGGCATTCGTGCGAAGCTGGCAGGTCTGCCCTCCATTGCTGGAGGCGCCGCGACTTAGCGTTATGCAAAACATTATCGACGGCGCCCTTTCCGTCAAGTGGGTTCCCGTAGATGAATCGAGCGATCCACATAGAACCGGGTGACGTGCCCTTGGAGGGGCCGTACCTCGTCGGCGGGGTGGACGTTGGCGCCGACGGCGTGCGGGTCAACCTGTTCCGCCCGCGGGTGATGTTCTCCACGCCGCCCCGGGAGGAACCCCCGTGCGAAGGGTGACCCCGAAGCCGCCCCGGACGGTCCGCATCGCCGCGCCGAGGTTACCGGCCGCGATGCGGGAGCCCCTCGTCTGGGGCCGGGGCGTCCGGTCCTACGAGGACCTGATGCGGGCCTACGCGAACCGGGGCTGCTCGTCGTCCTCGGGATACCCCTCGGGGAGCGTCCCCGGCGGCGGGTCCATCCCGACGGGGGGCCACTCGACACCGAGGTGCGCGTAGAGTTTTTCGGCGGCGTAGGCGGCTGCTGTGTGAGCTGCACGGTATGTTCCCGTGTTCCACCATGTGCCTTCCTTCGACCGCGTGAACTCACGGCCGACGTAGTCCTCACACTCGCGAATGAGGGGGTCCCAAGACCGAAGCCCGAGTGGCTCGACGATACGATGCAGCTCGTTCCAGGCCTCGTCGTCGTAGGCGACAGCATCCGGATGCTGCAACGGCCATGGCTTCTCACCTCCACTTAGGAGATGCTCGCGGGCAGCCGGTAGCAACGGCAGGAGCTCACGCGCCTCTGGTGTGTGGAATCGCGACATCTCCTGGTAGATGCCCGTCAGCAGATCCCATGCTTGTCGCCGGGCCTGGTACCTCTCCATGATGTGCTCCTCCATGTTGAGGCCCGGGGATCACCCGAGCCAATGGAGGGCACCGTGCCCGTGCCGAATTCGAGATTGGCAAAATGGATCTCAGAATGTCGGGGGGTGTGGATTAACCCCCTGGTAAGGGGACGACAGGGTCGTTGAGTGCCCGGCAACCTCCGTCACGGTATCCATCGGCGGTGGAGAGATGGTGAGTGCGCACGTGCACCCCTCGCGGCACGACGATAGCCCGGGCCCAAGACTGGGGGACCCAATGGACGACATACCCGAGACCCGCATCGAGCAGGTCGCGATGATGGAGGGGATCCTCATCTCGCGGGCGACCGGGGGCTCGCCCGACGGACACGCCTACGAGTACCTGCGCCGGGAGGTCCTCGCCGACGGCGAGCTCAAGCCGATGCTTCCTGAGTTCGTCCGGACCTGCCGGGATCTCGGGGCGTTCTGGTCCCACATCAAGCCTCGGCTTGACCGGTACGAGGAGCGGCGGACCTACATCCGAGATGCCTTCGCACCGGTCATGGACCACCTCGAAGGGCGCAACCGGGCTCCTGGGGACGCCGTCGTAGGGGACGCGCTCGCCTCGTTCGACGCCGACGGCGTACATGCAGTCTGGACCAAGGCCCTGGCGCGCCGGACCGCCGATCCCGAGGGCGCCATCACGGTCGCGCGCACGCTGCTGGAGGCGGTATGCAAGCACATCCTCGACGGGCTCGGGATCGCCTATGCCCCGAAGGACGACCTGCCGAAGCTGTACGGCGCCGTCGCCCGCGGGCTGAAGCTCGCCCCGGACCAGCACCGGGAGGAGCCGATCAGGGCCATCCTCGGCGGCGCCATGAACCTGGTGAACGGCCTCGGCACCTTGCGAAACCGGTTCTCGGACGCGCATGCCGACGACCCGCCGACGGAGGAGCGTCCCCGGGTCCGGCCGTCGCCCCGGCACGCGAGCCTCGCGGTCAACGCGGCTGGCGCCATCGCGACGTTCCTCGTCGAGACCTACCAGGAGCGGGGCAAGGACTGATCCGCGGCGTGGCCTGGAACGGGACACGTGACCAGTAGCAGTCTGGCCTGTGGACAAACCGGGGAGCGGCCGCGAGCCGCACCGGGGCGGCTGCCTGGACCGGGACACGGTGGTCGGACCCCCAGGGTGCCGCCCCAGTTCCGCCCCGGCAACGAAAAAGCCCCGGCGTCCTGGCCAGGGCTTTCAAGCTAAGTGCTTGGAATTGTTGGTAGCGAGGGACGGATTTGAACCGCCGACACAAGGATTATGATCTGCGCGCGAGCGTGGCTAAGTCATTGATCGCGCACGCGTCTCTGATGCGCTGCGCTAGCTCTGTGCTACCTGCTGCTCAGGTGCCCCTGCCCTACCCGCTCATCGAGCTAGATCAAGCGCTCACCGGATGCTGGAGCTCTGATCCGAGATCCAGCTCCAGTATTGCCGACTGGTGGTCAAGTTCAGCCAGAACAGCCTGGAGGTGCAGGTCCGGAAGCAACGTGGCCATCTGATCGAAGTGCTTATGGTGTACGCGCAACTTTCGCGCTGGGCAGATCCCACTGCGCTGCGCACGTTGTGTCAGAATCTCTACAAACTCCTGCGCCACAGCTGAGTGGCTCCTATCCATCCGCTGCACCTCAGACCGTGTCTCGTACAGCGTGGTTTCGCGCCTGATCGCTGCCATGCGTGGAGGCCCTCGTCAGCTTAAAAGTCTCTGGTAGCTCTCTGTTATGCGGAGGAGCTCCTGCAAGGCGTCGGTGTGACAGGTGCGTGATCCTTACAAGGACGTTTGAGCCCGCCACCACCTTCCCGAAACGGTCACGCAACGGCGTCGGATGCGGCATGACCGGTACGCGCGTGCCACCGGGTTGTTCGAGCAGCACTTGCAGACCTCGCACTGCACGACCCTGCCGGAAAGCGACCGCTAGCGGCCAGTTCTCACGACGCAGTGCTGTGCCGTCAGTGTCATAGATGCGCCAGGCGCCGCACCAGCGCTCTTCACCAAGGACCGGACGGCGACCCCACAGCTCGGCGGCTGCATCGTTGTAGTAAGTTAGCCAACCATCGGCATCGGTGGTGTAGACAGGAGCTGCAATCTTCTGCAGCAGGTCGGCACGCGTAGGCTCATAGTTCCAGCCGGGATCAGGCGGCGAGAACTCGTACTCGTCGAAGAACATTGGGTGCCTCCATCCGCGACTTCGCTGTCGCATCCGGCTAAGGCTTTCCTTTCACATCAAAGACTGATTGACAAGCGGAACTATGCAGAACCTGTGTGGTGATGCTGTTATTATCAGATGTTATTCATACGCTCGTGCTAGATTGTAGTATGCGATTGCTGATTGCGCGCAACCGTGTTTTGGCGCCTGGATTTTGTATTCTGCCTCGCTTTTTTTGATCTGTAGCGGGTGACGAACATGGGCGTGGATGCATGGGGGCGTGAGGACCACTTGGCAGTGCTGATCAGTGCCACTTTGCGCAGATGGTTCGGACCATGCTGTGATCACTCCGGGGCACGGGATTGCGTCTCTCGGGACTGGAAGAGCAAAGTGCTGCTCAACCTCATACTGAAGCGAGGGTCTGCTATGACACGTGTCACGTACCAGGTCGTCGAGCACGATGGAGGCTGGGCTTATAAGGTTGCGGATGTGTTCTCCGAGACGTTCCCAACCCGTAGTGATGCTCATGTTGCCGCTGAACGTGCAGCTGCTGAGCAGCGCGCGCCCGACAAAGACACGGTGATCAGCTACGAAGATGAGAAGTATCGGTGGCACGATGAGACTGCTCGCGGCAGCGATAGGCCTGAAACAGCTGTAGAGGACTGATCTTGCTGCCTATGATTAGCCGCGGCGGTAATGCTTTTTGTCCGTTCGAGGCGGTGCGACGGTTATTCGAGCTAATCGAGACGAGCGTGCCAGGCGGGGAGGCTCTAGAAAAGCTTAAATACGTCATATAACGCTTGTCCAGCAGGTGTCATTTCGGTAACTTGTTTCGCTTTGTAATTCACAATGTCTTTTTTCGGTAAGTGCTGTCGTTTTTGATGTGACGTGCTTGAGCAAGCGCCATTGGGACTCCGGGCTTGCGAAGCTGCCGGTCCCGTTCGGAATCGGGTGTCGGTCGGTACCCAGCGGGGACATGGAGCCGCGTCGTAGCTTTGTCTCAAGGCCTATATGAAGGCCGTGCAGGTTGGCGTATGATCTAAGCAGCTGCTCTGGAAGAACGCCCATGTTAAGGCAGAGTGTACCAGACCAAGGTGAAGTCGGGCGCCTGATCGCACTTGATCGTTATGCCATCCTCGACACTGACCCTGAGCCAGCCTTCGACGACCTTGCGCACCTCGCCTCACAGATCTGCGAGACCCCTGTTGCGTTGATCAGCCTCGTTGCGGCTGACCGACAGTGGTTCAAGGCAAGCCACGGTTTCGGCTGTCCGCAGACGCCTCTGGAGCAGTCTGTCTGCCGCCATGCTCTCATGCAGACTGGACTCCTCATCATCCCAGATCTGGCTCTCGATCCGAGAACCCGCGACAATCCCCTTGTAGCGGGCGAGCCCCACATACGCTTCTACGCTGGAGCGCCACTTGAGACGCCAGAAGGCGTGGCACTTGGCACACTCTGTGTGATCGACACCCATCCCCGGCCCGACGGCCTCACCGATGCGCAGGCTAACAGCCTCGGGGTGCTTGCGCGCCAAGCCATGGCTCAGATGGAGCTCCGGCGTGTGAGGGCTGAGCGAACAGGAACGGCGCTGCAGCTTAATGAGGAGCGATTTCGGGCTGTGGCTAACCTCGTGCCCGGCTTCCTCTGGAGCGGTGACGCCTCAGGGCGTGCTAGTTGGTTTAGCGAGCGCTGGTATGCCTACACCGGTCAAGCTGAAGCCGATGCCCTTGGCTATGGTTGGCAGGAAGTGATTCACCCTGACGAACGCGAGCGGCCGCTCACGGCCTTCCGATCAGCGATGAAACAGGGGCAGCCGTATAGTTGTGAGTACCGCATCCGCGGCAACGATGGCGCATACCGCTGGTTCCTGGACCGCGCTGAGCCCATTCGTAATGCGGCAGGGCAGATCACGCAGTGTTATGGAGCTGTCACCGACATTCAGGAGCTGCATGAGTCGCAGCAACGGCAAGCCGTAATGGTCGACGAGCTGCAGCACCGCACCCGCAACCTCATCACGGTCGTGCGTGCAATTGCGCAGCAAACGATGGCCCAGACAGGCCCAACCGAGCAGTTTCGTGAGCCGTTCTACGATCGGCTCGCCGCGCTCTCCCGTGTTCAGGGTCTCCTCTCCCGTTCGGATCAAGAGCCAATCACCCTGCAGGTGCTGATCCAGACAGAACTCGACGCCCTCGGAGCCGGCATGCACGGACGTGTAACGCTTGAAGGTCCGTCCGTGAAACTTCGCAAGGCTAGTGTGCAGACGCTTGCATTGGCTCTGCACGAGTTGGCCACCAATGCCCGCAAATACGGGGCTTTGGCCAGCGCACAGGGGGAGCTCTGGGTAGGCTGGGACACTTATAGGGGAGATTGCGGAGAGCCTTGGCTGTCCTTGCTGTGGTTGGAGGAGGGCATAAGCGGGCTCCAGGAGGGCAGCGCGATCCGGAATGGTTATGGGCGTGAGCTGATCGAGAAAGCGCTACCCTATGCTCTCAAAGCTCGAACCAGCTACGTGCTGGGAGAGACGGAGCTGCGTTGCTCCATCGACCTCCCACTCACCGAGGGTGCAAAGGCGCGGCGCCGATGACCTCTGCAGCAAATCCATTGGCTGGTCGTCGTGTGCTGATCGTCGAGGACGACTACTTCATCGCGCAGGACATGCAGCGCTCGTTCGAGGAAGTCGGAGCTGAGGTGCTGGGGCCTGTGCCGAGCATTGAAGAGGCCCTGGAGTTGATTGCGGCCACAACCGATCTCGAGGCAGTGGTGCTCGACATTAACCTACACGATGGGCTGAGCTATCCCGTGGCTGACGCTCTGCAGATCCGTGGTATGCCATTCGTGTTCACCACCGGATACGAGAAGTCCGCGCTTCCGGCCTGCTATGCAGGTGTGCGTCATTTCGAAAAACCAGTCGACGCCGCGCAGATCATCGGCGCGCTCTTTAGCTGACAGGGAGAACAGGTCTGGACCGCGCTAGTGGTCTGAGTTAGAAGTTCTCTGACAGAAGCGTCCGACGCTTGCGAGGATCGCATCAGCGGGTTTGGTCCAGACGAAGGGCTTTGGATCGGCGTTGGTCTGAGCGATGTAGGCGTGGATCGCAGCTTCGAGATCGCTGGTCTGTTGGAAGGCACCACGCTGCAGACGTCGACGGGTGAGCAGGGCAAACCAACCCTCGACGAGATTGAGCCATGATGCGGACGTCGGCGTGAAATGAAGGTGCCAACGCGGACGCTTCACGAGCCAGTCGTGGATCAGCTTGGTTTTGTGGGTGGCCGCGTTGTCGAGCACGAGGTGCACGTCGAGATCGCTTGGGACGGCCGCCTCGATCTGATCGAGGAAGTCGCGGAACTCGACCGAACGGTGCCGGCCTGTGCAGTGGCCGATCACCGTCCCGGCCTGGACGTCGAGGGCGGCGAACAGGTCGGTCGTACCCTGGCGACGATAATCGTGAGTTCGGCGCTCCGGCTGGCCGGGCCGCATCGGCAGCACGGGGGCCGTGCCCGTCAGCGCTTGGATCTGCGGCTTCTCGTCGACGCACAGCACCACGGCACGATGCGGCGGAGCCATGTAGAGGCCGACCACGTCCCGGACCTTGTCGACGAAGGCGGGATCGGTCGAGAGCTTGAAGGTGTCGGTCTTGTGCGGCTGCAGCCCGAAGGCACGCCAGACTCGCGAGACCATGCTCTGGCTCATGCCGACCCGCCGGGCCATGGCGCGGGTCGACCAGTGGGTGGCGTTCTCTGGCTGGCTCTCCAGCGTGAGGGTGACCATCCCTTCGATGGCCGTGTCCGTGACGGCACGTGGCGCACCGGAGCGGGGCAGGTCGACGAGGCCGTCGAGGCGATGAGCGAGGAAACGGGCGCGCCACGTCGTGACGCTCATCCGGCTGACGCCGAGATCACGGGCAACGCCACTGTTGGTCGATCCCGGCTCGGCGCAGGCCAGCACGATCCGCGCGCGCTGAGCCAAGGCTTGGCCGACATTGCGACGGCGGATGAGCCCCGCTAGGCGCGTGCGCTCGTCCTCAGTCAAATGGAGAGGAGCAGGTTTTGGACCACGGGCCATCGGTCACCTCCGTGCGGACATCCCCCACACGTAGGTGCAAGCTCAAAATCTGCAACAGAACTTCTAACTCAGACTACTAGAGTCTTCTGGCCTAACGAGAGCAGCTTCAGGATGTCTCACCGGTAGAAACCCTAAAGTTTTTGGTCGATATCCTCCCTGTCCGCGCTTCGCAAAGGGTCACATGCCTCATCATCTGATCCGCAAGCTTGAGCAGTTCACCAAGCTCTCCGCTAGCGACAAGCAGGCACTGAAGAACGCGGCCAGCGCGCAACGCAGGTTCGGAGCACGAACCGACATCATCAGCGAGGGCGACGCGCCTTTACATATCAACCTTATTTTGGAAGGTTGGGCCTGCCGCTATAAGCAGCTCGATGACGGCCGACGCCAGGTTATTTCGCTCTTTGTGCCGGGCGACTTGTGCGATGAGCACGTTTATTCCTTGCGTGAGATGGACCACTCCGTCGCAGCGCTTTCGCCCGTGAACGTAGCCGAAATTACACGTCCTATGCTCGGTCAAATCATGGAGGAACATCCGCGCATTAGGAAGGCTTTGTGCTGGAACGCGTTGGTTACCGCAGCGATCCAGCGTGAATTGACGGTAAGCTTGGGCCAACGTACCGCAACCGAGCGACTTGGCCATCTGCTGTGCGAGCTGTTTGTGCGCCTGCGCGGTATCGGCTTAACGCAAGGGAACTCCTATGCTTTGCCTCTGACACAAGGGGAGCTCGGCGAGGTTCTCGGGCTCTCAAACGTACATACCAATCGTACGGTGCAGGAACTGCGCAGGACTGGGCTGATCATGCTGAAAGGTAGATATTTGCAGATCCCGGACTTCGCCGCACTGCAGGCCGCCTCGCTGTTCAGCCCGAACTACCTGCACCTTAACTATGAAGGCCGTGACTTCGACGCCGGCGAACCTGAGCTCTCCTAAAATGGGTTTGGCCCAAGAGTACCCTGGAGCTTCGATGACGATGGGATCTGACTTGAGCGTTCAGGCGCAAGCGGCTTTGCTGGCTGAATTGCAGCACCGGGTGCGTGGCACCCTGGCAACAACACGGCTCATTGCCCGGCGATCGGCCGAACTCAGCGAGAACTTGGAGGACTATGCCGCGCATCTTGACGGGCGCTTAGCTGCCCTAGCGCGGGTGCAGAACGTCATCATTCAGAACGCCACGGCCGGGGTTGATTTCGGCCACCTCGTAACCGACGAACTCACAAGTGTTCACGCCTATCAGGACGGGCGCGCGCGCGTTGAAGGTCCAGAAGTACGGCTGCATCTGCGAGCGGCTGAACCACTGGCGTTGGCGCTGCATGAGTTGGCAACGAACGCACTCAAGTTTGGAGCTTTGGCAAGTCCGTCAGGCCGCTTAGCGGTGACATGGCAGATTGAGGAGCAGTTCGGAGGCCTCCAACTTGTGTTCGATTGGGTTGAGAGTGGCGTTGTCCTGCACGATCAAGCCCCATCTCGTCGTGGCTTTGGCACAGTGGTCCTACAGGAGATGTTGTCCCACAATCTGAAGGCACAGGTGAGCTTCACTTTCGCATCGAGCGGTATGAGCTTTCGTATGGTGCTACCGCTGAACGAGCGCGTTCTCCACGACACGGACCCATCCGCAGTCTAGGTGGCTATGAAGAAATGTTGGTGTTGCGGTCATTGTGCTCGCAGCGCGTGATATAGATAGAAGCCGTTCAGTCGCACCGCGTCGCTTGCAGCCTCTGGCCGGAAGCCGGCAGGTGTTGGCTCATGACCCTTGATCGTGCCTCCGAATTCCCAATCCCCGCCATGAAGGAAGGTCGGCACAGGCTGATCCTGAGGCACAGCGCATCGCAGCGCTGATTGCTGCTTACGCCGGAAAACGTTGTAGGCGTGAGGAGCCTGCATAGCGGATGCACTCCAAGTTTTACCTCGCTAAATTTAGAACACAGTAAACGTGTCTCACCTATGCGTCCGCAAGCATGGCTGATTAGGTCTCAACGCTGGATTAAATGTCAGCGCGTTCGCTAAATGGGGCGTGTAGGTACGACTGCGCCGACGGCGGAAAAATTTTTAGGCGATCGTTTTCGCCAGTCAGTCCCATGTGCCGATGTGGTGATCCGCCGATAGAGCAGCGCGTTGGTGGGCTGTCCAGCTTGTATTCGTACGAAGTCCTTTACTGTGCACGATGCGCGCG
Organism: Methylobacterium sp. AC690; assembly: GCF_979256535.1. Lineage (NCBI taxonomy): Bacteria > Pseudomonadati > Pseudomonadota > Alphaproteobacteria > Hyphomicrobiales > Methylobacteriaceae > Methylobacterium > Methylobacterium sp. AC690. The sequence goes on along the minus strand of NZ_CEEDOX010000012.1, from coordinate 110,954 downwards.
ATCATGTCAGCCACCACATTGGAACATGGCTTGAAAGACTTCCTGGTGCCCAACCAGAAAGGTTGGTGCTGGCGGCAGGCGGGCGCGAAGTACCGGGTCAAAGCCATAGTAGGTAGCCAAGAGCTCGGGTTCTGGTACGCCAATGCAGAGGCGGTGCCTTCCATCGCCTAAGCAGGCAGCCACGAGCATCATGTCCCGTGGACGGCCAAACGCCTCGAACTGGTCCTCGAATGTTGCGCGGATGTCGGTCCAATCAGCATCATCGAAAAGGCGTGTGACCCATAACATCGGGATCTCCAAACAAAGCTAGACTAACTTCTATCTCACCGCATGCCTGCAGACTGGACCAGGTATCGAGCCCGTAACGAGAACTGCAAATAAAGTGGTGGCGAGCACTTAGTTATCAGGCCGCGCTGCGGCTTGCGCACGCTTTCGCGCGTATCGGGTCTTCGCGTGCCGAAGAGTGCGATGGCCGAGGAAGGCCCGGCGCTCCCGCTCGGACTGAACGACCGTGGCACGGACCTGCAGAAGATCCTTGCGGGTGAGCAGGCCCACCAGGGCGCCGCTCGCCGCATCCGTTACCGGAACCCGGCCCTGCGCGGCAGCCATCATGATGTCGAGGGCGCGGGCGACGACATCCTCCGGATGAACGACGGCCAGGGCGGCATCGGAGACCCGCTACCCGAGGCGCTGCCCGGCATGCCCGCCCTCCGCCGTCCAGCGCAGGGCATCGCCGCGGGTGACCAGGCCCACCGGGCGTCCCTGCCCGTCGACGACCGGGTAGGCGTGATGCGGCCCGGTCTCGATCGCCCGCATGGTGTCGGCGATCGACCGCTCCGCATCGAACACATCGACCGTGCGGGTCATGACCGCGCCCACGCGCGTCAGCTCGTAGGGATCGAGCCCGTACTCGCGCGTCACGTGCTGCCCGCGCCGGGCGATCTTCTCCGTCAGGATCGAGCGCTTCAGCAGCAGCACGGTCACCGCGTAGGCCGCGACGGTGGCGGCCAGCAACGGGGCCAGGATGTGAACGTCGCCGGTGAGTTCCACCGCGAAGAGCGCCCCGGTCAGGGGCGCGCGCATGGTGCCGCCCAGCATGGCGGCCATGCCCAGCAATGCCCAAAAGCCGGGTGTACCGGGCAGGGCGAGACCGACGACCCAGCCGAGGGCACCGCCGAGGATGAGCAGGGGTGCCAGCACGCCTCCGGACGTGCCGGACGAGAGGGCCACCAGCCAGATCGCGGCCTTGACGGCCAGGATCGTTAGGACGGCCCGGGCGGCGAGATCGCCGGTCAGGAGATCGCCGATCACGTCGTAGCCGACGCCGAGCGCACGGGGTTCGATCAAGCCGCCCAGCCCGACGAAGAGCCCGCCGATCGCCGGCCACCACATCCAATGGATGGGCAGGCGCTCGAAGGCGTCCTCCAGGACGTAGAGGAGTTTCGTCAGGAGGCCCGACTGCAGTCCGGCGAGAATGCCCAGTCCCGCGCAGGCGATCAGGCCCCACCAGGGCAGGGCCGGATCGGCCGAGAACGGGAACAGCGGCCCGGCTCCGAAGAGCAGCGGGCGCCAGCAGGTGGCCGTGATGGCGGCGGCGGCCACCGGGATGAAGCTGCGCGGGCGCCACTCGAACAGCAGCAGCTCGACGGCCAGGAGCACGGCCGCGATCGGTGTCCCGAAGATCGCGGTCATCCCGGCCGCGGCGCCGGCCACGAGGAGCGTCTTGCGCTCCGCCGCGCTCAGGTGGAAGAACTGTGCGAACAGGGAGCCGATGGCACCGCCCGTCATGATGATCGGCCCTTCCGCACCGAACGGCCCGCCGCTGCCGATCGAGATCGCGGAGGAGATCGGCTTGAGCACGGCGACCTTCGCCGACATGCGGCTCCCGCCGATGAGGATCGCCTCGATGGCTTCCGGGATGCCGTGCCCGCGGATCTTCTCCGAGCCGAAGCGCGCCATCGCCCCGATCACGAGCCCGCCCAGGACGGGCACGAGCACCATCCAGGGGGTCCGCGCCGCGGCGGCCATGGAGACCGGCATCGTGTCGAGGCGGCCGAACCAGGCCAGGTTCGTCACGAGCGTGATCAGCTGGACGAGCAGCCAGGCCGCCAGCGCTCCGCCGGTGCCGACGACGAGCGACATCGCCACCAGGATCAGGACGCGCCGGTCGGTGGTGAAATCGCCGAGGGGCCGCTTCGCGCGAAGCGCAAGTCCTCCGAGCCGTCGCTCCGCACCCCGTCTCTCTTCGAGGCGTATCTCGTCGATTGCGCTCGGCGTGTCCTGCTGCATGTCTATCCTATCCGACGTAGGCGTAGATATATATCGTATGACGATATAGTCCAGACGCCTTCGGCAGAGGGGACCAACATGGAGCAGAAGGCGTCGTTCTCGAAGGGATTGTCGAGCGAGCAGTACGCGGCTATCGCCGCCTTTCGGTATCAGCTGCGGCGCTTCCTCGCGTTCAGCGAGGCGGCCGCGCAGCAGGCAGGGCTTCCGCATCAGCAGCACCAAGCCATGCTCGCCATCGCGGGGCACGTGGGTTCAGAAGCGCCGAGTGTCGGCGTCCTTGCGGATCGATTACTGATCGCGCCCCACACCGCGGCCGAGCTGGTATCTCGGATGGTCGAGGCGTCCTTGCTGACCAAGACACGAAGTGCTCACGACGCGCGTCGCATGGAACTCGCAGTCACTCCACGCGCGGAGTCGATTCTGGCCGAGCTGACGGCGGCGCATCTCGAGGAACTTCGTACGATGGAGCCTGCTTTGGTTCGAGCGCTTGGAAAGCTCGATACCGGGTCCGTTTGAACGACCCGTCAGGATAAAGGTACGAGTGACTTCGTGGACGCAGAACGAGCGAGTGTCGCGAGAAGATCTGTCTGCGTGATGATGCCGAGAACTTTACGATCCGCCGAGGTCAAGACGATCGCGTGGGTGCGTCCATCGCTGAGGGTCGGAACGAGGCTTACAGCGGGAGCGGCAGGATCCGCCGTTCTTGCTGCTGACATGGCTTCCACAATGCTGCCCGTATCCTGGCGAGCCAGTTCACGCAGTCCCAGCGTTCCTTTCAGCTGTCCCCCGGCGTCGACAACCGGGAGCGTTCTGATGTTGTGCGTGAGCAGAAGCTCGCGCGCGTGATCGATGGTTTCATCTAGGCTGATCGTGATTACATCACGTGACATTACATCGCGGCAGGTCAGATCACCTTGCGTTCGAACGAGGGCGTGATGTTCGACTTGGCGCAAGAGCCTGTCGAGATCAGAGCGGTCAATATCCAATGCTTCGTTGAGCTCGGCCAAAGCGGCATCCACGTCGTCCGGCGTAAACCCGACGCGGATCGATGCAGGCAGATCGGCCGTCCCGTGCGTGTTTACTGGAATCGGGACGGCAACGTGCGGATAATTGCGGCGAGAAATCTTGTGAAACAGTACGCCGAGGGCGACCAGGATCAACGAGTTGATGCAGACAGGGAACAAGGGAAACGTGAAGCCGGCCGAAGTGACCGCCGGACCGCCGATGAGAGCCGTTAAGGCAGCGGCGCCGCCGGGCGGGTGAAGTGACCGCGTCACCGACATCGCCGCGATAGCTAGCGAGACCCCCACGCCGATCGCGATGACCGGATCTGCGATGAGGTGGGCGGCGAGCACACCCATGAGCGCTGAGATGGTATTGCCACCGATGACCGGCCAGGGTTGGGCGAGCGGACTGGCGGGCACGGCAAAAACCAGAACCGCTGAGGCACCCATCGGTGCCACGATCAGCGGGATGTGCGGTCCCTCCCCGAAGAACAGGCCGCAGATCAAGCCGGTGAGCGCGATGCCTATCAAAGCTCCTACGCAAGCGATGAGACGCTCGCGAAGCGTGGCGCCCGCAAGGATCGGCCGAAAAATGCGAAGACCGAAGATACGGCCTACCTGTGGAGGAGAGGTGGCGGGATCAGGCATGCGAGAGCTCACTCGGTCTCGAGAAGGATTGAGATCCACCGAACGGAAAGGATACGTCAGCCGCACGTGCCCAAAGTCCGTTGGAGCGAGCGGAGGATTGGTGCTCAAGCGGCGGAGTGCCAGAGGCAGAGGCGGGTCGAACCGAGGATCTTGGCACCCAGAGACCTCTAAGGTAGACGTGGTGTGAACCTTCTAGCGACGAAGCGCTCGGAATGCAACATTGGTATGCAGTATGCCTAATACCAAGGCAGGCCGCGTCAGCCCTAGCGGTGGCAGAAAGCGCGGCTGCTTCTCTCAGTCAGGTTTGCCCTAGCCTTTTCAACATATCAGCGTTGGTGAGAGGTCTTCCTCATCAGGAATGGTCCCTCCGTTATCCATCGACTTCCGAGCCGCTATGATGCTCGTGCTGTTGACGGCGTGTGCGATTTTAGGATTTTTTAGCTTCTTAGATTTGTTTAGGGGCGAGTGGGGAAGTGTTGTCACTAAGGATGCTCGAATCACACTCGGCGTCAGCGCTTATCTGTTCGCAAATACCATAATCTACGAGGAAGGCGGACTTACCGCGGCAACACTCGTCACACTCCTGGGATGGCTTATCAACGATGCTGTGAGACGCGCTCCAAAACTGGCGAAATGGAAGGGGGCAACGTCCATGATAAGCGCGACCCTATTACTAATTTATGCGGGAATTTACATCACCTAGCTGCTGTAACTTTTGCCTTGACGATGCTTTAATCGATTTGAAATTTTAATTACTGCAATAGTGCAATAAGCCTCTCTCGTTATTCACTGTGAACTAATCTGGGGTTCGGGCTGGTGAGGTGACAGCCCAAGAAGCGCTGCAATCTCCGCACCTGAATTGTCACCGATCAGGTCGGCAAGCGTGTAGTGATCCAGCACGGCAAGGAAGGCCGCAAGTGCCTCACCTAATACGCGCCTAAGGCGACAGGGAGCGGTGATCGCGCAAGCTCCACCTGCAAAGCACTCGACCAGTGCAAGATCCTCTTCGGTCTGACGAACCACAGAGCCAACCGTGATTTCCGCGGCCGATTTGCCGAGGCGCAGACCGCCCCCACGACCACGACTCGTTCGCACAAGCCCTGCACGGCCGAGCTGGTGAACAACCTTGGTCAAGTGGCTCTCGGATATGCCGTAGGCGCGTGCAATCTCGGCGATCGAACTTAGCTGCGGTTCGTGCAGCCCGAGATAGATCAACGTACGCAGAGAGTAGTCCGTGTAGCGGGTGAGGCGCATGGGGGCTCCAGTGAGAGATCAAAGATATAAACCGCTTGCACCTTTCAGGCCAGGCAGGGTATAAGGTCTATGTCGGATGAACCTTTGAGAGCTGCGCATGCCAACTCCGCTCACGCCTGCCACCATCACCCTCGTCAAAGCGACCGTTCCGGCACTTGAGGTGCATGGATTGGAGATCACACGGCGCATGTACGAGCGCCTGTTCAAGAATGTGGAGATGCGCGACCTCTTCAACCAGTCGCATCACGGCGAGACCGGATCGCAGCCAAAGGCATTGGCACAGAGTGTCCTGGCGTACGCGCGAAATATCGACAATCTCGGTGCGCTGTCGGGTGCCGTGGAGCGCATTGCTCAAAAGCATGTCGCTCTCACGATCTTACCAGAGCACTATCCCTACGTGGCGGATGCGCTGCTTGCGGCCATCGCCGATATCCTCGGAGATGCAGCAACACCAGAGATCTGTGCAGCTTGGGGCGAGGCTTACTGGTTCCTGGCTGAGATCCTGATCGGTCGTGAGGCTACGATCTACCGTGACCTCGCCACCAAGCCTGGAGGCTGGAACGGCTGGCGCCCCTTCGTGGTGGAGAGCGTTTCGTCTGAAAGCGAGACCATTCGATCGTTCGTGCTCGTGCCAGCCGATGGCGCTCCCATCCTGCATCATCAGCCCGGACAATACTTGGGCTTCAAGCTCAATCTGTCCGATCACGGAGTGCTCAAGCGCAACTACTCCATTTCCTGCGCGCCGAACGATCGCGCCTACCGCATCACGGTGAAGCGCGAGACTCGGCCGAACGAGCCGGCCGGCGTCGTGTCGAACTGGCTGCATGACAACGCCGTCGTCGGCACGGTTCTACACGCTGCACCACCAGCAGGCGATTTCTTCCTCGACCAACAGACCGCGGATCCGGTCGTTCTCGTCAGTGGCGGGGTCGGCCTAACGCCGATGATGAGCATGCTGGAGACGATTGTTGCAACGGCGCCAGAGCGTAGCACTTGGTACGTGCACGGCGCGATGAATGGGCGTGTCCATGCGATGCGAGACCATGCTCGTGGTTTGGCCGGTGAAAACGAGAAGATCCAACTAAGCACCTTCTACATGCAGCCGGACAGCAACGATCGTTTGGGAGAGCACTACGACGAGGCGGGGGTCATCACCCCCGAATGGCTGGTCAGCAAGACCCCTCACCAGACGGCGACTTACTATCTCTGCGGCCCCAAGCCGTTCCTCAGCGCCTTGGTGAACGGGCTTCAAAGAAAAGGTGTGCCGGCCGAGCGTATCCGATTCGAGTTCTTCGGGCCTGCGGATGAGCTAGCTGAGGAGCCGCGTCAGGCGGCCTGAATGGGCGAGCGCGAATGTTGAGTTTGTCCACGCCCAAGGAGAAAGCCGTATGGGTTTCACCCAAACCGTTGCCAACGCTATCATTGCTGCCGCCGCTGATGCTGTGATCGCGTCCGATAGTGAGGGTATCATCAGGGTCTGGAACCCGGGTGCTGAACGGATCTTTGGTTACACGGAGGTCGAAGCTATTGGCCAATCGCTCGACATCATCACGCCCGAGCGGCTCCGCAAGCGTCATTGGGATGGCTACGGGATGGCTACCGAAAAACCATGGCAACGGGCGAGAGCCGCTACGGAGAGGGCGCGCTCCTGTCCGTTCCTGGTATCTGCAAGGATGGCCGGCAAATCTCCCTAGAGTTCACCATTGTTCCACTCAAGGATGGACATGGATCCATGACTGGCATGGTCTCCGTCCTCCGCGACGTTTCGGTGCGCTTTGCTGAGATGAAGGCGCTGCGAGAGCAGCTTGCTAAGGCCTCTGCTGCGGAACCGTTAACCCGATAGCAAAAAGGGGAGTTGCATGGGCGGACATTCCAGTAAGCCGGCAGAACTGCCGTTAGAGCCTACTTCCACGTCGTTGGGTACGTTTAGCGAGTACAGCTCGCCTCCGTGTTTCATGCATGAGCTGGACCAGAGCTTCCTCGGTTTAAACGGGGAGACAAACTTTGCATCGGGAGTGCCACCCGTCCAAAGCGCTACCCCACATTGGCAATTGATCAAGCAGTGGAGGAAAGAGACGCGCGGAGCTCTCATCGACGCCCGCGTCCGCATATCAGCGCAGGATCGCGCAGTCTGGAGCACGCGAATCAATCATAGCCTTGAAGCGGCACTGGTACCGACTTCCGGAAAGCTCATTGGATTTTACTGGCCCTTCAAAGGGGAGTTTGACGCGCGGCCTGTTCTAACGGCACTTCGTGACCGCGGAATTCGCCTTGCCTTACCGGTTGTCGTGGAGAAGGCACAGCCTTTGCAGTTCCGGGAGTGGTGGCCTGGAATTCCAATGAGTCGGGGCGTTTGGAACATTCCTATCCCTGCCGAAGGTGAGACGGTTATCCCGGACGTACTGATTGCCCCACTGGTGGGATTTGATTCATCGGGGTTTCGGCTCGGGTATGGCGGTGGCTTCTATGACCGGACGATTGCGCACTGCCAAGTGAAGCCTTTGATCATCGGTATCGGCTTCGAATTGGGGCGTCTACCAACGATCTACCCACAAGCTCACGATATAGCCATGGACCTCATCGTCACGGAAAATAGTTATTGTGCGCGCGATAGTTCAATTGCATTCTCATAAATATTAATTTGATATTATCACAATAATAAATACTTCCGATGCAATATATTAGCTTATTGGTTGCTGATGGTGAGAAGCTTGTCTGTCGACTTGGATTGTCGTGAAATATGAATCTCTTTGGGGTTGCCTCATTGAAGGATGTCCGATGTCGGGTGAGCGCCAAATAGAACTAGCATCCGTTACTAATCAATTAACCCTTAGAGATCGTGCTTACGAAAGCCTAAGGATCGCGATCGGTGCGATGGATATCTATCACCACAGTGAGGAAGTGCGCCTCGACGAGCGTAGACTTTCTCACGATCTAGGGATAAGCCGGACGCCAGTCCGGGAAGCACTCAACATTCTACAGCAGCAAGGTTTTGTGCGATCAGAAGCGCGGCGCGGCGTCTTCGTGATCAGGAAATCGAAACGCGAAATCATTGATATGGTTTACTCCTGCGCAGCTCTAGAGAGCATGGCAGCTCGGCTTGCATGTGAGAGGGCGACGGATGCCCACATTCAATCGCTGCGAGGATTTCTTGCTCACTCTGTTGCCGAGCACAACTCGGACCTAGCAAGTGAATATTTTGTTTTTAATCTAGAATTTCATCGTAAATTAGTTTTGCTTGCTCAATGTGCTGTAATAAAAAATCTTGCAGATAGTCTGTTCATACACTTGCAGAATATCCGGGATAAATCGTTCGCACAGGATCAATGGCTTTCGAGAGCGATCACAGCGTATGCATCGATCATAAAGTCGATCGAATCTAGAGATGCTGATGCTGCGGATCGCATGATACGTGCTCATGCATTGGCTTCGGTAAATCACATTAATATATGCGGTGGATACCTGAGGTGATTGCAAAGTTGCAGAAATAAATTTTGATATAAATATTATCCAAGATATTTTTGCCTGTACACAATCTATCTACTACCTAACTATCTGAAGGATAGCCGCAAAAAGCGTGCTGACCGATGCCATTATCCTGGAGACGTTCGAAAGAGCCGCGAGTTCGCAGGTCTGATCACCATCGCGGTCTTCCTGTGCACCTTCGTGCTCACCAAGCTCGGTGGCCGAGATCTCTGTATGCAAATGCCGTGATCCTCTGCATGCAAACTCGTCAATGATAGTCGAACCATACAGGTGGAGCGGCGTTTGATTCGAGCGCGCTACGCGCAGCATCTGAACGGCACGTACTCTCCAAAAGTCTGGGCGGCCGAGGAGTATACCCATGCCTACGGAAGCCATGAGAGGTCAACTCGCTCGGAATGCTCTCGACCTCTACCTTGCGCAGCAAACGACTGAGCGGCGCTGGCGTTATCCTATGACAGGAGCAGACGTTGCTGAGTGTGACATCATCGATCTCATGACGGACCTGCTGATTTTGGCGCGTCTGAGTGGCCACGATCCGTGCGCTGTTTTGCGCAAGACGAAGGTACACCTAAAGGCGGAGACAGGGGAGAGTTGCTGAGGACGAGGAGGTCGCCAGCTAACACCCAGCGCCGCGGCAGCAGGACGAAGCCTCGCTTGGCTTCCGGCAGTTTGACGAGCTCCAGTTCGATGCCGTGTTCGCGAGCGGCCTCGGCCGGCTTCTCGCCGGTGTAGCCCTGGTCGACGTAGGTGAGATCGATGGTGTCACCGGCGGCAGCCTGCACGGCTTGCGCCCGACGTCCGACCTGGGCGCGGTCGTCGGCATCGGCGGGGGTGACGTGCAGGGCCAAGAGATGGCCAAGCGTATCGACGGCCAGCTGGACCTTCGAGTCTTTCTTGCGCTTGGCGCCATCGTAGCCAGCTCGCTCGCCACTCTCGGGCGAGGTTCGCAGGGTCTTGCTGTCGAGGATGGCCGCACCCGGCTCTGGACTGCGGCCCGATTCCCGGCCGAGCCTTCACATCACGTACTGAACCAGGGGTCCCCTCAGATCTGAGGGGACCCCTGGTTCATGCGGCGGCTCGGGCTATGACCCGCTCGTCGGCGTGGGCGACCTCCGCCTCCGGGGGGGGCTGGGCCTAACGAGGTGATGTCAGCAATCCTGCTGTAGACCCTCTGGTCGGAAAAACAGTCCCGCTTTTAAGCTATCTCCGATCCGGTTCGCACGTTCCGTAAGGAGCAGAGCTACGTCCGCAAAGAATATTTCCTCGGCCGTTTGCTCGAATAGCGCGAGCCAGCGCGCGAAATGAGCCGGGGTCAATTCAGCCAGTCTCTGATGCTTACCGAACGGATTGCCCTTGTAGCGACCAGATTTTAGAAGCACCGAGGACCAGAAATTTTGGATGACGGTGAGGTGGCGTGGCCAATCGCCATCAGGGATGACGCGGGCAAATACCGGCCCAATCAGGGGATCTCGCTGAACCTTGGCGTAAAAGGCAGCGAGGAAGTTTCGCAGTGTTTCTTCCGTAAGGCTGTCATGCAGCATTTAGGCTCAACCAATCGCGACTTGAATTGGAGCTATTGATCCCCCTCTTCCCGATCGTCATAGCGAAGAGGGCGCAACAACCGAGGTCTTCTCAATCACCGCGCCCGATTCCGAAAAGCTGTAGATGAGAATCTCACTCGTGGTGATATTGAAGTCCATCAACGCCTCAGGAGTCATGTTTTCAAGATGCATGACGATGGAGCGAAGCGAATTTCCGTGGGCAACAACAAGGACGCGCTGCCCTCCCTGAACGCGCACTGCAAGCTCCTGCTCGTAGAACGGAACTGTTCTGGCTGCGGTCATGGCAAGGCTTTCACCACCTGGGGGGACACCATCGTAGGATTTCCGCCAGAGATGGACCTGTTCCGGGCTCCACTGGTTGCGTGCCTCCGCCTTGTTCAGGCCTGAGAGTTCGCCGTAGTCCCGCTCGTCCAGGGCACTGTCGGCTCGGAACGGGAGATCGCTCTGATCCAACTGCTCCAACATTAGCGCCAGTGTCCGCTGCGCCCGGTCCAGCTTGCTCGTGAATGCGATGTCGAAGCGGAAGTCGAGCTCCCGCAGTTTGCGTCCGGCTGCCTTCGCTTCCGCAACGCCGTGCCCCGTTAAGCTGGGATTGCGAAACCCCGAGAACAGGTTCTGCTCGTTGTCGGTGCTCTGCCCGTGCCGCACGAGGACGAGCGTTCTGACTGCGGATAACATTGATTCTCCTTGTGCAGCGCTGTCTACGCAGCGGACGGATCGGGAGCAACGCTATCTCACCTGAATAAAGCTCTATCGCGGACGCCAAGGTCAAGAAGAAGCACGATGAGGCCGAGCGCGAGCGCCAGGACGGTCTTGCCCTCGGGATGAAGACGCATGCTGGTGATGCGCCAGCCGTCGATCACGAGGTCGAGCGTCCCACCGGCGAACCCAAGTGGTAGAGAGAATACGACTGTCTAGGCGAGTTGCTGTGCGGGATCGTCAAGCTCGGTACCTGCTGATACCATCTTCCCGCTCAAGCCTGGCACCTCGTCGAGCTGCTGCAGGCTCCTAAACCGGCCGCGCTCCTCACGATACCAGATGGGCTGCTTCCCCGATATTGGATACCCGATCGGAGACGAACGTAGATTTCTCGCGTACGCCCGATGACAAATGGAAGCCTGGACGATGGACAAGCTACTCTACTATTTCGTGACGCTGCTTGAGTCCGCTTTGTCGGTCGTGGGCATCCGTGGAACCTATGAAGAGCCGCGCTATGCAGTCGTCGAGCGGCTCAACCGTGGGGTCGAGGTGCGGGCCTACGATGGGCGCGTTGCCGTCGAGACGGATGCCATGGGACAGCAGGACGGGCGGGCGTTCGGCCGGCTGTTCCGGTACATCACCGGGGCGAACGGTGGCGGTCAGCGGATCGCCATGACGACACCCGTCGAGAGCAAAGGTCGCCTGATCGCGATGACGGTCCCGGTCGAACAGGGCGCCCGGGGAACCATGCGGTTCTATCTGCCGAGGGCAGTCGTTGAAGCCGGTGCGCCGGAGCCGACGGAACCCGGGGTGAGACTGGTTCGCCTTCCTCCGGAACGGTTAGCCGTATTGCGCTTCTCCGGTACGGCGTCGCCTGCGGCTAGGGACGAGCAGACCCGCACCCTGATGAATGTGATGGAAGCCACTGGACGAAAGGCGGTGGAACAGCCCTTCTTCATGGGCTACGATCCGCCATTCTCGGTGCCATTCTTGCGCCGGAACGAGGTCGCGGTGCGACTGCCATCTCCCTCGTCGTGAGTTGCGCGAACGGATCGCCAAGCTTTTACACAGCTTCTATGGGGCCTGGTGGCTGAGGGGCGGGTGGTTCCGCCGGTGGATCGATCTCAGGTACCTGAGGACCGGGAGGCGGATCGCCGATGGACGGGAGCGGATCGTCTCCGGGGCGTGGCGTATCGAACTGCATCATCGGGCTTCCTCGTCATCCCAGCGAAAGCGCGCACCGCTGGGATTGATCGTGCATCGTACGGGATGGTCCCGTCAGCGCCGGCAGCATCCGGGAGGTTTAACCTAACGCGGGAAACGGGTCGCCGTCTGCGAGGTCGAAATCAGTGTGTTGTAGTCGTTCACGATCCAGGTCGTGTCGATACGGCCGCGACGTGCGTCGCCCTTCGCGCGGCCGAGCTTCTCGCGGAACTCGCGTAGCTTGCCGAGCCAAGTAGCCGGTCGGCCCTCAAAACCGGAGAAGGAGCCCGGCTCGGCCACGGCATACTCGTCCATGCTTCTGACGGCCGAGGCATAAGTCGCGAGTGCGGCGTCGAAGGCCGGCAGGTCAACTATGGGCTTAGCTTCGCGCGGGAGCAGTTCCACCACCGGACGCGCTCGTAGCATGACGTTGGCGATGACCCAGCGGGACTTGCGGCCTTCCTGCTTTTCGATCAGCGCGAGCTCGGCCTCGTCGCTCTTAAGCTTCTCCAGGGCGAAGAGCGGTTCGAGCTTCGCCCGTTCTTCCAGGAAGGCTCTGCCGGCCGGCGCGAGCTTGGCGTGCAAGGTCTTGCCCTCCGCCATCTTGTCGACCTTGTAATCCGCCCGCTCGTAATAGCCGTTCGCCTGCGCAATCAGCGGGGCGAGCGTTTCGTAGGCCGCGATGTAGGGTGGGACGGCCGCGTCGAGCTCCGCCATCCGGGGTTCCGCATCTACGGCTGCCTTCGCCTTCGCGATCTCGTCGCGCACGTCATAGAGTGAGTAGAGCCCGTACACGATGCTCTCACGACCTGTTGGGCCGGTCCGCATATTCACCCAGCTTCCGTAACGCGCCATCGACTCCGAGGCGCGAAGCGTTCGATTCATGAGTCCGACGTAGGCGTTCAGCTTTCGGATGACGGCTTGCGAGGCGACCGCCTCTGGACCGGCCGGAACCGGGGCCTGCGCAAAAGCCGGAACGCAGCCCGTGATGACGGCCAGGAACACGGCGCGACGCGTCGGGAAGGTCATTGGATAGCCCCTCGTGATGAGGCGGGTGAGTAGCATTCCAGCCGCACGATCGAAAGCGACGGCAGGCGGTCGTGTAGGTCACGCCTGCGGAGCCCAATACTGGCTGGGTTGGCATCCTTCGGGCGGTACGGCGCGAGGGAACCGCTCCTAGATGCGTCCGCGCTCCCACCCAACAGCGCGCAGAGCGAGGCATTAGGTCAAATTGGAGTGGTCGGCACCAAGATGCCCTCGCCTCTTGCGGTCGCATTGATACGTTGAACTGTTCCAGGTGCCGCTCGTAGTTAAACTTTATCTCCCATTAACGCCAAAACATTTTCTCCATGTCAAAATAGAGAAGACCGCCCCTAAGGGCGGTCTTCGGGATCACTGTCTCAGCGGATACGGAAGCTAGAAGTCCATCCCGCCCATACCGCCACCCATACCGCCGCCACCTGGCATCTGCGGAGCCTCCTTCCTCGGAGCCTCGGAGATCATCGCCTCAGTCGTGATCAAAAGCCCGGCGACGGATGCCGCTCCTTGCAAGGCAGCGCGGACAACCTTGGCCGGGTCGACAATGCCTGCCTGAAGCATGTCAACGTACTCTTCGGTCTGAGCGTTGAAGCCATACGTCGCAGACGAGTTTGCCAGGATCTTTCCGACCACGATCGAGCCTTCGACGCCTGAGTTCTGCGAAATCTGACGGATCGGAGCCTCAAGCGCCTTCAGCACGATCTTGATGCCGGCCTGGACGTCCGGGTTGTCGTTCTTCAGCCCCTCTGCCGCTGCCTTCGCACGAAGGAGAGCGACACCACCGCCGGGCACAATGCCTTCTTCAACCGCTGCGCGCGTCGCATGGAGCGCGTCGTCGACGCGGTCCTTCTTCTCCTTGACCTCAACCTCAGTCGAGCCTCCAACGCGGATGACCGCGACGCCGCCGGCGAGCTTGGCTTGACGCTCCTGGAGCTTCTCACGGTCGTAGTCCGAGGTGGTTTCCTCGATCTGCGCCTTGATCTGAGCAACGCGGGCCTCGATGTCGGCCTTGTCGCCCGATCCATCGATGATCGTGGTGGTCTCCTTATCGATACGCACCCGCTTGGCGTGACCCAGCATCTCAAGAGTGACGTTCTCGAGCTTGATGCCGAGGTCCTCGGCGACCATCTGACCCTTGGTCAGCAGGGCAATATCCTCAAGCATGGCCTTACGGCGATCGCCGAAGCCCGGAGCCTTGACGGCCGCGACCTTGAGGCCGCCGCGCAGCTTGTTCACGACGAGCGTAGCGAGCGCCTCACCCTCGATGTCCTCGGCGATAATGAGCAGCGGCTTGCCGGTCTGCACTACGGCTTCGAGGATCGGCAAAAGCGCTTGAAGCGACCCGAGCTTCTTCTCGTGAATGAGGATGTAGGGATCTTCAAGATCCGCCATCATCTTCTCCGCATTCGTGATGAAGTACGGGGAAAGGTAGCCGCGGTCGAACTGCATGCCCTCGACCACATCGAGCTCGGTCTCGGCCGTCTTGGCCTCCTCGACGGTGATGACCCCTTCCTTGCCGACCTTCTCCATGGCGTGGGCGATCATCTCGCCGATTTCCTTGTCGCCATTGGCTGAAATGGTGCCGACCTGAGCGATCTCTGCGGAAGACGCCACCTTGCGGGAGCGCTCACTGATGTCCTTCACGACCGCAGCAACAGCGAGGTCGATGCCGCGCTTCAGGTCCATCGGGTTCATGCCGGCGGCCACGTACTTCACACCCTCGCGGACGATGGAGGCGGCCAACACGGTTGCCGTCGTCGTGCCGTCGCCAGCGATGTCGCTCGACTTCGAGGCCACTTCGCGCACCATCTGGGCGCCCATGTTCTCGAACTTGTCGGCGAGCTCGATCTCCTTGGCGACGGTGACGCCGTCCTTGGTGATGCGCGGCGCGCCGAAAGACTTCTCAATCACAACGTTGCGGCCCTTGGGACCCAGCGTCACCTTCACGGCACTGGCAAGAAGCTCAACACCGCGCAGCATCTTCTCGCGGGCGTCGGCGGAAAAACGAACGTCTTTGGCAGCCATGGGAAAAGTCACTTCAATGTTAGCGCGGCCCCGAGGCACACCACATCGGGTGCCTCAAGGGGCAGTATTGGCAGATCACACCAGGGCGTATGGCTCTTAAGCGACGACGCCCATAATATCGGATTCCTTCATGATCAGGAGGTCCTGACCGTCGATCTTGACCTCGGTGCCGGACCACTTGCCGAACAGGACGCGGTCGCCGGCCTTGACGTCGAGCGGGTTCACGCGGCCGGCTTCGTCACGGGCGCCAGGACCGACGGCGACGATCTCGCCCTCTTGCGGTTTCTCCTTGGCATTGTCCGGGATGATGATGCCGCCCTTGGTCTTCTCTTCGCCTTCGATGCGGCGAACGACGACACGGTCGTGCAGTGGGCGAAATTTCATGGTCGAGTTCCAATCTCCCTACCGATGACATGGCGCCAGCACGGCTCAGCCATTGAAGGGAAGGCGGCTGCAGGAAGATCCGCAGCGGCCCTGCGACAGTTGGTTTAGCACTCAGTGAACGAGAGTGCTAATGTTTCTGGGCCTGTGTCGATTTCTTTTTTATAGGCTGGGGAGCTTCATACCCATTGAAAGCTCAAATGATGTTTATCAAACTACAAATAATAGAAGATTGACTGGCCGCACCAGTGTACTGCAGGCCTAAAGACGCATTGGTTGACTTAGCGGTCGTATTTATGATTTTTCCCGAGTAAGATAGTAATCTATGGCCGATTTTTTCGACGGATGAGAGTTTTACGAAGATCGGTTCACAGCTGTCGACAAACTTGTGGGGCATGAAACTCATAGACGACTTGCGCGGTATCCGCGGGATGAGCCGCCTGGATATCTGATTCGCGAAAAAAGGGAGCTGTGGCTGATCTGTTTTAAACTCTAGCTTTTTTAGTGGGCGGCCCTCCCCTGCCAGGCATGAAGGGACGCTGATCCAGCTGTTTCCGTTCAACGGAACGCACCAAAGTTCGTATGCTGCATGTGCAGCGGTCCCGAAGCGCTATGGGTGCTTGCCGAAGCACGGGCGTGTCATCGCTTAAGCCAATCGAGGGCGGCTGCGAGGTAGAGGACGCCCATGAAGCTGACGGCAGTCTTCTCGTAGCGGGTGGCGATGGCGCGCCACTCTTTGAGCCTGGTCCAGAGACGCTCGACCTGGTTACGGTTGTTGTAGATCCAATCCGGGCAGGCCACGGGCGCTTCGTAGCGCTGAGGCGGGATCGCAGGCCGAGCGCCCATATCCCAGATGTGTTCGCGAAAGACGTGGCTGGTATAGCCGCGGTCCCCCACGACCCATTTGGGCACCGCCGGCAGCTGGTCGAGCAGGGGAACAGCGTGAGGAAGTTCATGGGCCTGACCGGGCGCCAGCCGGAAGGCGATGGCGCGACCCCGTCCATCCGCGATCACGCAAGCCTTGGTGCCATACCCGCCACGTGAGCGGCCAAGAGCTTCACGAGCATCTCGCTCGGGCCCAGATCCCCCCTTTTGGCGGCTCCCGCCGCCTTTTGGTGCGCTCGCATGTTCGTGCCGTCGCGGAATACCATACCGAGTTGGACACCGCGCTCCTGCACGAGGTGAAGAAGCCGCTCCCAGACGCCGGCACGCGACCAGCGGATGAAGATCTGGGCAGCCCGCCACCAGGGTCCCAATTCCTCGGGAATAGCTCGCCATTTGGCTCCGTTCTGATGCCGCCAAAGGATGGCCGAGAGCGTGCGCTGCAGATCCTGCGGAGGCGTTTTGGCCTTGGGCCGGCAGGCTTCAACCAGAGGCTCCAGATCAGCCCATTGTGTGTCGCTCAGCATCGTCCCTCCTCCATCAGAGAGACGAAAACGCAAGCCCAGCCAAACTGTTCAGGCGACGACAGGCCCTGGGAGGGCAGCCAGCGGTGTCCTGATCGTGACCGCCCGTCATCACGCTACGCATGGTTCTCGGACGTTGCGTAGCCGTCATATTAACCAATTGCCTCTATTTTGCGCATCCGGACAGCAGGCGCCACTCCGGTTCAAACGATGGATGTATCGGCTGTGGTGAACAAAGAGGCAGTTTATCGACGATGACCATCAAACAGCGGCTTATGTCAGTTTTAGCGGTGCTAGGCCTCATCCTCTTCGGCACGGCGGCGTTGGGGAATTTCGCGCTCCACTGGAGCCACTCAAGCCTCAAGACCGTCTACGAGGACCGGGTCGTCTGCCTCCGTCAATTCAGCATCATCCGTGATGCCTACGATGACATCATCGATGTATCGCGAATGCTGCGCAGCAAGACCGTCGCGTTCGCCACGGCAAAGGAGAGGATGGAGCGCGACCTCTCTAACTTGCACGCTCAATGGTCCGCCTACAAGGCGACCTCGCTGACACAAGAAGAGGAGGTCCTGGCCAAGGACCTGCAGGCTCGGATCGATCAGAACGGCATCGTCATCTCCGAGATATTCAGGCGTATCGCGCAAGGCGGCGCTCCGGATTTCGATGCGACGCATGCGGACCTGTTGAAGAACATGCAGGCCACCAACGCGCCTCTCAGCAAGCTGACCACGCTGCAGGTCCACGAAGCGGAGGCCGAGTTCAATCGCTCCGAGCACACCGCAGGCTGGTCCCGCCTCGCCCTCCTCGCGGCACTCGTCATCGCGGCGCTCAGCATCGCCTACGGCGTCTATACGGTCATCGTGCAGGTCGCCCGTCCGCTGGGCAGGCTCGTCAGCGTGCTGCAGCGGATGGCTCGCGGTGAGACCGATGCCGAAATTGCGGAGTCGGTCCGCAGCGACGAGATCGGCGCGGTCGGCAAGGCGGTCGACGGCATCAAGGCCATGGTCGCCCGGAAGGCCGCCGAGGAGGCCGAGGTCAAGCGCCGCGCCGACGAGGCCGCCGCGGCCGAACGCAAGCGAACCATGTTCGAGCTCGCTGACGGCTTCGAGCGCGCGGTCGGCGGCATCGTCGGGATGGTCTCGTCCTCGGCCACCGAACTCCAGGCAACCGCTCAGCAGATGACCGCCACCGCTCAGGAGACCGCGAGCCAGTCCACCACCGTCGCCGCCGCCGCGGAGGAGGCCGCCGCCAACGTAAATACGGTCGCGGCCGCAGCCGAGGAGCTCGGCTCGTCCGTGCAGGAGATCGGCCGGCAGGTCTCCGGTTCGACCCGGCTGGCCCAATCGGCCGTCGGCGAAGCCAATCAGACCATGCAGCTGGTCCACGCCCTACAGGCCACCTCGGCTCGGATCGGCAACATGGTGGGCATGATCTCGGGCATCGCCGGGCAGACCAACCTGCTGGCGCTCAATGCCACCATCGAGGCGGCGCGTGCCGGAGAGGCGGGACGGGGCTTTGCCGTGGTCGCCTCCGAGGTCAAGGCGCTGGCCGAGCAGACCGCCAGGGCAACCGAGGAGATCGGACGCCAGATCGATGAGGTCCAAGGTGTGACGGCGCAGGCCGTCACGGCAATCGGCGGCATCACCGGGCGGATCCGTGAGATCGACAGCGTGGCGACCTCCATCGCCGCGGCAGTGGAGCAGCAGGGGGCGGCGACCCAGGAAATCGTGCGCAACGTCGCCCTCGCCTCGACCGGGACCAACGAAGTGACCGGCAACATCGCCGGGGTCGCGCAGGCTTCGGAGGAGACCGGGGCGGCGGCGACCCAGGTGCTGTCGGCGGCCTCCGAACTGTCGAGGCAGTCCGAGCATCTCGGCGCCGAGGTCGGTCGCTTCCTCGCGACGGTCCGCGCGGCCTAACCTTGCTTCGGTGGATCCAGTACGCACGGCAACCATTCGAAGGTCCGCTTCCAGCCCAAATGGGATGAGAAGCGGACCGGCGGAACACCACCCATCCCGGACGTAGAGCGGTCCGGCAGATGTCGACCCAACCCGGTAGTTCAGGCTGCGAAATGAGGTGCTCCGAAGCGGACGTTGACATGGCTTCGACGCCGATGCCGCCGAGGCGCTCTTGCCCCACTCAAGCCCTGAGATCCCTCAGTCTTTCGGCTAGGCTCGCCGACGCCAGGTCGCCGCGATTGAGGATCTGACTCGCGCCGCGAAGCTTGTTCCGGTCGTCCGCCGAGAACTCCCGGCCTGTTAATACGAGCACCGGGATGTCCGCGCAGCCGGGCACGGCCCGAACGCCTTCAAGGAAGCCGAAGCCGTCCATGACGGGCATGTTCAGGTCAACGATCACCACGTCCGGCTTGATCTCGGCCACTTGCTGCAGGCCCTCCTCGCCGTTCGAGGCCTCCACGACCGACCAGCCGTCCTCCTCCAGGGTGGAGCGCATCGCCATGCGGGTCATGGCCTCGTCCTCCACCAGGAGTACGGTGCCGCGCCGGTCCGGCTCCGCCAGCCTGAACTGGTTCACGATCTTGCCGAACCGAGCCCAGTTGACCGGCTTCATCATGTAGTCCGAGGCACCGAGGGACGCCGCCAGCTTGCGTTGGTCGACGGACGTCACCATCACGACCGGGATCGGCGCCAGCAACGCGTCCGCCTTGATCTGGCTCAGCACGGACCATCCGTCCACGCCCGGCATCATAACGTCCAGCAGGATGGCTCGCGGCCTCAGCTTCCGGGCAAGGTCAAGCCCGCTCCTGCCGTTCGTGGCGGTCCGCACCTGGAAGCCCTCGCGGTGGAGGAACCGGGTCGTGAGGGCGAGTTGATCCGTATCGTCGTCGATGACCAGGATGATGTCGCCCTCCGCCCCGACATCACCGATGACGTCCGGATCAGGCGAGGCCTGCTCGTTTAGGGGCGGGACGTAGATCGCCGGGACGGTGAACGTGAAGATGCTGCCCTGGCCGGGCACACTGGACACCGTGATGGTCCCAAAGAGGATGTCTGCGAAGGCATGCGTGAGCGAAAGCCCAAGCCCGGTCCCGCCGAAGTTGCGCGTGGTGGAGGCATCGGCCTGTTCGAAGCGCCGGAACAGGCGTGACACCTGTTCGGCCGTCATGCCTATTCCGGTGTCCGAGACGGAGAACGATAGCTGGTCGCCACCCGAGGCGTCCATGATGCGGGAGGCGGCAACCGTGATGGTCCCCTTATCCGTGAACTTGGCCGCGTTGCTCAAGAAGTTGAACAGCACCTGCCGCGTCTTTGTCAGGTCTGAATGCATCCGGCCCAGCCCAGGGGCGAATTGCATCTCCAGGGTGTTGCCCTTCTTGCCGACCAGCGTCGTGACCGAACCCGCGACGTCGCGGAGCATGTCCTCCACCGCGAAATCCTCAGCGTAGACCTCCATCTTGCCGCTCTCGACCTTAGAGAGGTCCAGCACGTCGTTGATAAGCCCGAGCAGGTGGCGGGCGTTGCGCTCGACCTTGCCGATGTCGGCCACGAGGTCCGGCGCCGCACAGCCGTCCGCGATCTCCTCGCCCATCATCTCGCTGTAGCCGATGATGGCGGAAAGCGGGGTGCGGAGTTCATGGCTCATGTTCGCGAGGAAGTCGCTCTTCGCGGCGTTGGCCTGCTCGGCCGCTTCCTTGGCGGCCTCCGCCACGGCGTTGGCGTCGGTCAACGCCGTCTCCCGGTCGACGAGGATGTGGTTCGCCGCGTTGAGCCGCTCCAGGGTGGCTTCGTTCTGCACCACGGACCGGCGCAACGCGTGGCAGATCCACACCATGGTCGCGCCGACAGTCACGTACTGGCAGAGCAGGGCCACGTCGACGCTGCCGAGCATCCCATCGCGCGTGTAGAACCACGCGGCGATCAGGGTGGACAACAACAGCACAAACGTCCCGGCACCCCAGCCGAAAGCCAGGGTGACGACGAGCAGGACGGGAATATACAGCAGAAATGGTGCGACGTGGGCCGGGGCCAGGAACCGGACGAACGTCATGGCGCCGACAAGCAGCAACGTGACGCCGTAATCAGTGACCGGCGAATGACGTCGGCGGGCAACCGTCCCGATCAGTTTGTGCAAGCTGCTCATGGGAGGGGAGTGTCACGCCCCGGGTACTTTGGAAAGCGACCGATCCCCACGGCCGTTCGCACAAAAACGGTATGAACGTCGTCGCAGAATGCGTGTTTCGCAGACCAGCCTGGACAGGCTAGACGACTGGTTTCGGCACAAGGCCGTCCATGTTCATTACCAGCGGAGCGCTCTTTTCGCTTCCATCGCTCTTTAAGCGGGATGACGATATCTCACCTTTGCCGACAGGGCCGGGAGATGCCAGACGTTTGGGGCTGGCCTCCTGCAGTAGATTTCAATGGGCAGTGGCGAGTGGGCTGAGATGTGCCCGGCCCAACTCGGTCAACGGGACGTCCATGCCGACACGCAATCCCTTCTCCGCATAGTCGAGGGTGACCTTGCCGTCGAGTTCGCGCTCAACGCTCATCGTGATCAAGCGCGTGCCGAAACCGCGACGTTCGGGGGAAGATGCCGGTGGACCGCGAGTCTCGATCCAATCAAGGCGCAGGTACCGCTCGCCGTGCCCGGCACCGGCAATCGACCAGGCGACACGCACTTCGCCGCCCGGCACGGAAAGCGCGCCGTACTTGGCTGCGTTGGTGACGAGCTCATGCAGTGTCATGCCGAGCGATAGGACGTGACGGGGCGGCAGGTCGACGTCGGGCCCTTCAATCACGAAAGTGGAATCGCCGCCCCGGTATGGCCCGATTTCATTCTCCAACACCGCGCGCAGGGGGGCGCTCGACCAATCGTCCTGCGTCAGTAGGTCGTGTGTTTTCGATAGGGCGAGGATGCGGGCCTCCAGCCGCTCCCCGGGCGCGTCGCCGCCCCGGGTCGACTGCCGTGCCAACGCCTGGACCGTGGCGAGTGTGTTTTTCACCCGGTGGTTCAACTCGTGCAGCATCGTCACCTGCCGTTCCTGCATCGCCCGGCCGTTGCGGATCTCCTCCCGCAGCTCCGCCTCGTTGCGTTGCAGGCTTCCCGCCATGGCATCCAGCTTGCGCCCGAGCCGGCCGAACTCGTCGCCCCCATCCAGGCCGTTCCGGGCGGCGAGGTCGCCGGCTTGCCACTGGGACGCCGTCCGAAGCAGGCGGCCGAAGGGACGGCGGATGAAGAAGCGCCCGGCGAAAAGCGCGGCCACGATCGCCATGATGGCACCCAGCGCGATCAGGACCACTCCCCGACGCGTCGCCGCATCGACGTCAGCGTAGGCGATGTCGCGGTCGCGGCCGACGGTGACCCAGGCCGCCGAGGTCGGGCCGGAAGGTTGGGTGTTGGCCAGGACCCTCTCGCGTCCGTCGATCCCGAGATCGACACGGACACCCTCGCCCCGTTCAGTAAGGATGCGTAGCCGCTCAGGCGGGATCGGCTTGCCGACCCAACCATCGCCGTCCGGGTAGCGGACCAGGATGACATGGTTCTCGTCGGCGACGGTGACCGAGGTGCTCGACAGTCTTAGGTTGCGCCGCAGATACTTCGCGAGCCAATCGAGGTCGATGGCGGCGGCCAGGACGCCGACCTTCTGGCCGTTCGTGTCGTGAAGGGGTTGCGCGAAGTGGAGGGAGTCCTTCCGCGAGGCGTTGCCTCGGGCATAGGTCCCCATGACGAACGTGTCTTCCGCGACGGCACGACGCTGGTAGCTGCGGTCGGGCACTGCATACGAGCCGGCAGGCGATCCCACGCTGTTGCAGACAACGGTCCCGTCGATCCGCGTCAGCGCCAGGACCGCGAGATGCGGATTGTCCGTCGCGGCGCGGTGGAGGTACTCGGTGCATCCTGCTGGCTCCATGGCCCGCACGGTGAGGTCCTGCGCCACGAAGTTGAGTGCCTGGCGTGCCGTCTCGGCGACCTGCGAGAGGTCTTCGGCCACGGTCCGAGCGGTGGCCATGGCATCGGCGCGCACGGCCTCGTCGCGCGAGGTACGCATGGCGTACTCGTTATATCCCTGGATCGCGAGAGCCGGCGCGAGCGCGAGCATCACCAGCAGCAGTATGCGGGTCGTCAGGGTCACGGCCGGCTCCGACCCGCGGTCACTCCGTCGCGGCTGACGTAGGATCGAGGAGAACGATCCGCATGCACCGCAATATCCAAATAAGGTTAATATCCGGCCTCGCGAATCTCTAACGCCGGACGAAGGTATCCCACAAGGGTCGGGCATCCCTCTGCGTTTCTCGGGAGATACGGCATAGTGGTGTGGATCCACCCATTGCGATCAGACGGGTCAGTCTGGCGCTTCTTGACCACAGCGCTCCCCAGCTTAGAACCTCGGATTCTACTTCCGAGCCTTCCTCACCCTTGCGTCCTGCATGGGGGACGGTCGAACGCAGGTGATCCGTCCATGGCACTGGTGAAGAGGACGCGGCTCGCGCCGCAGGGAGAGGCCCCGGAGGCCGGCGCTACCGTTCCGAACCCTTCACCTGTCGCGCCCATCCCTGCCGGACGCTCGCGCGAACGGTCCCGCGCAAGACGCGAGAAGGCATCCGAGCGGCTTGCTGCGGCGACGGAGGAACTCGCCGCGGGGGTGATCGAGGCGTCGTCGGCCGCGGAGGAGCTGCGGCGCTCGATGGAGCAGATCGCCTCGGGAGCCGAGGAAGCCGCTGGCGCCGCGCAGGAGTCCCTCGGTGCCATCGCCGGCATCGCCGCCCGCCTTTCCGAGGCCCGGGAGCGGGCGAACGCCTCGGGCCAGGCGACCACGGCATTTCAGACGCTGCTGGCTGAGACCGGGGTCCATATCACCTCGTCGGCCGCCGCCGTGCAGGCCAACTCCCACCGACAATCCGCTTCGGTCGCGCTGATCGACGAGCTCGACCGCGCGGCCACGAGCATCGGCGAGATCACCGGCACGGTTGAGCACGTTTCCGACCAGACCAACCTTCTGGCCCTGAACGCCGCCATCGAGGCGGCGCGAGCGGGCGAGGACGGCCGGGGCTTCGCGGTCGTGGCCGACGAGGTGCGGGCTCTGGCCGAGACGTCGGAGGCGAGCGCGGCCGAGGTCCGCAAGCTGGCCGAGGCGATCCGCACCGAGGTCCGGGGCATCGGGGAGATTATCCGCGCCGCGGCCCGGACGGCGACGGTCGAGGCCGAGGCAGGCGGGCGGGTTACCGAGCAATTGGAGGCGGCGCGGTCGGAGCTCGGCACGGTGTCGGACGGCGCGCAGGCGATCCTCACCGCAGCTATCGAGGCCGAGACGGCTATCAGGGAGGCGCAACGCGGGGCTGAGCAGATCGCCGCCGCGGCCGAGGAGCAGGCCGCGGCCGCTGGCCAGGCCCAGCAGGCGGTGGCGCAGCAGACGCAATCGCTCGACCAATCCCAGACGACGGCACAAGCGTTGGCAGCCCTTGCCGACGAACTGACAGGCAGCGACTCGGTTCAGGGGCAGGCCGAGGAGGTCGCCTCGGCAGCCGAGGAACTCTCCGCCACGGTCCAGGAGCTTTCCGGGGCGGCGAGCGAGATCCTCGCCGCCATCGACCAGATCAGCCGTGGCACCGGTATCCAGAGCGCTGCCGCACATCAGTCCAGCGCGGCTATGGAACAAGTCGAGCGGAGCGCCGCGATATTCAAGGCGAACGCGACGGTTGCCCGGGAGACGGTCGCCGGCATCGCCGCGACCTTGGGAGATGTGCGGGCCGGGGTGGGCTCGCTGGCCGACGGGGTGGCGCGCTCGCTCGACGAGACCCGCGCCTGTCTCGGACGCGTCGGCGAACTGGAAGCCAGCAATCGTCGCATCGAGAAGATCATCGGGTCCATCGCCCTGGTCTCCGTGCAGGTGAACATGCTCGCGGTCAGCGGCGCCATCGAGGCGGCGCGCGCCGGCGAAGGGGGTCGAGGCTTCGCCGTCGTGTCGAATGACATCCGTGCCTTGGCCCGCGACGCCTCGGAGAACGCCGACCGCATCCGCGACACCGTCCGCGACATCCAGGACGGGGTCGGCGGCGTCCGAAGGGCACTTGAGCAGGTCGTCGCGGCGTCGGAGACGGAGATGCAGCGCAATCGAGTGCTTTTCGCCACCCTCGCCGGCGTGGAGGGGGACGTCGGTCGTCTGGAGGCCGGCAACACCGACGTGCTAGCCGCCGCAGACGTTATCGTCGTCGCGGCGCGAGAGGGGCTGAAGGGCTCGCAGCAGATCGCCGCCGCGGCTGAGCAGGCTGACCGTGCCTCCAGCGAGGCCGCCACCGCCGCACGCCAGCAGTCGAAGGGCGCTGAGGATCTTGCAGCGAGCATCGAGGAAATCGCATCGCTCGCCGACGAGCTGCAGGCCACGAATGCCTGAGGCCGATGGCACGGGCGACAGGCGCTACCTTGTCTTCACGTTGGGCACCGACGATTACGCCCTTGATGCGGGCCTGGTCCGCGAACTGCTTCGTCCGCCCCGGCTGACGCGGGTGCCCGGCGCCCCTGCCGCCTTGGCCGGGCTCGCCAACCGTCGCGGCACCGCCTTGCCGGTGCTCGACCTCCGTCGCATCGTCCGCCCTGATCTGGAGCCCACCACGGAACCGACCCGGGTCGTCGTGGCGGAGGCGGGCGAGGCCGTCGGGCTGATGGTCGACCGTGTCGTGGGATTTTCTGGGGGAACGGAATCGTTCAAGGAGGACGGGCCATCGACGGCCAGGTATCTCACCACAGCCGTCGGGCCGGGCTCGGTTCGTGTGATCGATCTCGGGGCATTGGTCACGGCCGCGTTTCCCCGGCGCCGGACCGGAACGCCCGCTACTGTTGACGTTCGGCCTCCACGAGATGAGTTTTCCGACGCGACGGAGGAGGAGCGCGTCGCGCTGGTTTCCTTCACGGCAAGCGGGCGATCCTATGCCCTGCCGTTGGAGCGGGTCGCGGAGGTGCTGGCGCTGCCGCCGGACGTCATGCCGGTGCCGCGTGCCCAGAGCGCCGCCCTGGGCGTTGTGGCGTTGCGAGGCGGGGTGCTGCCGCTGCTGAGCCTGCCCGTCCTACTTGGCTTGACCGCCCCCCCGCCAAGGGCGGAGGCGCGCATCGTCGTCGCGCGTATGGGGGGAACGGAGATCGGCCTTCTTGTCGATGCGCTAGGTCCGATCCTGAGGCTGGCGCCCGATGCAGTCGATCCGGTGCCGGCGGCGCTAAGTCGAGGCGGAACGACCGCAATCGACGCGATCTGCCGCATCGACCAGGCAGGTACGCTGATCTCCGTGCTCTCCGCCGACCGTTTGATCGAAGGAACGACCTTGACCGCCTCGCCTGCACGTTCCTCCAACGCCAGGACCGAGAACGCTGGAGCGGCGGCAGTGACGGAGCAGTTCGTCGTCTTCGACGTCGCGGGCGAGAGCTACGGCGTCCCGGTTGGGTCGGTACGCGAGGTGCTGCGCGTACCCGAGGTGATGACGCGTCTGCCCCGGTCGTCAGACCTCGTCGTAGGCGCCATCGACGTGCGCGGCACCGTGCTAGCCGTGGTGGACCAGCGCCGGCGCTTCGGCCTTCCGCCAGGCGAGGCAGATCCGCGGCGACGCATCGTCGTGCTCGAAGCCGGAGCCGATGTCGCCGGCCTGCTGGTCGACGGCGTCTCGCGGATGCTGCGTCTTGAGGTGGACGCCATACGGCCAACGCCAGATTATTCCGACAACGCCGGGAATGGGGTCGACAGGGTCGCGACCCTCGTTGACGGCAGCCTCTTGCCCATCGTGGACGCATCGGCCCTGCTTGCCGGGACCGAGCGGAGGGTGCGGGCGACGAACAAGCGGCCGGGCGTGCGAGGGGCCGGGACGGATACCGCGGAATGATCCGCCTTCTAGTCGTCGACGACTCCGCACTGATGCGTAAGCTCCTTGGCGGCGTGTTCGCGCAGGAGGCGGATTTCGAGGTGGCCTTCGCCCGTGACGGCGAACAGGCACTGGCCGAGCATGCCCGCTTCCGCCCCAACGTGATCACCCTCGACGTGAACATGCCAGGCCTGGACGGCCTCGCCTGCCTCGACCGCATCATGCTGGATCGACCGACCCCGGTGGTGATGCTGTCGTCCCTGACCGCGGACGGCGCGGAAATCACCCTCGACGCGTTGGAGCGGGGCGCGGTCGACTTCGTCGCCAAGCCCGGCGGAGCGGTTTCCCTGGAGATGGACCATCTTGGCCCCCTGATCGTGCAAAGGGTGCGGGCTGCTGCGCGCGCCCGACTGCGTCCGACCCTGCGCCTCACCGAGCGCATACGGGCGAGGAGCGCGACTCCGGCACGCGGTGCGGTGACGCGCACGCCGAGGCCGACGTCCCTGCCTTCGCCCGGACCGAAGGCCGCCCCTTCTGCGACGCCCGGGATCGTCGATGGCATCGTACTAGTTGGGACATCGACGGGCGGGCCGCCCGCGCTCGATACCTTGCTGTCGCGATTGCCCGCGGATTTCCCGTGGCCGGTCGTGATCGCCCAGCACATGCCCGGCAATTTCACCGGTCCCCTGTCGCGGCGGCTCGATGGCCTATGCGCACTGAGGGTGCAGGAAGTCGCTCGGCCGATGCCTCTGGCTCCAGGCAACGTCTATGTTGGCAAGGGGGACGCGGACGTGACGCTCGCGCGCCGCCCCTCCGGGCTGGTGGTGCAGCCGGTGCCGGCCCATGCCGACTATCCTTGGCACCCGAGCGCCGACCGTCTCGTCGCGAGCGCCCTCGAACTGGTCGAGCCCTCACGCCTCATCGGCGTCCTAATGACTGGCATGGGCCGGGACGGTGCGACGACGATGGCGGAGTTGCGGGCGAAGGGTGGCCGCACCATCGCCGAGAGCGAGGAGACGGCGGTGGTCTGGGGCATGCCGGGCGAACTCGTCAGGGTCGGCGGTGCAACCGTCGTCGTCCCGCTCGACGGCATCGCCGACGCGCTCATCGATATGGTGCTCTGATGCCGCTCGTCCGCAGAGATCCGCCTCCTCCGACGATTGCCGCGACCGCGTCCAAGCCTGATCGACACAGGGATGCGGACAATCTCGGCCTCGCCCTCCAAACGGAAAAGGACCCGCGTACCCGCGAAGCCCTGCTCGCGGCGCTGCTGTCAATCGGCGATCCATCCGCCGCCGCCGCGCTCGCCCGGCACCTGCGCTCGGAGGATGCCTGGCTGCGCAACGCCTGCATCGAGGCGCTTCAGTCGATGCCCGCCGCAGCGGGCACGGTGCTTTCGGAATTGCTCTCCGATTCCGACCCCGACGTCCGACTCCTCGCAACCGAGATCGTGAGGACGCAGCCGGTCGAGGAGGCGAGCGTCCTGCTTGCTACCTTGCTGGAGGCGGAGACCAACCCGAACGTCTGCGGCGCGGCGGTCGAGGTCTTGGCCGAAGTCGGGACGCCGGACGCGATACCGGCTTTGCTGGCCGCTCGGACCCGGTTCGCCTCGGAGGCATTCCTGCCATTGGCCATCGATACCGTGCTCGCGCGCCTCGACAAGGGTCGTTGAGCGCGTGGTCGATACCCCATCGCCGGTCACCGACGTCGACTTCGCGCGCTTCTGCGAGTTCCTGTACCGGCGCACCGGCATCCTGTTCACGCCGGCCAAGCGCTATTTCGTCGACCGCCGGCTCGCCGAGCGCATGCAGGCGACCGCGTCCCGCTCGTTCGCAGTGTATCTCGCACGCCTGCGCGCCGACCTGGACGGCGAGGTCGAGACCCTCATCAACGCCTTCACCATCAACGAAACCTACTTCTACCGCGAGGACCACCAACTCCGCTGCCTGACGTCCTCCTTGCTACCGGAACTCGTCG
This sequence comes from Methylobacterium sp. AC690, assembly GCF_979256535.1. Taxonomy (NCBI): domain Bacteria; kingdom Pseudomonadati; phylum Pseudomonadota; class Alphaproteobacteria; order Hyphomicrobiales; family Methylobacteriaceae; genus Methylobacterium; species Methylobacterium sp. AC690. The sequence continues at coordinate 82,176 of NZ_CEEDOX010000012.1, read as the reverse complement.
CCCAACGACCGGTAGGATCGACCGTGCGGATCTGGTCGATGCCCTGCTCGACCGGGGAGGAACCGTACTCGGTCGCGCTCTGGCTGCTGGAGAACTGGCCGGAGGTCGACCGCTACGACATCGAGATCGTCGGCTCGGACATCGATACCCGCGCGCTCGCCGCCGCCGAGGAAGGAATTTACGGCGAGCGAGCGCTGATGCGGTTGAGCCCGGAACTCGTCGCCCGCTATTTCGTGCGCGAGGAGACCCGGCTTGGTCCGGCATGGCGCATCCTCGCGGACCTGCGCGGCTCGGTGCGGTTCGTCCCATGCAATCTGACCGACGCGAAGACGATGGCAGCCCAAGGCCGCTTCGACGTCGTGTTCTGCCGCAACGTTTTGATCTACTTCGACGACGCCTCGCGGCGGCTTGCGGCGGACAACATCTACGATGCCCTGGTCCCCGGCGGCTTCGTCTGCCTCGGGCATACCGAGAGCATGAGCCGGATTTCACCGTTGTTCAGGGTCTGCCGCTACGACGACGCCATTGTCTACCGGCGGCCGCGCGAGGGCGAGCATGTCTGACACCGGTTCCCTTCGCCTAGAGACTCCACGCGTGCTCGTCGTCGACGACGGAGCTCTCGTGAGGATGTACTATCGCGGCATCTTTGAACGGGCGGGTTTCGCGGTCGACGAGGCGCTCAACGGCATCGAAGGGTTGGAACGCGTGTTGCGCGCGACATACGACCTCCTCGTCGTGGACGTGAACATGCCGAAGATGGATGGATACAGTTTTCTTCGCGCCCTGCGTGGTCGCGAGCCCCCGATACGTTCGATCCCGGCCTTGATGACCAGCACTGAGGCCGCCGAGGGCGACCGCGAAGCGGCCCGGGTCGCGGGCGCGAACTTCTACTTGGTGAAGCCTTTGTCCGAGGACGTGCTGGTCGCGCATGCCAGGGCGCTTGCAGGCTCGCGTCCGTGAACGACCTGCTCGAACAGTTCCTCGACGAGACGCGCGAGCTCGTCCAGTCGGCGACGGAGGACCTACTGGCGCTGGAGGCGGCGCCGGGAGACGCGGAGGCGGTGAACCGGGTGTTCCGCGCCTTCCACACGCTCAAGGGTTCCGTCGGGCTATTCGATTTCCCGCCATGGTTCTCGCTCTTGCACGCCGCCGAGGACTGCCTGTCCGCGGCACGGGCCGAGACCCTCGCCGTTGATGCGGCCCTGGTCGACCTCGCGCTGGAGACCCTCGACGCCACCGGACGCTGGGCCGACGCCGTCGAGATTGGAGGGGCACTGCCGGGGACCGCCGACGCAGAGGGAAGCGCCCTTGCCGGACGATACCGTTCCCTTCTCTCTCCAGGACCGGAGACCCGCGCGACGGACGCCCCCGCGCTCCTGGTATGGGCGTCACGTCTCTCCGAGCCCCTGAGCGTTATCAAGGGAAGGCCGCTGATCGCGGTCCGGTACCAGCCTCGCGGCGATTGCTTCTTCTCAGGGGACGATCCCCTCGGCCTCGTCCGTAAGGTCCCGGGCCTTCTCGCCGTCACGGTCGAGCCGGCGGTGCCATGGTCACCGGACGACGAGTTCGACGCCTTCGCCTGCAACCTCGCCATCACGCTGGTCTCGGAGGCGCCACGGGCCGAGATCGAAACCGTCTTCCGTCTCGTGGGCGATCAGGTCACGGTCGTGGACCTACCGACCGCGACCTACCCGCGGATCGTGCCGAGCGGGACGATGTCGGCGGGCGCACCCGCGTTGGAGCCGGTCGTCGCCGCGATCCTTGCGGAACAGGTCCGGGTGTTGGCCGCCTCGGACGAGGCGGATACCGACGCGGGCCGTTTGGAAGCCTGCGCGCGCTCGGCGATGAACGCCCTTCGGTCGACTGGGCGATCCAGTGACGCCGAGCGCTGCGGGCAGGCGCTTGGAAGCGGTCCGGATGCCCTTCGAGCCGCCATCGAAGCCGTCCTGTCCAACCGGACGGACGCCGCGACGCCAACGGACGGTGAGGAGGCTTACGGGGCATCCGATCCGCTAGGCGGTGATGCGGCCCGTACCCTGCGGGTCGACTCGGCCCGGGTCGACGTCCTCGTCGCGCTGGTCGGCGAGCTCGTCATCGCACGCAACGGCTTGGGCCATCTCGCCGCCCGGGCCGAGGCTGGCGAGGATGCGGGCACGCTAGCCCGTGCGATCCGCGAGGCTGATGCAAAAATCGGACGCCTCTCGACGACCTTGCATCGAAGCGCAATTTCACTCCGGCTCACGCCGCTGTCGAGTGTGTTCCGCCGTTTCGGGCGCCAGGTGCGGGACGCAGCGCGTGGCCTAGGCAAGGACGTCGTACTCGTAGTCGAAGGTGAGGCTACGGAAGCGGACAAGGGCATCGTCGAGAACATGTTCGAGCCGCTCCTGCACGTCGTGCGGAACGCGATCGATCACGGGCTTGAGGACGCGGCGACCCGGCGTCAGGTCGGCAAGCCCGAAGCCGGACGCATCCGCCTTGGGGCCGAGCAGGATGGCGACGGCATCGTCGTGTCGGTCTCCGACGACGGGCGCGGGATCGACCCGGCCTTCATCCGGCGCCGGGCCGTCGAGCGCGGGCTTCTCCAGCCTGAGGCCGTTGCGACCATGGATGATGCCGCCGTCACCGACCTGATCTTCGCCCCCGGTTTCTCGACCGCCGAGAGCGTGGGCGCGCTGTCGGGTCGAGGTGTCGGCATGGATGCGGTACGGGCGGCGGCGGCGCGCATGGGGGGGCGCGTCTCGGTCGAGAGCCGCGTCGGCCTCGGCACCACGATCCGCCTGCACCTGCCTCGGACCATCGCCCTGGCACGCATCATGGTCGTCGGTGCGGGCACGGAATCGTATGGCATCGCGATGGACGCCGTCGTGGAGGTCGTACGCAGGCCCCGGACGTGCGTCCATGCCGTCGCAGGCGGGAACGCGACGGTCCTGCGAGGCCGGACGGTTCCGGTGTTCCGGCTTGTGGAGTTGCTTGGTCGGGGAGATCGTCCCCTCGCGGGCGACGATGCGCTACTCTTGGTCGTCCGGGTGAACGGGGAGACCATCGCCGTTGAGGTTGACCGCTTCGAGGACCGGATCGACGCCGTGGTCCGGCCGCCGGCCGGCCTCGTCGGGTCCGTGGCGGGCGTGGGGGGGACGACCATGCTCGGCGACGGCCGCGTGTTGCTCGTGCTCGACCCTGCCGGCATGCTCGCGGACGCGTCGGCACCCGCCGGAGGATAGATGATGGCCGTCGTTCGTCGAACCGATGCCGAGCCGGGGACGCCGGTACGATTGGAAGGCGTCTGCCCGGTCGAGGACGCCGAGACGCTCGCCTCCGTCATCCTGGAAGACCCGAGTGCCCCGGTGGACTGGACCGCCTGCACGCGCATGCATACGGCGGTGTACCAAGTCCTGCTTCGGCTGCGGCCCACCATCCTCGGTACCTGTGGCGACCCGTTCGTGGGCCGCTGGCTGACCCCGCCCAGCCCAGGATAACCCAACGCCACCGATACTTACGGCTTTGACTGGAAGGGGTCCCGACGCATAGTGGCCGTCATCTTCATGCCTCCAAGCGAAATCAGGGCACCATCGCCTTTCATGCCGACCACAGTCCTCATCGTCGACGACAGCAAGCTCGCCCGCCTCGTCGCCGCCAAGCTCTTGCGCCAGCTCAAGCCAGACTGGGAGGTGGCGGAGGCGGCCAACGCCGACGCGGCGATGGCCGTCGTGGACGAGCGCCAGGTCGACGTGGCACTGCTAGACTTCAACATGCCGGGCAAGGACGGCCTCGAACTGGCCGCCGACCTGCGGGCATCGAGGCCCCACATGCCCATCGCCGTGGTCTCGGCGAACATCCAGGACGAGATCATCGCACGGGCCCGAAGCGTCGACGCCACCTTCCTGCCGAAGCCCCACACCGAGGAGGCTCTAGCGGGCTTCCTGTCCGGTGCAGCGCTTAGGTTGCGCAGGGCGGCTTCGTGACAGCGGCCACCGTCGACCTCACGGAACTGCAGCGCGACGCCTTCACCGAGCTCGTGAACATCGGGGTCAGCAAGGCCGCCGCGAGCCTGCGCAAGATGATCGGCGTCCAGGTGCTCCTCTCTGTGCCGGCCGTGGAGATCGTGTCCCAGGCTCAGGCCGCGCGCATGATCGGCGAGCGCGAGGCGTCCGAACTCGTCGTGGTCCAACAGGACTTCACAGGCGCCTTCGCCGGACGCGCCCTCCTGATCTTCCCTCAGGAGAACGGGCGCGAGCTCGTGCGCGCGGTGGCCGGGGAGGAACTCACGCCGGAGGAGGTGGCGGAGCTTGAGGACGAGGCCCTCACCGAGACCGGCAACGTCATCCTAAACGGATGCCTCGCGACGATGGCGAACCTGCTGCAGCGGACCCTGACGATGTCGCTGCCCGAGGTCATGCGGGGCGACGGCCCCCGGATCTTCCGGACCGTCGGCCACGACGGGACCGACGCGCTCGTCCTGTTCCTCTACATCAACTTCGCGGTGCGGGAGCGCGACATCCGTGGCTACATCGCCATGCTCATGGACCTGCCTTCGCTGGAAAGCCTCAAGGTGTTGATCGACGAATTCGTCGAGCGTGCAATCGGCGAGACGGAAGCGTGACGGAAAACCCGGGAGGCGCAGGCATCGAACCGCACCGATCCGAGGTACCTGGTTCGCTTGGCCATGCGACGGCTGAGATGCGTCGCTTGGCTGGCCCGTTCATCGCCACGCTGGAACTCACCCGCCAGCCGATGGTGGTCACGGACCCGCGCCTTCCGGACAATCCCATCGTCTTCGCGAACCGCTCCTTCCAGTCTTTGACGGGGTACGACTCAAGCGAGATCCTCGGACGAAACTGCCGATTTCTCCAGGGTCCCGACACGGACCCGGCTTCCGTGGCCCTCGTTCGAAGCGCGGTCGCAGAACACAGGGAAATCAAGGTCCAGATCCTCAACTACCGCAAGGACGGTGGTACGTTTTGGAACGAGCTCTACCTGAGCCCGGTCTTCGACAAGACCGGCGGGCTCATGTACTTTTTTGCCTCCCAGGTGGACGTCACACCCTCGCACCAGGGGGCGGTCGCGCAGGAGCGACTGGCCAGTATCGAGCGGCGCTTGGCCGAAGCGCAGCGGCAACTGAAGATCACCGTGGCGGCGGCGGGTATCGCCGGGACCTGGGCTTGGGACATTCCGGGAAAGCGCCTCCACGTCGACGACCGCTTCGCCCTGCTCAACGGGATTGGGCAGGATGTCGGCACGGATGGCGTTCCCACCACCGCCTTCTTCAACCGCATCCATTCACAGGACCGATCCAGGGTACGCCTGGCGGTCAGCGGCATCCTGAATGGCGCAGAGGTCTTCGACAGGGAATATCGCCTTCAGGCGCCGGACGGTGCGATCCGTTGGGTCCATGCCCGCGGACGGTGCGATTATGACGCTGATGGTAGCCCCTCACGCTTCACCGGCGCCCTCGTCGAGATCACCGAACAGAAGCGGGTCGTCGAGCGGTTGCGCATCGCCCAGACCGCGGGCCGCATCGGCACGTTCGAGTTCGTGCCGGGCTTCGCCACCGTCGAGGTATCTCCCCAGTTCTGCGCCCTCCTTGGCGTCGTCCCGGCGGTCAACCTGTCGGTCAGCGCGGTCAACGCCCTTGTCATCGACGGTGGTCCCTTGCTGAACCCGGGCCTCCGCGAGGCAGGGGAGCTTCCCTACGCCGAGATGCGTGTCCGGCTGGCTGACATGGGCGAGACGCGCTGGCTCGCCCGGCGTGGCGAGGCCGTTCGCGACGACGCTTCCTCCGAATTGCGACACGTGGGCGTGATCTACGACGTCACCGCGACGAAGGCGTCCGAGGTCGCCTTGCGAGAGATGAACGACACCTTGGAGGCCCGCGTCCAAGAGGCCATTGCCGAACGCGAGCAGGCCGAGGAGCAGTTGCGCCAGTCCCAGAAGATGGAGGCCGTCGGACAGCTGACCGGGGGGATCGCACACGATTTCAACAACCTGCTCACCGGCATCGTCGGGTCGCTCGACCTGATGCAGACCCGCATCAACGAGGGCCGGACCGAGAACCTGTCGCGCTACTCCAACCTCGCCATGGCGTCCGCCCAACGTGCTGCTGCCCTCACCCATCGCCTTCTCGCCTTCTCGCGTCAGCAGCCGCTGGAAGCGAAGGCCGTCGACGTGAACCGGCTCGTCGGCTCTATGGATGACCTTCTCCGTCGAACATTGGGTGAGCGCGTCCGCTTAGAGGTCGTGATCTCGGGCGGCCTATGGCTGACGCTGTGCGACCCGAACCAATTGGAGAACGCCCTCCTGAACCTCGCCATCAACGCCCGCGACGCGATGCCGGAGGGAGGCAGGCTCATCATCGAGACGGCGAACAGCTTCCTCGACGATGCCTATGTCGCGCGCGAGATCGGGGTGCGGGCCGGACAATACATCTGCATCTGCGTGACCGACACCGGCTCCGGCATGCCGCCGGACGTCATCGCGAAGGCGTTCGATCCGTTCTTCACGACGAAGCCCATCGGGCAGGGCACCGGGCTCGGGCTGAGCATGATCTATGGGTTCGCCAAGCAGTCGGAGGGCAACGTCAAAATCTACTCCGAGACCGGGAAAGGCACCTCGGTGAAGCTCTACCTGCCACGGTTTTTCGGTGAGTTCGAAGAGCCTGGCACCACCAGGGGCGAGACGCCCCGTGCCGAACTTGGCGAGACGGTCTTGGTGGTCGAGGACGACGATACGGTGCGAACCCTCGTCGTCGAGGTGCTGGGTGAACTCGGGTACGCCACCCGGGAAGCGCCTGACGGGCCTTCCGGCCTCCGCATCCTGCAGTCGGACGCGCGCATCGACCTCCTAGTTACGGATGTCGGTCTGCCTGGGCTCAACGGCCGACAGCTCGCGGACCAGGCCCGAACCGGGCGGCCGGACCTGAAGGTGTTGTTCATGACAGGCTACGCGGAGAACGCTGCCTTCGGTGCAGGCCACCTCGCACCCGGTATGCAGATGATCACTAAGCCTTTTCCGGTCGAAGGACTTGCGAGCAAGATCCGCTCGATCATCGAAGCATAAAGGTCGCCGGGTTACCCAGGTACGCTTAACGCCAAAAATCGAGCTTGTAGGCGCCAATGGAAATACGGGTTAATCAATCGTCCACGGCTGAACGTCAGCTTCCCGCGTCCTACGAACCGTAAGCAGACAGGCTGCAAACCACCCAACCCAGCCGTAGAGCGGACGGATGATTCCCTACCCAATTTCGCCGTACATGTCCTCTTGCCCAGTCTTCTTGCAGGGTCGTTCATTGTCGGAGTGAGCAGGTAGCGACACCCTTTCGGAACAGCTAAATCGTGCCGAAGCCGTTGTGTCGTTTGAGACACATCAGCCGTTACAAACAGCTCCCCTACCTCTCGCCCCCAAGTGTCGGTGTCTACTCCGTTGACTTGTCCAGCCGGAAGATGCCGGTGGAGCCGTCAAGGTTCTCACGGTCCCGTGATCGTGAGCTAAGAGGGAATTCGGTGAAGCCTGTAAGGGCGAGACCGGAGCTGCCCCCGCAACTGTGAGCGGTGAGCCGCTGCCGAACATGACCACTGGCAACTCGTGCTGGGAAGGTCAGGCAGCGGTGACGACCCGTGAGCCAGGAGACCTGCCTTGGCGGTTGTTTTGGTCTCGCGGGCGGGGTGTCCGGTGGGTCGCTGTTCGACGCGGGTCCATCGGATCTTCATCGCGCACGCGCGCTCCATCGACACGCGGCCCCGGCAAGCGGTGGGGCTCGCCCGATGGTCTTTGTTCTCCAATTTCCTTGTCGGCGACACCGCCGCCTCTCGCGCCTTCTCCGCGGGAGCACGATCCTTGCAGCAGGCTTGCTGATTAGCGAGGTGCAAGCCCAGGATGCGGCGGTCGCCCTCGACACACTCTCTGTCGAGGCCAACGCAGGTAGACCCGTCCGCTCGGACGTCCTCGGTCGCTCCTTCGACGCGATCAGCATAATCGGGCCGACCCCGGGCTTCCGCTCGGATCGTGCGGTATCGAGCACCAAGACCAACACGCGCCAGCTCGACGTTCCGCAGGTGGTCACCGTCGTGCCGCGCGAGCTCATCACCGACGTCAACGCCACCCGTGTCGACCGCGCCTTCGACTACGTGCCTGGGCTGACCCAGACCAACAACTTCGGCGGGCTGGGCACGTTCGCCTACGCCATCCGCGGTGTGACGACGGCCGAGGTCTACCGCAACGGCCTGGCGGCCAACCGAGGCGGCCCGCCCCCGCTCATCGACACCCAGAACATCGAGCGCATCGAGGTGCTCAAGGGGGCGGGTGGCGCCCTGTTCGGTCGCAGCGACCCCGGCGGCCTCGTCAACATCATCACCAAGCAGCCCACCGCCACCCGCTTCGTCGAGATGGGCGGGCTCTGGGGCTCGTTCGAGCAATTCCGCGGCACCGTCGATTCCGGTGGTGCCCTCAACGACGAAAAGACGCTGCTCTACCGCTTTAACTTCGCGGGCGGGAGCCAGAACAGCTACCGCGACTTCGTCGGCGACGACCGGCTCTTCATCGCCCCCGTCCTCAGCTGGCAGGTGACGCCGGACACCAAGCTCACGGTCGAGGCCTCGGTCACCCGCAACAACGTCATCGTCGACCGTGGCGTGGTCGCGATAAACAAGCAGCTCGGGTTCGTGCCGATCTCCCGCTTCCTCGGCGAACCCGGACAGGTCACCCGCCAGACCGACGAGGTGCTGCAGGTGCGCCTCGACCACCGCTTCGACGCGGACTGGCAGATGCGGCTCGCGGCGCAGTTCAACACCGGCACCCTCAACGGCGAGAGCGCCGAGGGCCGCGGCCTCCGATCCGACAACCGCACGGTCATCCGCGACCGCAACTATCGCGATTACAGCTACGACTCGGCCATCGGCCAGGCCGAGATCGTCGGCAAGTTCACGACCGGCGACATCGGCCACACCGTGCTCCTCGGCTTCGACCGCGAGGATTTCGATAACCGGCAGCTCTACCTGCGTTCGAACTTCAACACGTTCCCCTACGCCCTCGACATCTACAACCCGCGCTACGGCCAGCCCCTGCCGCCGCTCACGCGCGCCTCCAACACCCTGGAGAGCGTGACAGATACCGGCTTCTACGCCCAGGACCTGATCGACCTCGCTCCACAATGGAAGGCGCTCGCCGGCGTGCGCTTCGACCTGTTCGAGCGGTCCTTCAAGCAGCGCGTCGGGAACACGAGCGGCGAGCAGACCCGGGCCGCCGCCTCGCCGCGGGCCGGCCTCGTCTATCAGCCCCTTCCCGAGCTCGCCCTCTACGCCAACGTCAGCACCAGCTTCCGTCCCAACATCGGCACCGACGCGAGCCTCGGGGCCCAGTCGCGGCCGTTCGAGCCTGAGACGGGCCTCGGCTACGAAGCCGGGGTCAAGGTCGAGCTATACGGCGGTGCCTTGATGCTGACCGGCGCGGCCTTCCGCATCGACCGTCAAAACGTCCTCACCGCCGACCCTAGCAATAGCGGCTTCCAGATCGCGGCCGGGGGCGTGCGCAGCCAGGGCTTCGAGTTCTCCGCAGCGGGCCAGCTCACGCCGGAGCTGCGCATCATCGGCGGATACGCCTTTACGGATGCGTTCATCACCAAGGACAACGTGCTCCCGCTCGGCGCCCCGCTGCTCAACATCCCCGAGCACAGCGGCACCATGCTGGCGGTCTACGAGGTCCAGGCCGGCCTCCTTCGAGGGCTCGGCATCGGCGGTGGCGTGCGCGCGGCAGGCGAGCGGGCGGGCGACGCGTCCAATTCCGGCTTCAAGCTGCCGACCTACGTCGTCGCCGACGCGCTTGCCTACTACAAGTTCGAGAACTTCCGCTTCAGCATCAACGTGGAGAACGTTTTTGACACCGCCTACTACGTCGGCTCCGTCAGCCAGTTCCGCGTCGATACCGGTTCGCCTCGTCGCATCACGGGTTCGCTGCTGGCACGGTTCTGACGAGCGCGTGCTCCCGGCCGGACTGCGCAATCCCATGGAGGGAACCGCAACGACGTCCCGGGCCGGAACTGGGCTGGCCATGCTCGGGGCGGCCTTGCTGATCGCATCCGGCGGCATGGTTCGAGCCGAGCCGACGCGCTACCCCCTTACCCTGGAGAACTGCGGAACGGACATCACGCTTAAGGAGGCGCCGAGGAGGGTCGTCTCCGTGGGCCAGACGCAGACGGAAATTCTGTACGCCCTCGGTCTCGCCCACCGCGTCGTCGGCACCGCCGTCTGGTTCGGATCCGTCGCCAAGCCCTTCGAGGCGGCGAACGCACAGGTGCCACGGCTCGCCGACAACACGCCGAGCTTCGAATCCGTGCTCAATCAAGCGCCCGACCTCGTGACGGCGATGTTCGCCTGGCACATCGGCCCGCACGGGGCCGTGGCCCGGCGTGAGCAGTTCAGTGACCTGGGCGTGCCCGTCTACGTGTCGCCGGCCGATTGCGTCGGCAAGGACAACTCAGCCCCGGGCGATGGCGTGCGCACGCTGCCCTTCACCATGCACCTGGTCCACCGCAACGTCCGCGAGCTCGGTCGGATCTTCGACGTCTCGACTCGGGCCGAGACGCTGGCGAGCGAGTTGAAGGCCCGCGAGGACGCGGCCATCGCGTCCATGGCCGACAGCCCGGTGCGCGGGATGCCGGTCGTCGTCTGGTTCTCCAGCCGGGACGTGAAGGGCGACGCCTTTCTGGCGGGGGCGAAGGGCGTTCCGGCCTACATCCTCGACAAGCTCGGGGCACGCAACGTAATCACCACGAACGAGGAGTGGCCCCAGGTGAGTTGGGAGAGCATTGCGGTCGCCGATCCCGCCGTCATCGTCGTGGTCAAGATGGACCGCCGCCTGTTCCCGGCCGACGACCTCGCGGTGAAGCTCGACTTCCTCCGGACCGACCCGGTGGCGCGCCGCCTCACGGCAGTTCGCCAGAACCGCATCGTCATCATGGATGCCGCCGCGACGCGGCCTGGGCTCGGGACCGTCGATGGCATGGTCGCGCTGTCCGAAGCGCTTCGCGCGCTTGGGTCCGCCCGGTGAAGGTCGTCGCGGTCCTTGGATCCGCCTGGCTGCCCTGGTCCCTCGCGGCCGTCGCCGCGCTGGCGCTGCTCGGTCTGGCCATCGCCGTGGCGATGACCGTCGGCGAGATGCAGATCCCCCTCGCGGTCGTCCTGAGGGCGCTCGGCAACGCGACGCTCGACCTCGGCTATGCGGTAAGCCCGATCCAACAAGGCGTGCTGCTCGACTACCGGCTCAGCCGCGCCTTGTTCGCGGCCTGCTGCGGCGGAGCGCTTGCGGTCTGCGGCGTCATCCTGCAGGCCCTGCTCAGGAACCCGCTCGCCGAGCCCTACCTCCTCGGCATCTCGGCCGGGGCCTCCACGGGCGCCGTCGCGGTGATAGTGCTCGGTTTGGGCGGCGCGGCGCTAGGGATCTCGGGCGGCGCGCTCCTCGGCGCGATCCTGGCGATCCTGACCGTCGCCCTGCTTGCGGCCGGCTCCGGCGGGACCAGCGAGCGGGTGATCCTCTCGGGGGTCGCGGCCGCCCAGATCTTCAACGCCACGACGGCGACCATCGTGACGACCTTCGCCAGCGCCGAGCAGGCACGCGGCGTGATGTTCTGGCTCCTCGGAAGCCTCGGCGGCGTACGCTGGCCGGACGTCTGGCTGGCGGCACCGGTGACGCTCGCGGGGTTCGCGGTCTGCCTCGCCCATGCCCGTACCCTCGACGCCTTCACCTTCGGGGAGGATGCCGCGGCCTCGCTCGGCGTGTCCGTCGCCCGGGTCCGCATCGTACTCTTCGCGACGACGGCCGTGATGACGGCCATCATGGTGAGCATCGCGGGCGCGGTGGGCTTCGTAGGCCTGCTGATACCGCATGCCGTCCGCCTCATTGTCGGCCCACGCCATATCCGCCTGCTACCGGCAGCGCTGTTGACCGGGGCGGTGTTCCTGGTTCTCGCCGACATCCTGTCCCGCACCCTGATCGCGCGCCAGGTCCTGCCGATCGGGGTGGTCACGGCCCTGTTCGGGGCGCCGGCCTTCGCCCTGATCCTCACCCGCGCGCGGCGACGGGCATGACGCTCGCTACACGGGACGCCCGCTGGGATGCCGGCGGCCGGATGATCGTCGACGGCGTGACGCTATCGGCGGCGCCGGGACGGATGCTGGGTGTCGTCGGGCCGAACGGTTCGGGCAAGTCGAGCCTCCTGCGCCTGCTCTGCGGCCTGCGGAACGTGAGAAGCGGTGTCGTGACCCTCGATGGTGGGAACATTCGCGATCTCCCGCGCCGTGCCATCGCCCGGCGCATCGCATTCGTCGAGCAACACGCCGGCACGCAGGAGAACGTGACGGTCGAGGACGTGGTGCGCCTAGGAAGGACGCCGCACCGGGGGGCCTTGTCGCCCCGGACCGATGTCGACGAGGCCGCGCTGGAACGTGCCCTTGCCCGTGTCGGCATGGACGTCCGGCGCAACCAACCCTGGGCGACCCTGTCGGGCGGCGAGCGTCAACGGACGCAGATCGCGCGGGCACTCGCGCAGGAGCCCGGCGAGCTCATCCTCGACGAGCCAACCAACCATCTCGACGTGCGCCATCAGCTCGACGTCCTGTCGCTCGTGCGCAGGCTCGGCATCACCAGCATCGTCGCCCTGCACGACCTGAACCTGGCCGCCTTGTTCTGCGACGAGGTCGCCGTCCTGAACGAAGGCCGCTTGGTTCGCTCCGGGCCGCCTGCGGCGGTCCTAACGGCCGCGTTGATCCAGGAGGTCTTCGGCGTGCGCGCCGAGGTCCACGCCTCGGCGTTCAGCGGCCGGCCGCACATCGAGTACCGCTTGGACTGAACGACGGGGAGTGCCACGATCATGAGTACATCCGAGGTCACCGACGGAGTGACCGCTTACTGGGACGCCCGCGCCCCCCGCTTCGACGCCGCCGCAGCGCATGCCCGCACGCCGGACGTCTGGAGGGAGGTCCTTACGGCGGCGTTCTGCGCCGACGGGCCCAAGGACCTCGTCGACCTCGGGACCGGAACGGGTGCGTGCGCGCTCGCCGCCGCGTCCCTCGGCCATCGCGTGCGGGCGTACGATGGCTCGGCCCGGATGCTTGCCGTCGCACGCGCGGCCGCCAGCAAGGCGGGGCTCGATATCGAGTTCGTTCAGGCGCTCATCACGGACGCCCCGCTCGAACCTACATGCGCCGACATCGTCACGATCCGCAACGTGCTCTGGACGCTCGAACGACCGGGTGAGGCGCTACAGGTCGCCCGTCGCACCCTGCGCCGGGGTGGCCGTGTCGTCGTGTCCGATGGGATGTGGTCGGTCGCCCCGGGGGAACGCTCGGACTATGCCGAGGATCTCGCCGCACGGCTTCCCTTCCATGCCGGCCTGCGCGAGGTCGATGCCCGGGATTTGCTGGAAGCGGCTGGATTCACCGAGGTCACGGCGTGGCAGCACCTGTTCCGCTCCGCACCCTATCCAGGTAGTGTCCCGATGTTCGTGCTCTCCGCACGACGCGATGATCCGGTCCCGTAGCACTCATGCAACGTCACCATTCATTCGTCCTACCGACATGCACGCGACGTTGACGGGATTGCTGTCTCCGAACTACGCAAGGCCATGAGCGCCCCGCAGCCCCGCTGGACTGCCGTCCGCGCGGCCATCGCCGTGGCCGCATTGTACGCGCTCATCCTGCAGTCCTTCATCGGCGGCCTCGCCCCGCTGCCATCCATCACGGTCGGTGGCGTGATCTGCGCGGATCACGACGGCTCGACGCCTCCGGACGGCCAGGGGGCGGCGTGCCATCAGCATGCCTGCTGCGTGACCGCCCAGGCCGCCAAGCTGCTCGATCCGGTCGGGTCGTCATTCGCGACCGTGCATTGGGTCCCGATCCGGGTGTCATCGGTACCGTGGCCCGAGGCTGGCACGCACCAGGCGCGCGCACCGCCCGACCAATCCGTCAGCCCACGAGGTCCGCCCACCGCCTGATCGATCCGCCCTTCAGATCGCTCAGACCCGGACCTTCCACATGTCTCAATCCCTCCAGGGCGACGCGGCGGCGTTCGACGCCGTCGTCGTCGCGCGCCCGGCGCACGATGCCGTCTACCGCGCCGTCTGGCGCTGGCACTTCTATGCCGGCCTGCTCAGCCTGCCCTTCCTGATCCTGCTCTCCGTCACCGGCTCGCTCTACCTGTTCAAGGACGAGATCAACGGGACCGTGTTCGCGTACCGGACGACGGTCGCGGCCCAGGCGAGCCGCCCCCTCAGCCCGGACATCCTGCTGTTCAATGCCTCCGAGGCCGTACCGACGGCCGACCCGGTGTCGTTGACGGACCCAGCCGGGCCGACCGCCGCCGCCGTGGTGACGATGGCCGAGGGGGCGCGCAGGACCCTCGTCTACCTGAACCCCTATAACGGCGACGTGCTCGACCACGTCGACCGCGACGGCGAGTTCATGATGGTGGTGCGACGCCTGCACAGCTTGGCCTACTTCGGTCCAGTCGCGAACGGCGTGATCGAGGTCGTGGCGGGCTTCGCCATCATCCTCGTGGTCACCGGCACCTACCTGTGGTGGCCGCGCCGGCAGGCCGGTGGCGTTATCAGCGTGCGTGGCACGCCAAGCAGGCGCGTTTGGTGGCGCGACCTCCATGCGGTCACGGGCCTGGTGGCGGGCGGGGGGCTCTTCTTCCTCGCCGCGACGGGCCTGCCCTGGTCGATCTGGTGGGGGCAACAGGTCCGGACCCTGTCCAATGAGGCCGGCGTCGGGCAACCGCGGGCGCTGTGGGCGAACAAGCCCGTCTCGAACGTCCCTATGCGGGAGATGCTCACCAACACAGGGTGGGCGATGGAGGATGCGCCGGTCCCGGTCTCGAACCCGAGCGCGGCATCCGCCATCGGGCTCGCCCGTGCGGTCGAGGTCCTGCGCGGCCGCGGGATGCCGCCCGGGTTCGAAATCTCGCTGCCGGTGGGCGAGACCGGCGTCTACGCCGCGGCGGCCTATCCGAAGGACGTCACCGCCCAGCGCATGATCACGCTGGACCAGTACACCGGCAAGCCGCTGGTCGACGTGCGCTTCGCCGATCTCGGCGGCGTCGCCCGAGCCGTCCAGTACGGCATCGGCATCCACAAGGGCGAGCACTGGGGACGGGCCAACCAGCTCGCCATGCTGGCCTTCTGCCTCGCCACCATCCTGCTCTCGGTGACGGCCGCGGTGATGTGGTGGAAGCGTCGGCCGACCGGGCGCCTCGGCGTCCCGCCCTGGCCACGCGACCGTCGCGTCGCCGTGACGGTGACCGGCATCGTGCTCGTCCTCGGCGCGCTGTTCCCGCTGACCGGCCTCGCCGTCCTCGGCATGATCGCCCTCGATCTCGCCGTCCAGGCCTTGCGCCCGCGCCTCGCGCCCTGAGCGAGCGGCCGGGGCGGGATGCGCTCGGGCCCACGCACACATTCATTCCCTTCTCTCGGTGGTGGCGGTCGCGTCCGCCTGCCGCCAACGGACGAGCCACCGCCATGCCCCGCCGCCGTCCCAGCCATCGCGTCCGTGCCCTGGTATTGATCCTCGTCGCCGGCCCGCCCGCCACCGCCCATGCCCAAAGCGGTGGACCGGTCGTCGCCCTGGACGAGATCTCGGTCACATCTGAAGGCAACGGAACCCCGGGCCCCTCATCCGCTCCCGGCACCGGCGCCCCTTTGCCGGGACTGCCGCCGGTCTCAGCCCCGACGCCGCTGGACAGGCCGGTCGGCGAGGTGGTGACCAGCGTCGGGCGGGATGGCGTGATTGACAATCGCGCCGCCACGACCGTGGCCGACATCCTGCGCAACAGTCCAGGCGTGACGGTGCGGCAAGGCAACGGCCCCCGTGACGTCGTGGTCTCGATCCGCGGGAACAACGCCCGTGCCACCGGCGTCTCGCGCAACTTCATCGTCCTGGAGGACGGCTTCCCCGTCACCCAGGCGGACGGCTCCTCGCGCTTCGACCTCGTCGATCCTCGCGCCTACTCGCGCATCGACGTGTTCCGGGGACCGCAATCGGCCTTCTTCGGCAACTACGCCACCGGCGGCGCCCTGAACTTCGCCACCCGCCGCGGCGGCGAGATCAACGGCGTCGAGTACGGGGTCGACGCGGGAAGCTTCGGGTACCTCAACAACTACGCCACCTTCGGCGGCGTCAGCGGACCGTTCGAGTACAGCCTCTTCACCAGTGACACGCGCGGCAACGGCTTCCTCAGCCACAACTCGTTCGACACCCAGACCATCAATTTCCTGGGCACCTACGCGCCGACGCCGGACGACCGCTTCACGCTGAAGATCATCAACAACGAGGTCTCGACCGACCTGCCCGGTCGCGGCTCGCTCAACCAGTTCCGCCTCAATCCCTTCCAGCGCGGCTGCGCCTCCGCCGCCTGGGCCGCGCCCGGTTGCGTGACCTACAACCTCCTCCTCAACGGCCGCAATGGTGCCACCGTGCCCGTGACGGCCGACGAGGGCGCGTTCATGCGCGGGGACCGCCGGACCATCGTGGGTGGGCGCTGGGAGCACGATTTCGACGCCTTCACCACTTGGCGCACGCAACTCGTGTTCGACGACCGGCAGATCAATCAGCCCTTCTACACCACCTCCGGACGCGGCGACTTCCCGGGACTGAACTTCCTTACCGACGTGACCCGGCGCGGCGACCTGTTCGGCCTGCCGATGACCGGCTACGTCGCCCTGGCCTACAACACCCTCGATACCCACAGCCTGACCTACAACCGCGCGCCCTACGGAGGGGCGCGGCTCGGCGCCCTGACCGCCGACCTTGAGGCCACGCAGGCCAACCTCGGCGGACGCGCCCGCGTCGAGCTTCAGCTCTCGGAGCAGTGGATCGCCGTGGCCGGCATCAGCGCCGAGAACACAACCATCAACGGACGCAACACCACCTACGGCTTCCCGGCCGCCGGCGGCGTCACGACCACGCTGGCCAACCTCGACCGCACCTTCCTCAACGTCGCGCCCGAGCTCTCGCTGCTCTACCGGCCCAACGCCGACTGGCAGTTCCGCGGCCGAGTGGCGACCGGCTACGCCACGCCCTCGGCGTCGAACCTGGCGGTGACGTCCGCCGGCGTCCCGGGCAACAACGGTCAATTGCAGACCCAGGAGAACCTCGGATTCGATCTCGGCGTCGACTGGACGCCGCTGCCGGGGGTGCGCTTCAGCGTGACCGGCTTCTACGAGTTCTTCCGCAACGAGCTCGTCACGCAATCCCCCGGGGCCGGGCTGCTGAGCTACACCTTCAACGCGCCCGCCTCCGAGCACCGCGGCATCGAGGTCGGGGCGGACTGGGCCTTCGCGCCGGGCTGGCGCGCCACCGCCGCCTACACCTTCGACGACCAGATCTACACCCGGTACGTCGAGCAGCTCAGCGCCGGCAGCCTGACCCGCCAGTTCGACCGGGCCGGCAACCGTATCCCGGGTGTGCCGGCCAACCAGTTGCTCGCACGCGTCGGCTACGAGCAGGCGACGGGTCCCCTGGCGGGCCTGGGCGCCTACGTCGAGACGGTGGTCCAGGACGACTTCCTCATCGACAACGCCAACCAGTTGAAGGCGCCGGGCTACGCCATCGTGAACCTGAACGTTCACTACACCACGGAGCTCGTGGGCTACGCTAAGCGGCTGAACCTGTTCTTCGAGGCGCGCAACGTCTTCGACAAGACCTACATCGCCTCTGCCCAGAACCTCGCCAACTCGATCAGCGCGACCTCCGGCCTCCAGAACGGCGCGAGCGTCCTCGCCAACACGACCGGCTCGGTGTTCGCCGGTGCGCCCCGCAACTTCGTCGGCGGAATGAGACTGGCGTTCTGATGCACCCGCCCCCGCTCATCCGAACCTCACCACGCTGCCTCCAGACTTGGAGCGGGCGAGCGGCCGCAGCCATTCGGGTGCTGATGGAACGGACTTGGTATCGGGCCGGGGCGACGTCGGCTCGTCGGATCCCAGATCGACGCGCTTGGCGGGCGGCCATCGCGGTCACTGCGCTCTATGCGCTTGCCATGCAGGCTTTCCTTGGCGGCTTGCTTCCGGTCTCCCCCGGCGGGCCGTTGCATCGCCTCTGCCTGACGAGTGCCGATGCCGGAGACGAGGGGCCGTAAAGGCTGCCGACCGGCCATGGCCACTTGTCATGCTGCACGGCCGCCCACGCACAGCCAGCACTCGACGTGCCCCAGCTGTCGGTGACATCGTGGTCGTGGCTGTCACGCCCGGCCATCGGCGTGGCGTGGCGCGCCGAGGTCGTTCCCGTCCCTCGGGGGCCTCCGCGCACCCATGCCGCCGCGCGAGCGCCCCCCGTCGTCTGATTGATCCGTCCCCGATCATTCCAGACCACGGACCCATGCCATGTCTCGCATCCCAGGGGGTGGCCCTTGCGCCATCCTGCTCCTGACGCTGCTCGCCCGCACGTCGGCCCATGCCCAGTCCGACGTTACGCTCGGCGAGCTCAGCGTCGTCGGCGACCGCGGGGGAGGCGTGAGGGATGCCTTTGTCGATGGCTATACCCCCCTGCGGACCTCGACGGCGCTGAAGATCCCGTCCCCAATCCAGGACGTCCCCGTCTCCGTCCAGACCGTTCCCCGCGAGCTCATCCGGGACCGCGGCGCCATCACCGTCCGGCAGGCGATCGAGACGGTCAGCGGGGTCACGAGCAGCAACGCAATTCCGGGCTCGCAGTCCTTCCGCATCCGCGGCTTCAACGACGGCTTCTCCAACCTGCGCGACGGCTTTCGCGAGACCAGCAACCAGCAGGACGTTCAGGGCATCGAGCGCATCGAGGTGCTTAAGGGGCCCGCCTCGGTCCTCTACGCGGGCAACCTGGCCGCGGGCTGCGTGGTCAACATCGTGACCAAGGCGCCCGTCGACGTGAACTTCTCGAACGCCGCGATCACGGGTGGCAGCTTCGGCCTGTTCCGTCCCACCTTCGACGTAAACCGCGACCTCAGCGGCGACGGCAGCCTCGTTATGCGAGTGGACGGGGCCTACGAGCGCACCGACACGTTCCGCAACTTTGCCTACGGGGACAGCAAGTTCATCAACCCGAGCCTGCGCTGGCGCCCGACCGACCAGGATGAGGTCATCGTGCGTGCCCAGTACCTGCAGAGCAACTTCAGCTACGGCCCCTTCCAGTCCCCAATCTCGCGCGCGACCTTGCGCCTGCCATACGCCTTCAGCTTCTCGGACCCGAACCTGCGCGACAGCCATCGGAACGCCGAACGCATCAGCTACGACTGGGTACACAAGTTCGACGACACCCTGCGTTTCCGATCCGGGTTCAACGCGTCCGCGGTGAACTACGACATCGGAACCGATCGCTTCTCGACACTCCGATTCAATGCCGACGGCCGAACGGTGACCCGCGCCTTCGTGACGGGCCCCCAGCACTTGCGCGACTACGACTGGCGGAACGAGTTCTCCGGCACCGTCTTCACCGGTTCCGTCCGGCACGACTGGCTCGCGGGTGTAGAGACCTACTGGAGCTTTAACGACGCCATCAGCTACCAGGGCACGCTTCCCAATTTGAACGTCCTCGCCCCGGTCTACGGCGTGACACCAAGCGCGCTGCGGCTAGGTTCGAGCTCGCAGGGCGGCTTCACCAACGTCGCCGGCTACCTCCAGGACTTCGTCACCCTGACACCCCAGGTCCGGGTACTCCTCGGCGGGCGCTACGACGTGACCGACACAAACAATCTCAACCGGATCACCAACCGGACCGCCACCAATGCCGCCGACCGGTTCTCGCCGCGGATCGGCATCACCTACGAGCCCGTACCCTCGACCGCCTTGTTCGCGAACTGGGCCAACGGTTTCGTGCCGACGACGCAGACGACGGTCAGCGGTGCGCCCCTCGCGCCCAGCGCAAGCGAGCAGTTCGAGGTCGGCGTGAAGCAGCAGGCGTTTGGTGGACGCCTTTCCACCACCGTCGCGCTGTTCCAGCTGACCCGCACCAACGTGCCGACACCCGATCCCACCAACCTGCTCTTCAGCATCGCTACGGGCGAGCAGCAGAGCCGGGGCGTGGAGGTCGACGTAGCAGGCGAGATCCTGCCGGGCTGGAAGGGCGTGGCGAGCTATGCCTACACCTTCGCGGACGTCACCAAGGACAACCGCCTGCCGGTCGGCGACGAACTGGCAGGGGTGGCCAAGCACGCCGGACAGGTTTGGACCACCTACGAGTTCCCGATCGGATCGCTCCTGGACGGGGTCGGTCTCGGCGCCGGTGTGCGCGCCGAAACGAGCCGTGAGGCGACGCTGCCGAACACCTTCAAGCTGCCGGGCTACGTCCGGTTGGACGCGGCGGTCTGGTACCGCTTCGCCATCGAGGGCCGGCCGTTCCGGGCGCAGCTGAACGTCCAGAACCTCACGGACCGGCGCATCTACGACACGGACGGGGCCAACGTGCTGCGCCCGACCGTACCGCTCACCGTGCTCGCCTCTATCTCCGCCCAGTTCTGAACCGAGGATCCATCATGGCCCTGTCCACTCTTCAAGATGCGGGCGGTAAGCCGTCCTCCGACACGATGGCCCTCAACCGCCGTGCCTTCGCGGTGGGTGCGCTTGGCGGAGCGTTATTGAGTGGGTCCGGTGCCTTGGCACAGGCCCCGCCCCAGCCGCTGCCGCGCCCGCGCATGATGCAGCAATCCGAGACGCCGCCGCTCAAGGTCGCCATGCTGGTCTATCCCGGCATGATCGCGCTCGATCTCGTCGCGCCGCAGACGATCCTCCAGATCCTGAACTCGGACATCCACCTCGTCGGCGTGACGCGGGAGCCCGTCACGACGGACGTGAGCCTGCCGGTCACCCCGACCTGCGCCCTGGACGAATGCCCGCACGATCTCGACGTGCTGTTCGTCCCGGGCGGCCTGATGGGTTCGATTGCCTGCATGAAAAACCCGGCGCTGCTCGAATTCCTGGCCGACCGAGGCGCGCGCGCCCGCTACGTGACGAGCGTTTGCACGGGCGGCCTGGTGCTCGGCGCCGCCGGGCTCCTCCGCGGCTACCGCGCGACCGCCCACTGGGGCGTGGTCGACCTGCTGCCCATGATGGGCGCGATCAAGGCGGACACCCGCGTGGTTGAGGACCGCAACCGGGTGACCGGAGCCGGTGCCACCGCCGGTCTCGATTTCGGCTTGGCGCTCGCCGTCCTCCTCAGGGGACAGGAGGCGGCCGAGCGCATCCAACTTATCCTGGAGTACGAGCCCGAGCCGCCCTTTCACAAAGGCACGCCGACCCTCATGGGACCGGAGCGCATGGCGAAGGTACGCGCGGGCCGGGTTTGGATGGATGGACAGGCTCGCGAAGCAGCGCTCGCTGCCGCCCAGCGCCTGGGTATTTGAAACAGGCTCTTCCCTTAGGAAGTCGTGTCACCGCCGGTCCCGACGACAGCGCAGGACCGCGGAACGTCCGCTTCAAGGCCAGGACGGTCACAAGCAGACAGGTGACATTCCACCCAACCCGGTCGTAGAGCGGACGGACGGCTCCCGACCCGACCTTGTCGTTCCAGCCGCTCTTTGCTGCGTTCGGAAGCAGCCGTTCGCGGACTGGGCGTTATGCAGCTTCGACCTATCTTGGTTGCGCTACCAGAACTTCCGAGCTGCCGTTCTCCGGAGGGTAGTCCCAGTCAACGAACTATCCTGCCTTGGAGACACGACCATGAATTCACGCCTTTCCACCTCCCTCCTGATCCTTGCGGTGCTCGGTCTAACTCCGGCGGCCACCATCCTCGCAACCCCCGTCCTGGCTGCCTCAGGCGTCAGCGCTTTCGACACCGACAACGACAGCACCATTGACCTGAAGGAAGCGCAGACGGCTGCCAGCACCCTGTTCGACAAGCTGGAGCGCGATAACGACAACACGGTCGACACCAAGGAGCTTCAGGGCCGCGTCAGCAAGAAGGCCCTCAAGGCCGCTGATCCGGACAGTGACGGCACGCTCGACAAGACCGAGTTCCTCGCCCTTGTCGAGGCGCGCTTCAAGGCTGCCGATCCCGACAACGACGGCACCCTGGACGCCAAGGAGCTGAAGACGACTGCGGGCAAGGCGCTCCTCAAGCTCCTGAAGTGAAGCCCGTCGCCTCTATCCCACGGGAACGCTGAGGGTTGAGCCCGATCCGAGCTTTCCGGCTCGGATCGGGCTTTCAGCTGTGGGCACGTCAGAATTTGCGCACCAGCGGCTCTGCCATGGGGGTGGGTGCTTCCCCGAAGGTGTAGCGGATGCCGCCGTAGACGGAGAGCGGCTGAGCCAGCGTCGTCGTGCGCGGATCGTTGATCACGAAGTTGCCTGCAACCGGCCCCGGCTGCGTAAACGTACCGAACGTGGCGTAGCGGTTGTTGGTCAGGTTGGTCACATAGCCGAACAGCTCCAGGTTCGGGTTCACCCGGTAGCTCGTGGTGAGGTTCAGCACGTAGTACGGTGGCAGCTTGCGGTTGATGTTCGACTCGTCGCCGCGGAAGTAGGAGGACGAGTAGGCCTGCAGCGCCAGGCCAACACGCCAACGCGGCAGCACCTCGACGTCAAAGCCGGCCTTGAACTGGTGAGCTGGGATCAGCGGCACCTTGTTGCCGGGCGTGACGAAGATGGCCCCATCGTCAGAGAGCGGGTTGTTCGGCGAGGAGAGCGTGCCCGAGAACTGGAAGGTGGCATCGATCAGCGCGTAGTTCGCATAGACCGAGAGCCAGTCGGCCACGTACTCGGTGCCAACCTCGATGCCCTGACGGCGGGTGGCCGGTACGTTGATGAAGTAGCCGCGCGCCGCGTTGCCGGGGGTGGCGAGCTGGAGGATGTCGTTCGTCAGATCCGTGCGGAAGGCACCGATCTTGTAGTTCACCAGACCACCATCAAAGGCGTTCGGCAGGGTGCCGCGGAAGCCCACCTCGTAGGTCTGACCCGTCACCTGCTTCAGCGGCGGGTCGGCAACGAGCGAGTTCGGCAGCAGGCACGGCTGGTTCGGGTTGGCGCAGGCAAGCTCCAGCGGGGTCGGCGCGCGGTTCGACTCTGAGTAGCCGCCGTAGAGCGACAGGCCCGGGCTGAAGCGGTAGGTTAGGCCGGCCAGCGGGTTGATCTTGGTGAAGTAGTGCGTGCCATTCACGTCCGGCGAGAACCCGGTGAGGTCCTGCGTGGCGATGCGCGCGAAGTTGAGCCGGGCGCCTGCGGTCAACGACAAGGCATCGGTGAGGTCGATCGTGTCGGTGGTGTAGAGGCCCATGTAGAGGTTCGAGCCGCTCACCGAACTTGGCGCGATACCCAGTGCGGCTGCCGTTTGCAGGAAGGGTGTGCCGAGCCCAGGAATGGTGCCGTAGTTCGCGTTGAATGGGTTCGTGGTGACGCTGAGGTCGGGATTGATCACCCCCAGCGTGCTCGACGATTTGAAGCCGTAGTGCGCGACGTCGATTGAGCCGCCGACGACGAAGCTGTTGTTGAAGCCCAACACCTTGTCGCGGTTGGCCGCCTGAAGCGAGCCGCCGTAACCTTCCGCCTCGGTCCTGGTCGTGTCCACGGTGCCGTAGGGGACGCCTGCGGTGAAGGGGATGCCGTTGGCCGCCGTGCCACGTCCGAGGAGCAGGAACTGGTTGCGGAAGTCGCGCTGTGACTGACCGTCTGCGGCGCTGAAGCCGTCGTCCTGGTAGCAGAGCCGCCCACGGAAGCTCGAACGGGAGCTGCAGTTCTCGAAGTTGCCGGCGTTGCCATCGACGTAGCTCTGGCTGAAGCGCCGGTAATAGGCGTTGCCGGCGAGATCCCAGGTCGGCGAGAGATCGACGCGGCCGGTGAGCTGGAGTGTGCCAAGTTCGGTCGTGGTGGTCTGTGGGAAGGTGAAGATCGCTCGCGGATCCGCGTGAGTGAAGTCGACAGGCGTCGCGGCGGTGGCGCCGAAGTAGGTGCGCGCAAGCTGGCCGATGAGGTGGAACTCGGCATCCGGCGTGCGGTAGCCGAGGTCGCTGTAGACCCGGCCAATCGTGCTGGGGCTCTCATAGCGCCAGCCGCGGTCATTCAGCCCCTCACCCGCGAAGTAGAAGCTCCACGGCCCGATCACCTTGCCGTATTGGAGCGAACCGGCCACGCGACCGTCCGATCCGCCGAGCACGGTCACCTCGGTTCCCTGCCAGGTGAAGCCGTTCTTCATCTGGATGTTGATCGCGCCGCCCAGCGCGTTGAGGCCGAAGACGGGGTTGCCCGTGACAACGTCGATGCGGTTGATCGCGACCTGCGGGATCAAATCGAGATTGACGACATCGCCGAAGGCTTCGTTGATGCGCACACCGTTCTGGTAGACGGCCAGACCCTGGGGCACACCGGCCACGGGAGACGCCGTGAAGCCGCGGTAGTTGATGTCGACGCGCGTCGGGCTGCCCTGGGCATCGGAGATGTTGAGGCCTGGTACGCGCCGGGCCAGCGTCTCGACGGCGTTGAAGGTCGCCCGATCAAACTCCAGGTCGGCCCGCGTGACGGACTCAACCGTGCTGGGAATCTTATAGAGCGGCTGCGCACCCCCGCGTAGGCGCTCGACGACCGGCAACTGGAGGGCAGGAACCGTGGTCGCATCGAGGGCTGGCGCACCGCTCCCCCCCGAGGTCCCCACCGGCGTCGTCGCGACGACGCTGAGTTCCCCAAGCGTGACGGATTGCTGAGCCTGAGCGATGCCGGGCAGCAATGCCACCGAAGCAAAGAGACCGCCTCGCAGCGTCCGCATGTCCGTGTTCCCCCGTCGTTCTTGCCTTTGGGCATACGGCTAAGGCTGAACTTCGGACAGCCGTACGGGGGTGACGTGCTCGGAATTCTCAGTGCTGAGCGAGGGTTACCGGGCCAATTCTTCCCCTCGTGGCGATGCTGCAACAGACTGACGGTGTATCAGAAGCAGGGGTGGGATGAGGTGGCAAAACCAGTCGGGACGATGTGGCAATGCGCTGGGTGAGGGGTACGACGGAGGCCAACCAATCATCACTGGGCTACAACTGCTTCCCCGACATTCTGACCTGGAAGCGGACGTTCGCCAGCTGGACGTTATGGAACGCCTCAAGGCGTTCCATTGGAATGTGACGTTCAGGCAGAAACCCTGTGCTCACGACCTCTTAGAACGAAGCTCGCAGGTGACCCTGACCCAGCAAACTGGTCCGCGCTGAGCGCAAGTTTTTCGGGCATCCTGAACCCTGAAGGAGGGTGGATGCCATGCCTCGCAAACGCTTCACGAATGAACAGATCGCCTTCGCCCTGCGGCAGGCGGAGAACGGCGCCTCGGTGGACGAAGTTTGCCGGAAGATGGGCGTATCTGAGCCGACCTTTTATCGCTGGAAGAAGCAGTTCGTCGGCATGGGCGTGCCGGAGATCCGACGGCTCAAGCAGCTGGAGGACGAGAATGGTAAGCTCAAGCGGCTGGTCGCCGACCTGACGCTGGACCGCTCCATGCTGCAGGACGTCCTCAAACGAAAGTGGTGAGGCCCGCCGTTCGCCGTGAAGTCGCCGGTCACTTGCAGGTGGCCTACGACATCAGTGAGCGTCGGGCCTGCCAGGCCACCGGCTTCGGCCGTTCGTCCCAGCGTTACAGGAAGCGAGCCGACCCGCAGGTCGCTCTGCGGATGCGGTTGAAGGAGCTGGCCGCCGCACGGGTCCGCTACGGCTACCGGCGGCTGCACATCTTGCTGCGACGGGAGGGCTGGGAGGTGAACCACAAGCGCACCTACCGGATCTACCGAGACGAGGGGCTATCGATCCGGCCCAAGCTGCCCAAGCGCAAGCGAGCCTGGCGCTACCGTCAGGGGCGACCGGCGATCGGTGGGCCCAACGAGGTCTGGGCTATGGACTTCATGTCCGACCGCATCTTCGACGGACGTCCGTTCCGGATCTTGACCGTTGTCGATTGCCACACGCGAGAGGCGCTCTCACTCACACCGAGAGCCAACTTCCGCGCCTACCAAGTGACCGAGGCGCTCGACGCCTTGGTCAAGCTGAGGGGACGGCCCAAGAGCCTGCGGGTGGATAATGGACCGGAGTTCGCCGGGCGCATGCTTGACCAGTGGGCCTACCTGAACGGGGTCGAGATCGACTTCTCCCGACCGGGCAAGCCCACCGACAGGGATGGGCAGACCGCACCGCCAAGTGTTGCTCATGCCGCCCTCCGGACCATGGCGCGGGCCGCGTCCTGGTAGGTCTCGACGGTGTCCAGCGTGGAGGGCAACCCGAACAGCCTGCGGATCGCCCGGCACCAGTAGCCGCCCCCGTCCTCTCGGGCGTCCTGCCCGCGGGCGAGCTCGGCATGGAAGGCATGGATGTCCGGCCAGCCCATCCGGTCGATGGCGCGCTCCAACGCGGCGAGCTATGCGTCGGAGACCGCCTCCGTGCGAGCGCGGTCCCGGAGCGCAGCATGGGCCGCCTCGACCTCGCTCCACTCGCGCCGCGAGATGGCGGCCCCGAGCGCGCGTACGTGCCCCTCCATGTCCGTAGTCCGCCCGTTCATGCGAATCGCCTCCCGTTCCGCTCCGGAGGAGGCTCCCGCGAGGGGTCGCTATCCACAAGACAATCAGGCAGCCGGCTTGACCGGGCGGGAGGCGCTTACCTTCTGAGTTGTGCCGTCGTTGCGGCGGGCAGACCTCCGAACCGCGCCTACCATCGGGCGAGGTCTAATCTCCTCCCGCGTGCGGGAGGGCAAACTCAGGAGGACACCGTGTTCGTCGTGACCCTCCAAGACGCACTCGGGGCAACCGCCGTAACGCTCCTCGCGCTCGCGGCCCTTGGGTCGATGGCTTACCGCTCCCTGGCCCGCCGCTCACGGAACCGGGCGGCGCCTTGATCGCGCGCATCGCCGACAGTGACCTTGCCCAGCGCTTCCCCGCCTTGATCGCCTCCGACGCGGAGGTCTGGTCCGGCGAAGGCTGGCGCCCGCTCGTCGAGGACGCCCTCACGTCCCTGAAGGACCTCCCCGTTGTCGTCACGTCAGTCCGGGAACACTGCGCGGGCCTGAGGCTCGGCGTGCAGCCCCGGGACGCGTGGACCGACGCGACGATGGAGGCGGCCGGACGCATTGCCGAGGTCGCCCGGACGCGCAGCCGGGAGACCTGCGAGGCGTGCGGCGCGCCCGGTCGCCCGCGCGTCCCGGGCCCCGGGGTCCGTTGCGACGCGCACGCCGCGGACCGCTAGCGCCAAAGCCTGGGCGTGATATCCCGGGCGGCATGGACGTCATCCTTCAGCACATGGATCTCGAGCACTGGCCCTCACCCGAGGGCTGGACTGTCGTCGGGCGCGTCGGGCACCTGGCGCTCGCCTTTGACCCGGAGCGGCGCCCGTATCTGATCGGCGAAGGCGACCCGCAGCCGCTCGACCGGGACGCCACGAACGCGGCATTGGCGCCGGCCGTTGACGCCGCGGCGTCCAGGCTTTGGCCAGGCGGTTGGACTATGGCTCTCGGTGAGGTCTTCGGCATCAACCGTCGGAACCTGCAGCCCGAGCGCCTCGCCCGCGGGGGGCTGCCCCCGGCGGTGCTTCAGGCACTCGCCCGCATGTCTAGCCACGACGACGCCGAGGGGATGGGCTGGCTTATGGTCGCGCTCGCCCGCTACGCGGACACCCACGCCGAGCAATCGCTACACTTCGTCGACCGCGTCGAGGAGGCCTTGGAAGCCGCCCAAAATGCTGCTGAGGGGCTCCGGCTCGCCCGCCGTGGAAAACCGCTCCGGCCTGAATAGGGCAACCATTCTTTAACGGGTTACCCCTCATACCGAGGAGATGCGCATGAGAGGCAAGGGTCTCTCTCGCATACGGAGTGAAGCCGATGAAGAACCGCTCTTTCGAGGCGGCCGCCGCCGTCGTGCGCGCCGAGATGCTCGCCGCCGAACGCGCCGCCCAATCCCGCCCCATTGATCACGTCCATACCCTCGAAGAGCTCCTACACGGGGCCGAGGTGCCCGACGTGCTGTCCGAGGCCAAGCGCTGGGCGACGAAGATCCTGGCCGAGCCCCGCGTCTGGCAGATGCACCCGGTCATGGCCAACTCGTTCGACGAGCTGGCGTTGGAGCCGGACGCCGGCCTGATCGAGATCGTCATGAACGGCTGCCACATGGTCGCCGGCGAGAAGCCGAAGGGCAGCCTGAAGCTCCAGCATCACGCCTGGGCCACCCAGGCCGCAGCCTACCTGATGATCCTCGGCGACCTGCGCGGCGCACAGAACCTCCTCTGCCAAGTGCGCGAGTTGCTGACGACGGTCGGGCATACGTCGCTCGGCTTCTACCAGACCACGGTGACGCTCTACGAGGCGCTCGCCGTGATCTCCGAGGGCGGCCGGGATCCCGAGAAGCCGCGCCCCCGGCTCCCCGCCCGCCTCAAGGCCGCGCACGAGCTCGCGATGATCTCGGAGGTCGTCCTGCTGCACGAGGCGGCGACGGCGGCCCCGAGCGACGAGGACCCCGCGGGATTCCTGCGCCCCTCGGGCCCCGAGGACGACGACGTCCCGGACATCGACGTCCTCGACCTGGAGCGGACGTACCCAGCCCCGCTGCGCCAGACGCGGCGCCCGGCCCGGAAGGTCTACGCCGAGCCGGCGCGGCCGGCGCCGAAGGACAGCCCGGCCATGCGCCCGCTTGTCTCCGGGAGTCTGGACCATCTCGGGAAGGGTCCGATGGCGGCCTACGCCCGGAGCGCCAAGGCGCCGCTGACGTCGGTCGCGGTGCCCGACCTCGCCGAGGTCCGCGAGCGGCTCGTCGAGAACCGGCCTTGGGCCGCGGAGGAGATCCGCCGCCTCCTCGCGCCGCTGGCGGGCCGGGACCGGATGGTCATGCCCGCCACGGCAATCATCGGCCCGCAGGGCTCCGGCAAGACGGAGTTCGCTGTAGACCTCTGCGAGGCGGTCGGCCTGCCCACGACCCTGATGCCGTGCGGCGGAAACGGGGATGGGGCGTCCTTCGGAGGCACGAGCCGGATGTACAGCACCGCCCGAGTTTCGGTGCCGGCCCAACTCATGCTCTCGGCCGGCAGCGCGACGGTCGCCCTGGTGATGGATGAGCTCGACAAGATCGCCACGAGCGACCTCAACGGCTCGCTGGCCGCGGCGCTCCTCGCGATGACCGAGCCCTCCCGGCGGCACGCTTACCGGGACCCGGGCCTGGAGGCCGACACCGACCTGTCGGGCCTGTCCGTCGTTGTCACGGCCAACCGCCGCGAGCCGCTCGCCGGCCCCCTTTTGGACCGACTGGTCTGCGTGGCCTGGCCCTCTCCGCGCCGACAGGACCTCCCGGTCGTCGCGAGGGGCATCATGCGGGCGATCCGCCGGGAGACCGGGACGGACGTCTCGTGGGCGCCTGCCTTGGATCGCTCGGAGCTCCGTGCGCTGGAGGGCTGGCGCGGGGGCAGCATGCGTCCGCTCCGCCGGGCCATCGAGCGCCTGGTGGCGCTCCGGTCCGACCCGAAGCTGGCGAACTAAGGAGGGCGTTATGCAGCATCGCAAGCCGCCCCATCCCGCCGGCTCGGCCATCGTCGAGATGTTCCAGGGGTTCCTCCGGGACGCGGCCTCGAAGGGCCACGTCTCGGCAATGTCCGCCTCCGTCGGGGACAGCCACTTGGAGGCCCTGCAGGCAGCCGTCCGATACGGGGCGCTCGCTCCGGAGGACGCCGCCGCGCAGGCCGCCGAAGCCTTCCTCCACGCCAAGGGGGAGCTCGTCCATGCGCGATGAGACCCTGACCGGCATCAGGGTCCGCATCCGCGGGCTCTACGCCGCCCGGACGGTCTGCGGGCTGCTCGCCATCGGGTGCGTCCTGCGCCTGGATCGCATCATTCGCCTCCGGGCGTCCGGCCGCTTCGGCGAGGAGGAGGCCCTGCGCCTCGCGTTGGAGACGGAAGCCGTGGCGCTGATGTTCCGGCCACTCCCGTCGCTCGGACCCTGCTGCCTCATCTCGCTCTGAGGCCGCTCATACCAGTGGAAGCGTACTGGCATCGGCGGAAGCTTCTCTTCAGCGTCCGCCGGGGCGGCCTCGTCGTCGCCCACGTGCCTACCCTGACTCTCGCAGGGTGCACCTTCCGGGCATCGGAAGCCGGGCGGCTACGGTGCCTCCGGGGCGCACGGGACGTCCATGCCGTCGTGGTTGGCGACCCCTCCGAGGCGTCCCGTACCGAGGACGCGGTCCGCGTCGGGTACCGCCTAAGCGAACCCGGCTTCCGGCGCCGAGACACCGGCGAAATCATCACCCGCGCCACCTTCGTCTGGCTCGAAGCCGACGGCAGCGCGTGGGCCTTCAACCCCTTCTAAAGGACCTCGAAGAATGCGCCTGTTGATCCTTGCCCTCGCCGTCGCCTTTCCTTCCGTCGCGGCTGCGGGCGACCTCTGGCCCACGTTTGACAGCGGCTGGCAGTACGTCCTGAAGGAGCCCGCCGGTCCCGGCCGAGAGCGCTACGGCATCGTGGACGCGGAGCCTCGACACTCGGCGCGGTGGGCCGTCAGGGTCGAGTGCGGCGTCCGCGACACGCGCACCGGGCGCGTCCTCCAGCGCGTCGTCGGCACCGGCGAGAGCACAAGGGGACGAGCCCCGGGCTTCGGGGGGCGCTGGGACCTGCCGGACGGTAGGTGCGGGAACTTCGTTGTGAGCCAGGATCGCGTTCGGCCTGAGAACCTGCGCCTCGCTGGCGAGATGGTCGGCGTCGACATGTGCCCCTGGCGCGGCGTCGGCGACCTCTCGTCCGGGGACTAGGCGGCCGGCGTCGCCGCGGCCTCGGCCTGTGCGGCACGGAACGCGGCCCGCCCCTGCTCGGCGGCCCGGCGCTTGATCGCCTGGAGACGTGCGAGCACATCGTCCGCGAGGTCCTGCTCCCCGGCCGCGGCCAGCACATCGGCCGCCGTCCGCAGGGCCCACTCCCGGGCCCAAGCCATCGTCCGCCCGCTCGGGCGGCCCTCGCCATTGCGCCACCGACGGATGGTACGGGGGCCCTCGCCTAGGTGCTCGGAGACCTTGCCCTCCCAGAGCTTGCCATGCACCGCGGTGCCGATGCGGGCGAGAGCCTCGTAGGAGGGCTCCTCCTCCAGGGCGGGGCCGCCGTTGCCGGTGGGAGCGGCCGGCGCCGGGTTCGCGGCGAGCCAGTCCTCCAAGTGGATCTGGTCGGGATGGGGCTCGAAGGGGCTGAGGCTGTCGGCCACGCGGGCCTCCTGAATTCGAGGGGCGCGGGGCCGGCCGCGCTGGATGCGGGCCGGCCCATCGGTAGCGAAGGCGGTCTGGTTACGGATTAGGCGCGCGGGATCAGATGCCCGGCAGGCTGGCCTGGGACGGTGCCGGCGGCGGCTTCACGCCGAGGAGCCGGGCGTAGTGGACGACGCCCTTGCCGGTGATGCGGGTCATTGGCCGGGGCTTGCCGCCGTAGGGCTCCCACCGGACCGTCATGAGTCCCCGGTCGATCAGCACCTGCTTGGCGCAGAGGCTCCCCGCGCGGCGGTAGATGTCGCCCCGGCCGAGGAGCCAGTTCACGAAGCCGTTGGGGGACTGCCCGAGCGCCTTGCCCGCCTGCTGCAGGCCGAAGGTATCGTCGGTCTCGACGAATGCCTGTTGGAAGGCGACCGCGGGAACCGCGGGCTCGACCCGCTCCTGCAGCGCGAGGTTCGCGGTGGCGTAGTGCCCGATGAGCTCCAGCGCCATGGCGGGATTGCGCATCAGGTCCATCAGCGCGGCGCCCTGGGCGGGGGCCGGGGTGCCGTAGCCGCCGGTGCGGCGGATCGCGGGCAGGACCTCGCCGGTGACCCAGCGTCGGAACCGGTGCGCCACGCTGCCGACGGTCGTCGCGGTGCGGCTCCGCAGGACCATGGTGTAGAGGCCGCTCTCGGAGACGACGAGCAGGGACTGGAGCCCGCCGGGGGTCGGGATTGAAGCCCGACCCTTTTCGTCCTCGTCCAGCTTGGCGACGGCGTCGGACACGTCGCGGAGCTCGATGGCATCGCACACGTCCGCGGCGACGAAGCGGGGCTCGCCGGCCAGGGTCACCACGCGGACGGGGTGGCCGTCGAAGAAGAAGGTGGATGCGGGTACCGGGGGCGCGACTGGCGCCGGCAGGGTGTTATGGTGGAAGGCAGCTTCTGACACGGGCTCGATCCGGTCTGGAGTGAGGTCCTCGGCGCGGTGTCTCACCACCGGCCGGGGGCCGACCCTTCAGCGGGCTGCACGCGATTAAAGCGATTCGCTAACCATACCGCCAGGCCTCCGCCGACTTTCCGGCGCTAGGGCTTGACGCCGAGGCCGTCGCCTGAGCCGAACCCCCTCGAGCCCCGAGGGCGGTCCTGCCCGAGGGCGGCCGCGGCGAGGACTACGTAGACCGCCAGGTAGGCCGCGTCGGTCTCGTCCGCTGGATTTCCGGCCATGACGTGCCGGGCAGCCCGGAGCGCGTCCCCGGCGAACAGGCCCGCTTCCTCGTCCAGGGACAGTGCCCGGCGGCAGGGATCAGCCCCGGACACGGGCGGCCTCCTCGGCATCGAGGGCGGCCAGGGCGCGCTCCAGGGTCCCCTCCAGGTGAGCGGGAAGCGGGCGATCCGGCGGGAGCTCCATGCTCCAGCGTCGGCTGCGCACAAGCTGGCGGGCGGCCCGGATGACGGCGCGGGATGCCTTGCTCATGGGTGCCTCCGGCGATGCCGGGTGACCGCGCCCCGGGCAGCATCGGCGACGACATCCCGGGCGGGGGCCGCGGCGACGGTCTCGCCCCGGAGCGCGCGATAGACCTCCGAGCCAACCGTCTGCGCCGGGGCGGCCGCCATGCAGTAGAGCGCGACGACGGCGGCCGGGCCGTTCACCGGACCGCCTCCACCAAGCCGCGGACGCGACCGAGCTTACCCGCGCAGTCGGCGTGGGCGTCTGCGAGGTCGACGACGTAGCCGGCCACGTCGCGCCGGGTCCCGCCCGTCGGGGGCATGGGACGCGAGGCGCATCGCAGCAGGCTCGCCGGCACGGAGAGGGCCGGCTTGTCGTGGCAGCCGGCGAGCGGCAAGGCGGCCGCGGCGGCGAGGAGCAGGTGCCTCATAGCCGGAGACCTTCCAGGGCGTCGTGCAGCACCGGGGCGACCGGGCCGTCGTCGGAGGCCGGGGCCCGGCGTATGCGGGCATGGGCCCCGGCCGATGCCTTGGCGCGTCGCACCCTCTCGGCAGCGTCGGCTTCCAGGGCCTCGATGGCGGCGGCCTTGCCCGCGGCGTCAGCCTTCGCGGCCGCAGCCTCAGCCCGGGCGCCGGCGAGCTCGTCCCTGATCCGGGACACGTAGGCCGCCCCGGCGAGGGTGACGGCCACTAGCGCGACCGGCAAGGCGAGCCGGGGCGCGTAGACCAGCCCCACAACGGTGGACAGGACCGCGACGAGGGCCGCGACGCCGAGCGGGCTCCAGAGCAGGGCAGCCGCCGAGTCAAGCATAGAGGGCGACCTGTTCTGCGACCCAGACCTGGAGGTCCTCGCTGCGCTGGCGCATGGCCGGGTCTCCGGATGCGATCCATTTCGCCGCGATGGCCAGGTCGGTGTCGAAGCCCTCGCGCTCCCATGAGGTCATCGAAGGCTTGGCGTCCGGCGCTGCGGCGGCGGTGCAGGTGTTCATCTCAGATCCCCTTCAGGCAGAGGGCGCGCTCGCGCTGGCGCCGGGCAGTCAGGCCGGGGACCATGCGGCCGCCGGCGCGATTGAATCTGAGGACGGCGTCGCAGGCCCCGGCCCGGTCCCCGGCGTTCCAGAGGCGGACCACGGTGCTCTTGCAGAAGGCGCCGGAACCGATGTTGTAGGCGAGGTCGAGGAAGGCGACGTAGGCCGCGTCCGGGACGGGCGCCTTGATGCAGCGCTCGACCGAGGTGTCGGCGAACTCGCCCAGCGCCTTCGCGAGCATGGCGTCGCACTCGGCCTTGGTGAACCGCATGCCGAGCTGCACGCCCCGGGTCTCGCCGTAGCAGACCGTCGGCAGGTCCCGGGCGAGCCGATCCTTGTAGGCCACTAGCTTCAGGCCCTCGTTCGGGCCGGTGAAGTTGACGGCCTGGGTCGCGACGCCCGTGGTCATGCCGCCGGCGACGAGGGCCGCCAGGATGCGGTTGCGGGCCATGGCCGTCCCGGCGGGCTTGGCCGCGGCGCGGGCGGCGGGGGGACGGGCGGCGGGCGCCTTCCGACGCAGGAATGCGAGCAGGCCCATCAGGACTGGTCCCCGGAGAGCGCCGAGTTGGCGAGGAAGGGCAGGACGAGCGCCGCCAGCGACACGGCGGTCGTGGCGACCGCGAACGGGATCGGGCCGAACGGCGGATCGGACGCCAGGCAGGCCTTGCCGGCTTGGAGCGCGGAGAAGACGAACCCGGCACCCGACAGCCAGACCACCCGGCTGTGCCGGGCGATGCGCTTCTGGTGGGGGGCGAGCCGGGGGCGCCTCACGGGTGCGCCCTCCGACCGGGACGGGGCAGCGGCGGCCGGGACGGGGGCACGCCTCCGCCACCGTCCTCATCGTCCCGGAGCGACCGGCGGAGGATCTCGCCGTGCTCGTGCAGCGCCCGCGTCAGGTCGGTGCCGGTCCGGACGAGGGTGAAGCCGAGGTCGCGGTCAGCCGGACCGAGCCCGATTCGGGGAAGGTACGGCGCAGCCTCGACGGGCCGGCGGGCCTCCTTGATGCGGGACAGGACATAGGTGCCCCTGGCGAGCAGGCCGCCGACGGCAACCGTGCCGATGGCCTTGAGGGCGTCCGCCGGAAGGGTGGTGAGGGTCACGAGCCAGTCGATCAACGGGCTGCCCTCCGGACGATGGCGGCGCGCTGGTCGTTGCGACCCTGGTCCCACAGCGCCCGGAAGGCGCAGTAGGTGTCGACGAAGCAGAGGACGCCGTAGGCTCCGCAGCCGGTGTTCACGCCGGGGTAGCCGTCCCTCCAGAGCAGGCAGGTGACCCAGCCCCAGAGCAGGGCGCCGGCCGTGGCCGTGGCGAACCGTATGACGGGCGAGTGCCGCTTCGAGCCATTCACCCAGAGGCCGAGCATGCGCATCAGGGCGACGCAGAGCAGGGCCATGCCCCACGTGCCCTCAGGGGCGATCGCGCCGAACTGGTAGAAGGTGGGCCGCGAGAAGGTCGGCCCCGGCATAGCAGGGCGATGGCGACGCCAAGGCAGACCAGCGCGCCGACCCATTCGGCCTCGCGGCGTTCGTGATGCCCGTTGAATGGGAGGTAGCGGTGCACGGGACGGGCCTCGGTGGGCCGCCGACGCGGGGCCGGGATGCCCAACGGTGCGCGCCCGCCCGTGGCCAGTTCCAGGCCACGCCAGGGGCGGCTTAGGCGCCCCGCATCAGGACCGTCACGACGCGGTCACCGGAGAGGACAAGCCCGACGCGCCCGACGACGACACCGCGAGCCCCGTAGCGGGGGCCGGAGTAGCCATAGAACGCCAGCCGGTGCCAGATGCCGTCGAGGTCGTAGCCGAGACCGTGGAGCGCCTCGATGGCCCCCTGTCCGTCAGGCCCTCCAGGACCGGCTCCAGGCCCATGACGCGGTCGGCGAACCGGCGGACGGCGTGCTGCGTAGGCCTGGCGCGGTAGCCGCAGGAGCGGTCGTGCGAGGCGCATGCCGGCGCCGGGGACGGGTCGGCGGGCGGGGCGACGGCGAGGGCGAGGGACACGGCAGGGCTCCTGAGGGAAGGTCAGGAGAGGGTGCGCGCGTCGGGGCCGGGACGGGAGAGAGGCGGTGCCAGGTCGTGCCCCTCGCGGTCCCTGCCGGAGGGAACCTGAACGAAGACGCCCCGCGCGGCGAGGCCAGCGCGAGGCGTCTCACACCTGTGGTGCAGGGGCCCGTCTCAGGACGCCAACACTCTACCGTGACCGCGAGGGACCCACAACGGGGGAGGCAGGATCAAGCGGCCTCGGCAGAGGGTGGCAGGGAGCGGGCCAGAGAGGCCAGACCAGAGGGACGCGGAACGGGTCCGGAGGCGGCGACGGGGGCCTCGGCACGGAGCTCGTCCCGCAGGGCGGCGTGGAAGGCTGGGAAGGGAGGCGGCCGGCGGGAAGGGGAGAGAGCCACGGCTACGGCACGGAGGCGACCCCGGGACGGGGGGAGAGGCACGACGGCTCGGAAGGCACCCACGGTCCCAGAGAGGGTTGTCCCGGCCCCCGGCGGGAAGGTCTCTCCCGGCTCCGCCAGGGTGTCTTCCCCGGTCCCAGGGACGGTTACACAGGTCTCCGGCGGCAAGGCCTCTCCCGGCTCCGCCAGAGAGGCTCCCACGGCCCCAGGGAGGGTAGCCCCGGTCTCCGGCGAGAAGGTCTCTCCCGGCTCCGCCCGGGACGACCCGGGAAGAGAGAGGGGAGCACTATGTAAGATGGATTGGATCGAAGTTTCTGAGAACGTTGACTTAACGGCGGCGATGGTCTCGTCGAGAACAGAGGCCATGACGCCCTCGACGAACCCGCCGTTCGACGCCGGCACCATGAAGGAATCGTGTACCGGCAGGCAGGCGACCTTAGCCTTCCGGCAGGCCTTCATGACCTTGCCCGCCATGGTGCTATCGATGGCCATGAGCCTCACCCCGGCGTCGGACCCGAACATGTGGGCGACGCGGGGGTTCGCCTCCTTGATGGCGTCGAGGATGCGGGCCGTCTGCCGGTAGCCGTACCGCCAGACCGGCTTTCCGTCGTCGCCCTTCTCGTTGCGCTTCTTCATCAAGCCGCCGATTGCCAGCGACGTCGTCGGTGCGTTCAGGTAGGTGTTGAAGGCGAGCTTGCCTGCGGGCC
Organism: Methylobacterium sp. AC690; assembly: GCF_979256535.1. Taxonomy (NCBI): domain Bacteria; kingdom Pseudomonadati; phylum Pseudomonadota; class Alphaproteobacteria; order Hyphomicrobiales; family Methylobacteriaceae; genus Methylobacterium; species Methylobacterium sp. AC690. The sequence continues at coordinate 45,494 of NZ_CEEDOX010000012.1, read as the reverse complement.
GCGGCCAGTAGCCGGTCGTGTAGGGGTCGTGCGCGAGGGTGTGCCCACACATCGCGTACACCAGCGTCGGGTGCAGCCAGTGGAAGTCGGGCTCCACGATGATCTCGCCGTTGATCAGTAGCTCAGTCCTGCGAGCCTTCGGGAGGCCCTGCCAGTGCCCGTAGTAGCGGCCGTGGAGGTCGAAGGTCCCGCGAGAGAAGATACGGACGACGAAGGGCTTGGGCGTCGGCAGCGTGCAGGCCCATGTTTCCGAGCCGTCGGCGCGCACCTTCCGGGCGCGAAGGTGATAGTCGGAGCGTGCCCAGTTGGCCGGGTCGGCGGCGGGGTCGACCGTCAGGCGGATGCCGGCCAGGCCGGCGTTGACCTCGTCGACCCCGCGCCGGAGCCGGTGCACGCGGTCGGTCCGCGGCAGGGCCATAGGACGGTCGTCCAGATCCTTGAGGATGATGGGCGAGGTCGGACCGACGTGGGCCAACTTCAAGCCCCGCAGGGTCTCGGCCATCTGCTCGGTCGCCCAGAATGCCGACTGCAGCCGGTCCCGCTCCTCCGGGGCAAGATGTGCGCCCTGCTCGGCCTTGAAGTGGTGGATGTGACCAGCGACGTCGAGCGCGTCAACGAACGGCACGAGCCGGTCGTACGACATGGGCGAGCCCTCGTAGCGCGCCTCAGTATAGAAGTTCCGGTTTCGGCTGTAGCTGATGCGACGACCCTGGCCATCGTGCTCGATCAGCGCCGCGGCGATGACGGAGGCCTGGACGGCCCGGTCGGCGGCGGTACGGCCCGGCTGCATGTCGAGCATCTCCATGGCGGCCTGGTCGGCCCGCCACACGTAGGACAGGGGGGTGTCGTCCCCCTGCACGAAACGGCTCATGATGACAGATCCCCGAGACGGTCATGTCGGCTCGCCGGGGCACCACACCCGACGCGACAGCGACCATGCTCACCTGCGGGAAGGCCAGTGACCAGAGGCGCTTAGCCGTCGCCCGCACCGAGCCCATGCCGCCCATGGAGCGGTTCCCCATGGGGGTAGGGAGAGGGGTCTGGCCCCATGAAAAACGGGAAATGAGCCATGGGACGGCCATGACTTTGAGCGCCGGGTCATATTTCTCATTCCTCATCTTCAGACCGCTTGGCGACCCTCCCTGAACCTCGGACTTTATTTTCGGGGTGGCTTCGCCGCCCATGACCTGCGCCAGGGGCATCGGGGGGCGGATGCATGGCTCCATGGGCGGGCATGGGAATGGATGTACGAACCATTCCTGATGCGCATGGCCAACGATTCTTGACTCAGCGTGGCCGGCATCGACCTCACCTCAGACCTCCAGCCGGCCCGGCTTCGACGCGTCGAAGCCGGGCCGGTGACGGGAGACGGGCCCACGGCGGGACCTCGGCATCCTCAAAGTTTAGACGGGGTCTTACGGCGTCCCTGAAGCCGGAAGAGGACGACGGCGTGCTCCGTCGTCCCCAGGGCGGCGTGACGTGGTGGGCCGAGATCCGCTCGGCGACGTCCGGCTGACCGCCTCCCAGGTCGTATAGGTCGAGCATCATCAGTATGCCCAAGCTGACGTTCGTCACGTCGTAGGCCACCTTCTGGAGCCCGTACTCGCCCACGACCTGCGCGTTCGTGAGCTTGCGCCCCGTCTTCTTCAACTCGGTGGATACCTGACTGTCGGCTTCCGAGCATCGAGTAATCGGGGCGGACGTTGGACGGTCGGCAGGTTCCGTCCGATGGCGAAGTGTACGCTTCAAAGCGGGAATGCCGGATGGGGACGGCCTATTCTCGACCCATGGCAACCGCAGAAGGCTGTCGGCTCGTCCCAGAGGCTGCCCGTCCCCATCCGCCGTCAAGGCACCTTAGCCCCGAATGTCACCCTGCCTCGGTGCGACCACGGCGAAGAGGTCCGTAAGGGCGGCTAGGCTCGACGCCTGAAGCTGCGAGGCGGGGACGACCGAACCGTCAGGCGCGGGTAGATCACGGGTGGCCGTAGCGGAGGCGACCACGGTGGGCCGGAACCCCAAGCTGAATGCGCCGCGCGCGGTAGAGTTGATGCACATGTGCGTCATGAAACCCGCCAGCACGAGGTCCTTCACCCCGGCGGCATCCAACCGCGCCTGGAGGTCGGTGCCGACGAACGAGTTCGGGTAGGCCTTGGTGATCACCGGCTCGTCTCCCCGGGGGGCGACCTCGTCACTGATCCGGCCGATGGCCGCCCTGACGTCGTAGGGCGAGCCCGGCCCCGCGTCGTGCTGGATGTGGAAGACGGGGATGCCCGCGTCGCGCGCGCGGGAGAGAAGGGCGGCTGCCTCGCGGAGCGCCGGCTCGACGCCTTCGAGGCGCATAACCCCCTCGCGATAGGTGTTCTGTAGGTCGACCATCACAAGGGCCGAACCCTTCAGGGTCGCGGGCTCCGGGCTGAGCCCGGAGAGGCTACGCAGGGTGGCGAGATCCGACATGCTGTGCTCTCCCTTGCCGTCGTGGTGCTACCGCGTCGGCCTCTGGCGTCGGTCGGGCTTTTACCCCCCCGCTGTCCGGCAAGCACCCCGTCCGAAGGTGCAACCGGACGCCGGAAGGTCGCGCCGTGTTCGATCCGCACTGGCGCCGCACCTGCTCGGTCGGCATCATCGTTGGCGCGAAGCTGCCGTCTATCCGCCCATCACGCTCATGTGCCGCCGGACCGCGGCGGGACGCGCCCGCTCGATGACGAAATCGTGGCCCTTCGGCTTACGTGCGATGGCGTCGACCAACGCCCTCGTGACGGGCCCGTCATCGTGCGGTGACGTGCGCAGGGGCTACCGCAAATTGGCGGCATCGTCCTGGCCGAGACAGAGGTAGAGCTTGCCCGTGCAGGTCAACTGTGGATCCCGGGCAAAACCGGGAACGCGCGTCAGGGCCCAGGGAACCCTGGGCGAGATGGGGCGAGCGACCCAGCCAGACACGCATCATACATGACATTCGATGTACCCGGTACCAACGAGACGCCTCGTTCTCGCCGGTACATGTCCGCGTCCGGCGTCGTTGCCAAGCACGCCCTGAGCGCTGTGCAATGCGAAGGATAGGGCCGCCCCTGGTCGCAGGATGGGAAGGCTTGGCGACGTACTGCGGTTACCGCTCGTGCTCCACCGGGATGGACGAGATGCCTCCGTCCAGCGTGAAGACGTTGGCGCCGATATCCAGCCGTCGGAAAGGCCGGTGGCGAACGATCAGCAAGCAGGCGAACGCGGCGCCCACGCGTGAGTCCCCGAGGATCTCCTGCATGGCGAGGATATCGTCACGACTTGGCTGCGTCGCAAAGGACGGATGCGAGTGCCACTCGCCAAGGTAGTTAAAACGTAGGTAGTCGTGGCCGGTACGCGCGTGGAATTCTCGGATGGCCTTCCCGTGGTGCTCCGGGTCCCGGACGAAGCGAGTCGGGCTGCCTCCGTCGCGTTGCACGCTTGCCTGGACGACCCGGAATCCATCCCCGCCGAGGGCTTCGCCCATGAAGACGCCACCGATCTCCCGGCGCCCGGCGCGCTTGAGTTCCGAGCGCCAGAGGGCGGAGACTGCCCTAGGCAGGAGGATCTTCATGAGTGTGCTGGCCGAGCAGGTCGGTGAGAAAGCCAGTCAGGGCCTCCCGCGCCATCTCCATCCTCGTGCAAACCTCCTCGTCACCACCTTCCCGCTGGCATAACGCGTTCTGCCGAACGTTATCCGATACGCGATACCCTCGGAGTCGCATCCTAACCGGCCCGTACGGCGGCCCGCTCGGCGGTCGCCTGCCACGGAACCTGATCGCTCCGTGACAGACAACCAGCCTGGCCCGACACCGGGACTGGCCATTACGTTTGAAACGCTGAATACATCCCGAGAGCGCGGTGACCGGAAGCCGCACCAAATGTGCGTGGAGCATCGACAATGCTCTATTGTACAACTGATACCGCAGTCTTGATCCGCGGCTAACATCTATCCCAGGTGTGAAATATGACCAAATTTTCGATGTTGACCTGCACGGTGGCGCTTGGCGTATGCCTTCACGGTGTCGCCCTGGCTGACCAGCCGGGGCCGGATTGGATGCCCCTGGATCAGGTCAAGCAGAAGCTCATGTCGTCCGGTTACACCTCGATCACCAAGATCGAGGCTGACGATGGTCACTGGGATGGTGAAGGCCTGAAAAACGGTAAAGCAATGCAGTTCGACCTGGACCCTAAGACCGGCGATATACTTGGAGAAGTGGAAAAATGAGATCATAGGTCTCACCGGTTTCCGAGCGATCATCGTATCCATGCTGCGAAAGGCCGGCGATGCGGTCGCGTATTTTGATCAGGGTCAAGGCGTAAGCACCTCCTCGAACCATACTGAAAAAAGCTGTCCCCCTGGCGGCAGGGGCATCTCAACGGGCGATCTTACAATGCCCAATGACCATGATCAGTCGCTGGACACGGCTTCGAACGGGCACGGAACCCGTTACACGTGCTTCTTCCTGCTGTGCAACGGACACTGGTCCGACTCTCGGGACATCTTCGCGATGGACGACGTTGAAGCGCTCGGCATCGCAATCTTGATGGCCGACGACAAACACTTCGAATTGTGGGATGGGATCCGCCTCGTTCACTGGCCAACGGATGGGCTTCACTGAGGCGGAATTAACGTCTGACATTGTTTCGCGTCGAGCCAAGAACGGCATCAAATCAGGACTTGGGTGCATCTCAGGCCCGGCGACGGGCTTGTGCCTCCAAGCGGCGCATCCGCGCCCTCGTCTGCCGGGAGTTGGGTACCACGCCACGATGGGCATCAGGTGCACCATCTACCTCCGGCTTGCTGCGGCGCCCGCAAGCATCAGGGGACGATCTCAGGCGGCATCCCGCCAGGAATGCCCAGGGGCTCGTTCGCCGGCGGAATGCCCTCGGGCTCCCAGGTCGGCACGCCCAAGGGCTCCGGCACGGGATCCCAGCCAGGGTCGGGCGGGAACGCCGGCGACGGTGGCGGGAAACTCGGCTCGGGATGTTCGGGGTTGCCCGGGTTGGACATGAGCGGACTCGCGATCAATGGGACATCAGGCAGGAAACGGGGCCCTTCGACAGGAGGTCGCGCGTGACTCCGCCGAAGAACCATTCGCGCAGGCGGCTGTAGCCGTAGGCCCCCGTCACGATCAGGTCCGCGTCGAACTCGCTGGCCGCCGTCCTGAGGTCGTCGGCAACGGTCCATACCGAGGGCTTCACGACGTGCGCGGCCGCGTTGACGTCGTGCAGGGCCAGGAATGCGACGACGTCCTCGATCTCGGACCGATCCTCGCCATCGGCGACCCGCAACACCTGGACAGCTTCGGCCCGCCGTAGGAACGGCAGGGCGTCCGAGACGGCCCGGCGCGTCTGAAGGGTGTTCTTCCATCCCAGGATCACCCGCCGGGCCCCCAGGTGCTCGACGCCCGGCGGGACCACGAGAACGGGTCGGCCGCTGCCCATCAAGACGTCACCGACGCCGACCATCATTCCGGGGGATACGCCTTCGTCATCCGCGGGGCGGCCGGCGACGATTAGGTCCGATGCCCGCGACTGCTGCTCCAGGAAAGGAACCGGGGCGGTCAAGTCGGAGCGCCAGGTGATCCGGTCGTTCAGGCAGGAGGCCTGCCGGAAGACCTGCTCAACGCCCGCCAGACGGTCTAGGGCGGCCTGCCGAATCTCCTCGATGGCCATGCCGGCCGGAACGATGGTCTCGCCGAAGCCCTGCGGATACTCCGGGAGGCAGCCGGCCGCCCCCACCAGGCGCGCGCCGAAGCGGTGGGCGAGCTCGGCGGCGAGACGGACCCGCCCTGATGCGTGGCGTCCGTCATCGACCGCGACCATGAGGCTTGCATAGGACATCGAGTTCGCTCCTGAGCTCGACCGCGAGAGGCCCTCATGGTGCAGCGGGCGTCGGTGCACGACCTTGATCTGCCTCAACCCTGCGCCAGTCCTGGCCGGGGATCAGGAAGCCGTCTTCGTCTGCCAGAAGCGCGGCCAGTCCATCGATGGCGGGCTCCGGACGTGTGATGACGAAGCGCGGGACGGCGCGCATCGCCTCATGGAAGGGCGGCTTGTCCTCGAAGGCGGCGTGGAACGCGTCGCCCTGCAAGTCCGCGATGATCCGCGGAGCGATCCCGCCGGCCAGGAAGACGCCTCCGGTCGCCCCGAACACGAGGGAGAGGTCGCCAGCGAAGCGGCCCAGAAGGCGTGCGAACTGTTCGACGGTCTGCCTCGCGGCCGCGTTCCCCGCCCTGTCGTCGAGGACCTCCGCCGGCAGGCGCCAGCAGACCTCCGCATCGCGTGCCGCCGCGAGCGCCCGTGCGATCCTCACAAGGCCAGGACCGGACAACAAGGTCTCGGCCGTCAGCCTGCCCTCCGACGGCATCAGCCGGCGCCATGGCAGGCCGTCATCCGGTTCGCAGGGTCCGAACCCGATATGCCCGGCCTCCGTCGTCTGGATCAGGTAACGCTCGCCTGCCGGGATCAGGGCCGCCGCGCCGAGGCCCGTCCCCGGCCCGATGACGAGGCGCGTGCCCGCGCCGGTCACCGGTGGACCGATCCGCGCCAGTTCGGCGGGGTCGGCCTGGTCCAGAATCGTGAGGGCCGCCGCGAGGGGCACGTAGTCGTTGACCACCCGCATCGCGTCGAGGCCGAGCGCGACGCCGATCTCAGCGAGGTCGAACCGCCAGGGTGCGTTGGTCAGGCGCGTTACGCCGCTCCCGACCCGACCCGCGACGGCGAGGAAGGCGGCGCAGGGCCTGATCGTTTCGGGCCGATCAAGATAGGACCTTATAGCCTCCACCGGGCCGGGGAAGCCTGCCGTCGCCACCTTCCAGATCGGCGTCGGGTGTGCGTCCGGCCGCGGCAGAATGGCGAACCGGGCGTAGGTGCCGCCGATGTCGGCCAGGAGTACGGGAAAGGGAAGCATCGCTCTCGATCTCCGGCCTCACGGCCTCACGGCCTCGCGGGCTCCGCCGTCTTGAGGCTGAGGACGTAGTCGATGACCGCATCCAGCTCGTCCCGGTCCAGTCGCACGCTCGGCATCCATTGATGGTGGCTTTGAAGGAAGACATTGAGCGCCACGCCCGTGGTCGACGGCATGGCGGCGATGGTCCGGAAGTCCGGTCCGACGTGTCCGCCTTCCTGTGGCTCCTTGCCGATGACGTGGCACCGGCTGCAAAGCTGCGCGGCAACGGTCCAGCCCTGGATGCGGTGATCCTCATCCGGGCCGGCAGCAGCCGGGAACGTAATGGCGACCATCGCCAATCCCGCCAGGGCGAGGATGCCGGCTAGGGGTGATGACGCTCCGGTCATGGCTTTCTCGCCAGCTTGAGCCAGGCCAGCGCGGACGCGAGGGTCACGCCACCGAGCGTCACGTGGGCCCAGGTCGCCACGTCGTTGGCGGCGAACCCGAGCATCCAGGGGGCCAGCAGCGTCCAGGCACCGGCAAGCGCGACGGCGCGCTCCAGCACGGCGCGGAAGCGAAGCCGGTTGGCGGTCGACAGCCCAAAGACCAGAAGGCCTGGCAAGAGTGCAGAGGCGCCCGCGCGGCCTTGGTCGACGAGGAGGAGAACCCATGCGACCAGCACCAACACGACGCCGACCGCGTGCTGGAGGGTGCCGAGCAGGATCTCGTCCGTCGGCCATCCCGACGGCGAGGGGCGCGCGTGCAGGTTGGTTTGTGCCATGCGAAGCCTCCGACCGGTGCCCGCGGCGCACTCCGCCGCGGCTCGCTCCCGTCATCCTCTCGCCTCGCGGGCCGGCCGGCCTTGATCTCCCTCAAAGGTCCGGCAGCCGCGCGGCGTCAGGAATGAACCTCGGCGATGATGCATCCCGGGTCGACGACCTCGCTGGCTGGCGCGACCACTTCCAGGCGTCCCCCGGCCGGCGAGACGATGTCGTGCAGCGCCTCGCCGATCCGGACGGCGGCCACGGCTTCCCCGGCCCTCACCCTGGCCCCGTCCTCGACCAGCCAGCGCTCCAGGATGCCCTCGGGCAGCATTCCGGTGGACCACAGATCCTCGGATACGCGAACGTCCGGCATGGCCGGCCTCCCTTGCTGACGCACGCCCGGGATTGGGGCGCATCCACCAGGAGACGGCAAGGGATCGGGTCCCGCGTTGATCTGGATCAGGGCCCGCTGACCTCCGGACCAGAAAGCTGGTGCGGGCGTCCGGGGCTGCGTTGAGGCAGGTCAAGGCGACCGTCGCAGTGCGGGGCATGCTCCTCCCGGGTTCCTTCCCGGGCTAACCACATGCTTCTCGCCATGTCCGCCAGCGTCATCCTCGTCATCACCACCATCCTGGTGCTGTACGAGGTCCTGCGCCTGACCTCGGAGCACCTGGCGGAACTTCCGATTCCGCCGCGCGCCCGCATCCTCGTGGTGGTGCTGGCGGCCTTCGTCGGACACACGGCGGCGGTGTGGATCTACGCCTGTGCCTACTGGCTGCTCGTCCTCCAACTCGGCAACGGCGCCTTCGCGGGCGTGCCGGTCACCACCTTCGAGGACTGCCTGTACTTCTCGGTGGTGACCTACACCACGCTCGGCTTCGGCGACCACTTCCCCGTCGGGCATGCCCGCCTGATCTCCGGCGTCGAGGCGCTGAACGGCCTGTTGCTCATCGGCTGGTCGGCCTCCTTCACCTATCTCGCGATGGAGCGGTACTGGCCGCTGCACGGCAAGGCCCATGCCCATCGAGTGGCGTCCTCCGACCCCCACGACGCGCTTCGTTCGCCGAAGCGCGCCCGCTTCTACCCACACGCGGGGGCCGGGTTTGCGGCAGATCAAGGCGACCATCCGATTCCGGCCTCATCTCCGATCGCGAAGGACGAGACGGCGTCTCGTCACAAGAGGACGGAGGCGACCCGATGAGGATGTTCCTGGTCACGTTCCACAAGCAGGTCAGCGACGATACCGGCCATGAGCGGCGCGCGCTCCAGCATCAGGTCCTCGTCCCGGCTCCGTCATCGGATTCTGCCATCACAGCCGGGCAGACCCTGTTCTGCGAAGCCAATGGCTTGGTGGATTGGCGGCTTCGAGCGGATGCCTGCGACGCGGCGGAAGTGCAGGAAGAACTCACGTAACCCCGTTTCGAATGGGAGTGACGTCATGGGACACGAGCTTACCGAACCGGTGCACTGGCGGGGGCGGCAATGGGCCGTCACCGGTTACGGCATCGAGGCCCTCGACGGAATGTACCACGTTTCGGCCACGGCGATCTGGCCAGGGCCTGACGGCACGCTGCCGTGGCTCGAAGCCCTATGCCGTCGCTATGGTACGGACCGCGATGACCTGGACGCTACCTTGAAGGTCGCCCGCACGATCTGCTCCGCGCCCGATGCCCTGTCGTCACTCACGCACGACATTTGCCCTGATGACACGCGGGGCATCGGCCTATGACGGAGGTGCCGGTACCAGTCACCGGCATCCTGGGCGAGCCGGACGATCCGGAGGGCCTGAGTGCCGCGGTCGGTCCGTCAAAACCACGCCTGCTAGGCGTTCTCGGACCGGGACTGATTACGGGGGCCTCTGACGACGACCCGAGCGGCATCGCCACATACGGGCAGGCTGGAGCGCAACTCGGTTACGGGCTGTGCTGGACCATGCTCTACAGCCTGCCCCTAATGGCTGCCGTGCAGATGGTCTCGGCGCGGATTGGGCGCACCACCGGCCACGGCATCGCCGGAGTCCTGCGCCAGCACTATCCCAACGGCCTCCTGCAGGCCGTGGTGATGCTCCTTCTCTTTGCCAACGTCCTGAACCTCGGCGCGGATCTCGGGGCGATGGCGGACGCTCTGAACCTCCTGCTGCCGGGACCACGCTGGCTTTACGTCGCGCTGTTCGCCGGCACCTGCGTCTACATGCAGTTGGTTCTGCAATACACACGATACGTCGCCGTGCTGAAGTGGCTGACCATGAGTCTGTTCGCCTATCTCGGCGTGGTCATCTTCGCCCATGTCTCCTGGTCCGAGCTCGGATGGGCCATGGCGGTGCCTCGTCTCGACGGCAGCGGGGCAAGCCTCACGACCTTGGTGGCGATCTTCGGCACCACCATCAGCCCCTACCTGTTCTTCTGGCAGGCGGCGGAGGAGGCCGAGGACCTGCACGCCTTTCCGCGGCGGCGCGACCTCGCGCATGCCCCCGAGCAGGGAAAGGCCGCCCTTCACCGAATCCGGGTCGATACCCTCGTCGGCATGACGTTCTCAAACGTCGTCGCCCTGGCGATCATGGTGACCACCGCCGCGGTGCTGCACCCGCGCGGCATCACCGACATCCAGACCTCGGCCCAGGCCGCGGAGGCGCTGCGTCCCATCGCCGGGCCCCTCTCGGCCGGCGTCTTCGCGCTTGGCATCATCGGCACCGGCCTCCTGGCGGTGCCGGTCCTGGCCGGCTCGGCCGCCTATGCGGTCGGCGAGGCACAGCGCTGGCCGGTGGGCTTCGGCCGGCGCCTGCTGGAGGCCCGCGCCTTCTACGGGACCGTGGCGCTCGCCACCCTCGTCGGCATGATCATCAGCCTGGGTGCCGTCGACCCCATCCGGGCGCTGTACTGGAGCGCCGTCGTCAATGGCGTCATCGCGGTGCCGATCATGGCCGTGATGATGCTGGCCGCCGCCCGCACCGACATCATGGGGACTTTCGCCATCCGCGGGCCGCTTCGGTGGCTTGGCTGGGTCGCCACCGCCTGCATGCTGCTCGCGGTCGCCGCGATGCTGTTAAGCGCGGTCCTTCCGTTGCGGTAGATCAAGGCCGGACCGGCCCGCAGGCCCAATCTTAGGCGCTTCCAATATTGGAAGGGCGCGCCATGCCGGGGAACGATCCAGCCTGCAAACCCGTCGTGCTCGTCGCCGAGCCGCAGGCGCTGCCGGCCATGTGGTTGGAAGACATCCTGACCGATGAAGGCTACGCCGTCGCAGGTCCCTATGTCTCCTGCGACGCGGCCCTGGAGGGGCTGGCACGCAGCGAGCCGGCCTTCGCGGTGGTGAGCGTCGACCTGCAGGAAGGACCCTGCTTTACCCTCGCCTGTGCGCTGCGCCGGCGCGGCATCCCCTTCGCAATGTTCTCGGGCTCCATCCCGGTTCCGCAGGCTTTCGGCGACGTCCCGATGCTTGACCGGCCCTGCCTGACCGATGCTGTCGCACGGGCTGTCAGGATGGGCCGCTTGGCGGAGGGGGACCAGGCGGAGTGCTGGGAATGCCCAATGGAGGACAGGATCCGAGCCGGGGTGCCCTTTGCGCTGGATCAATGTCCGCCGGCTTGCGGGGGCCAGGATACGTCGCCGAACCCTCCTCATCCAAGGAATTTCCCCATGAGCGACAAGATCCTGCGACAGAGCATCATCGATGAGCTCGACTTCGAGCCGAGCATCGAGGCGGCCAATATCGGCGTGGCCGTCGACAACGGCATCGTCACGCTCACCGGGCATGTCGGCAGCTACGCCGAGCGGATGGCGGCCGAAAAAGCAGCCCGGAAGGTGCGCGGCGTGCGCGGCGTGGTCGAGGAGATCAAGGTCCGCTTCGCAGGCGAGGCGCTGCCCCGTGACGAGGACCTGGCCAAGCGCGCCGTGCAGATGCTCGACTGGTCCGTCACCGTTCCGCCGAACGCCATCCAGGTGAGGGTGCAGGACGGCTGGATCACGCTCACGGGCGAGGTTGCGTGGCAGTACCAGAAGGAGGAGGCCCGGGCCGCCCTCAAGCGCCTCTCCGGCGTCTCCGGCATCATCAACATGATCGAGGTCAAGCCGCGGGCGAGCGCCACGGACGTACGCTCGAAGATCGAGGCGGCGCTCAAGCGCAACGCCGAGGTCGAGGCCGACCACATCACGGTGTCGGTCAAGGGCGACACGGTCACGCTCGATGGGTCCGTACACGCCTGGTACGAGCGCCGGCTCGCCGAGAACGCCGCCTGGTCCGCCTCCGGCGTGCGCTCCGTCGTGGACCACCTGACGCTCGCCTGAACCACCGACCGGGACCGGCCCAAGCCCCGGTTCCGGTCGCTCGTCGGATCGCACCTCGACATCCCCATTCCGTGTGAGGTCTTCCATGTCCTACGCAAGCATCATGGTCGCGGTCGACCTCGGCGAGCATGCGCACGACCGCATCCGCCTCGCAGGGCATCTCGCGGACGATTTCAACGCCGGCCTCATCGGAGTCGCGGCCGAGATGCCGGCCTACGAGGCCGTGCCGGTCGGTCCGACCTTGGGAGGGGGCTACTGCATGGCCTCGGTGCAGGAGGCGGTCCTGGCCGACCTCAAGAGCGCGCATGCGGCCTTCGACGAGGCCGCCCATGGCCGGAGCCGCATCGAGTGGCGCTCGAACCTCGACTTTCCAAACGCCTTCCTCGCGCGCCAGGCCGTCGCTGCCGACCTCATCGTCCTCGGCAGGGACGATGAGGGAAACCCGCTCATGACGGTCGATCCGGGTAGCGCCGTCATGCAACTCGGACGACCCGTGCTCGTCGTTCCTCCCATGGTTGATCATCTCGACGCCCGGCGCGTCGCCATCGGGTGGAAGAACACCCGCGAGGCGCGCCGCGCCGTTGGGGATGCCCTGCCGTTCCTGAAGCGGGCCTCGCACGTCGTCGTGTTGTCCATCGATGACGGAACGGGTGCGGCCGACACCCAGGCCGCCGTCCGCTTCCTCCAGGCCCACGACGTTCATGCCACAGCGGTTCAGAAGGATGCCTACGGCGCCACGACCGCAGAGGCGCTGATCGACGCGGCTTCGGAGCAGGCGGCCGACCTGATCGTGGTGGGCGGCTACGGCCACGGCCGCCTGCGCGAATGGGCTTTCGGCGGCGTCACCCGCGACCTGCTCGCCGGCTGTCCCGTCTGCTGCCTGATGAGCCACTGAACATTCCTCGCATCGCCCGTATCCTTGGCGACAGGAGTATCCCGATGCCGATGACGCGAACGCACGCACGCCTCGTCAGTCTCACGGCGTTGATGGGAGCGACGGTCCTCTCGCTGGGCGGGGCGGCGGCCTGTTCGCGCCTTCTCTGGAACGACAATGGACTTGGCGTGCTCGTCGGCCGGACGATGGACTGGCCGGAATCGACCGAGCCGACGCTGATGGTCCTGCCCCAGGGCATGAACCGTGATGGCGCACGTCTCGGAGCGGTCGAGGTTGTCCCGGAGAATGGGTTGCGGTGGACGTCGCTGTACGGAAGCCTGGTGACCACGATCTACGGCCTCGGGACGGCCGACGGCCTCAACGAGCGCGGGCTTGCCGCGCACATGCTGTTTCTCCAGGGAACCGATTTCGGGCCACGCGATCCTGCCAGGCCTGGGCTGCAGGCGGGGCTTTGGGCACAATACGTCCTCGACAACGCCGCCACGGTGACGGAAGCCCTCGCCCTACTCGAAACGGTGCAGCTGGTAATGGCGGAGACGCACGGCACCAAGACGACCGTGCATCTCGCCCTTGAGGATGCCGGCGGCGATTCGGCCATCGTCGAGTACGTCGGCGGCAAGCCCCTGATCCATCATGGCCGGCAGTACCGGATCATGACGAACGACCCGCCCTACGACGAGCAGCTCACGCTCCTGCAAGCACGGGATTTCTCAAGGCCGAGCAGCGACACGTCCGTTCCTGGCAACGTGAACCCGCGAGACCGTTTTCAGCGAGCGGCCTACTTCAGCGCGATGCTGCCGGCGCCGAGGACGGACCGCGAAGCGGCCGCGGCCATGTTCGCCATCGTCCGCAACCTGTCGGTCCCGTTCGGTGCGCCCTACAAGGGGTTCGGCATCTACAATACCGAGTATCGGACCGTCGCCGATCTCTCCAACAGGCGCTACTTCTTCGAGCTGACCACGAGCCCGAACGTCGTCTGGGCCGATCTTACGACATTCGCCCTGATGCCCGGGAGCCCGGTGCTGGAGCTCAATCCCGATAGCATCGACCTGTCCGGCAACGTGTCTGCCCGGTTCACGAAACGCGCCTCCGCACCGTTCTGAGCGCGTCGGGCCGAAACCCTGGCCTGGATTTAGTGCATCCATCAATGCGCCATGAGGACCGGCAGGCGGGCATTCTCGATGACATGGCGGGTGACGCCACCGAGCAGGAACTCGCGCACGCGGCTGTGGGTGTAGGCACCCATCGCGAGCATGGAAGCATCCCGGGCCTCGGCCTCCGCAAGGATGGCGGCGCCGACCGAAATGCCCTCCTTCACCGGCAAGGTGACCGCATCCGCCACGATCCCGTGCCAGCGAAGGTAGCCACACAGGTCCGCCGCGCCTGCCTCCTCGAACCGCTCCGTTCTCGCGTGAAGCACGGTGACCCGCTCGGCCTCGCGCAGAAGGGTGATGGATTGTCCGATCAGGCGCGTCGCCTCCAGACTGCCGTTCCAGGCGATCACCACGTGGTACAAGGGATCGTACGTCACAGGTTCGCCGATCATTAGTGTCGGCCGCCCAATGGAGAAGAGGGCGGTGTCGAGCGCGCGCCCCGTGAAGGGCTGCGCGGGATCGGGCCGGTCTACAATAAGCAAGTCATTGACGCGCCCGACGCGCGTCAGGAGGGGTTCGACCTCTCCCGAGAGCTCGTCCCAGGTCACGAAGGTGGCGTCGAGCCGCTCACCCGAAGGCATGAACGCCACCTTCCGCTGCGCGCACCAGGCCTGCATCGCGGCCTTTCCGGCGTCCGCGGCCTCGCGCACGCCCTGCTCGATGGCCGTGATGGTCATGTCATCGACGGGCATCAGGCTCGCCATGTTGGCCAGCACATGCTCCGGTCCAGGCGCCATGAAGCTCACGCCGATGTGGGCGTGCAGGCGCCGGCTCAGACGCAGCGCCGCATCCATGCGGCGCGTCGGATCGATGCCGGGGGCGGTCGGGACGAGGAGGCAGCGCAGGAACATCGGGGATCTCCGGGCAGGCTCAGCGCTCAAGCGACTTGAGGTAGGCGATCAGGGCGTCCGCCTCGTCGGGTTCGAGCCTGAACTCGGGCATGGTCGGGTGGCCGGTCGTGATGCCCTCGGCCAGGGCCTCGCCGAGGTCCTCGACGGGGTAGCGGGTGTGCAACGTGCGGAAGGGGGGCGCCTCTTGAAGAGGGCTCGCACCAAGTCGTCCGACGGCGTGGCAACGCGCGCAGTTCGTCAGGGCGATGGTCTCGCCCTGCTTGACCCGCCGGTCCCAGGCAGAGGCGGACGTACCCGGAAAGACCGCGGTGAGCATGATCGTGACTGCGCCGAGGCTACGAAGGCGGCCGAGGTGGCGCATCAGTGGCTCATCAGGCAGCAGAGGGACGTGGTCTGCAGGACGTCGCGGGTGGCCCCGCCGAAGATCCATTCGCGCAGCCTAGTGTGCCCGTAGGCGCCCATGACGACGAGGTCGGCGTCCTCAAGATGCGCGAACCGCAGGATCTCCTCGGACCCGCCGACCGTGGGGCTCGGCAACAGGTGGGTGGTGACGGTGACACAATGGCTCGACAGGTAGGCGGCTAGGTCCTCAGCGCCCTCCCCATGCGCGCCCGCTCCCACCACCACGACATGGACGGCATCGGCCCTGGTCAGGAACGGCAAAGCGTCGTGGACCGCACGGCGTGCCTCACGCGTGTCCTTCCAGGCCACGACGACCCGTTTAGCCGTAAGTCGTTCGATCCCGGGTGGCACGACGAGAACGGGGCGGCCGACCTCCATCAGAAGCGCGCCGGCCGAAACGCCCATCAGCCCGGGATCACCGTCGGCCGGTCCGTGGCGCCCCACCACCACCAGATCGGCGGCACGCGCCTGCTCGATCAGGTAGGCCGTCGGTTCGGCTATTGCGGCACGCCAAGCCGTCCGGACGCCGCGGTCGGCCTCTCGCTCGAACAAGGCTTTCGCCTCGGCGAGCTGTTCGTTCGCGCGACGGTCCTCGATCTCGTAGATGCGCTCGGCCTCGCGGACGTCGTTGACGGCGATGAGGGCGGGCACCTGCCGAGCGGCGACGCCGATCACCCTGGCCTCGAAGCGCCCGGCGATGCCCGCGGCGAGCTGGACCCGGTCGGCAGCCGCGGCCCCAAGATCGAGGGACACCATCACGTTCGAGATCTTCATGCCTGCCTCCCCTGGACGAGATGTCTCGACCTGATGCGGGCATCCTGTCCGGTGCTTGCCTGCCGGGCCTTGATCCATCTCAAGGAAAGCCTCGTTGCCATCGGCGCCCGCTTGCCCGGGGGCTCGTCGGTGACGGGGACTCATCGCGAAGGCGGGACTGCAGGGTGGCCGGAGAGGAGCCGAGCCCACCCGCGACCACCGATTGGACGACCCGGAGCAGAGCCTCGATGTCCATCGGACGGTCCGCTTGCGTGCCTCGCTGCCGACCTGCCTTGGCCGCCTTCCCAGCTTGGCGCCGATCCAACGTGGCAGCAGGCGCCCAGGCTTGCGCCTCGGAACCCAGCATCCATGATCCTTGGCAACCATTCCACCTCTCCCCCGTGACCGTCAGGAACCTCGACGGCGCAGGGCGTCGCCCGCATCGGTCGATCTTCGGGGTGGTCGCCTACCAGGCCAGCGTCAGGCGGTCCTCGACGGCATGGACGCCCGGGATCGACCAAGCCGCACGCTCGGCGAGCTCGCGCTCCCGCCAGAGGTCGACGCATCCGTCGAGGACCACCGTGTCGCCCTCGACACGCACCGTGATGCCGTCGGGGTCCCGCGCCGTCCGCTTCAAGGCCGCGAGCACCTTCGCCCTCACGTCGGCCGACCGCACCGGCGGCTTGACCGCGAGAAGGTTCAGCACTTCGCGAACGCCCGCGAGTTTCGCCACCGCGGCTTGCGCCGCCGCCCGCTGGTAGTACCAGGGCACGCAGCCATCGAGGGTGACGCAGCCATCCTCGACCTTGACCTTGATCGTCTCGTCCGGGACCTGGACGTTCCAGGCCAAAACCTTCACGACGCGAGAGGCGAGTTCCTCGTCGCCGGTCCTCTCGTCGGCTGGGTAGCGGACCTCAATCTCCTCGACGACGGCCCGGACCCCACGGACGCGCTGTGCGATCCTTTCGGCGGCGACTTTTTCGGCATAGGTGGCGACGTGGCCGGACAACGTCACGATGCGGTCGCGAACGGCCACTCCGATATGGGCGGCGTCTACCTTCGGATCGAACTCCAATTCCTCCAGCACGTGCTGGCGCAGGGTCCTGTCATCCATCGTCCGTCTCCGGCTCAGGTTCACTTAAGGTTTCACAGCACCAGCCACAGCAGTGTGGGGGTCACCAGCGAGGCCAGGATCGCGAGGCCCAAGGCCTGCAGGCTGCCGATACTTCGGTAGCGGTAGCCGTCCGTAACCACCGAGGGCGCATCCGTATTGTGCGCCTGGAGTGTGACCGGCACCCGGACATGCCGGACCGACCGGACGTAGGTGGATCTCATGACCAAGGTCATTGCCGGCTCCCGTTCTCGGTTACGGGAACCATGATGACCGTCGGACCGGAGATGGCCTTGAGATGGATCAAAGCCGTTCCGGTTCAGGGCCTGCAAACTCGACGGGAGACCCGAAGCTCGCCTGGAGACCGGCATGGAACTGACACCCGGACGGGACGAACACCGCGTCCACCCCCGGCATGATCACCTGGAGGGCTTGGCGTTCGTACCGGGTCCCCTCGGACCGGACGGGCTGCAGGACATCGACGCCTACTGGCGCGCCGCGAACTACCTGTCCGTCGGACAGATCTACCTGATGGACAACCCGCTCTTGCAGGAATCCCTCAAGGTCGAGCACCTCAAGCCGCGGCTTCTCGGCCACTGGGGCACGACGCCGGGGCTGAACTTCATCTACGCCCACCTGAACCGGGTCATCCGGATGCGTGACCTCGACATGATCGCGGTCTGGGGGCCGGGACACGGCGCGCCAGGCCTTGTGGCCAACGCCTACCTGGAGGGCACCTACAGCGAGGTCTACCCGGACGTCGCACAAGACACCGAGGGCCTGCGCCGGCTCATGCGCCAGTTCTCGTTTCCCGGCGGCATCCCGAGCCATGCCTCGCCAGAGCTGCCGGGCTCGATCCACGAGGGCGGCGAACTCGGCTATTCCCTGGCACATGCGTTCGGGGCCGCACTCGACAATCCTGGCCTGATCGTCACTTGCGTGGTGGGCGATGGGGAGGCCGAGACGGGCCCGCTCGCCGCTTCCTGGCACGCGAACAAGTTCCTGGATCCCGCGACGGATGGCGTGGTCCTGCCGATCCTGCACCTCAACGGCTACAAGATCGCCAACCCGACGATCCTCGCCCGGATGCAGGAAGCCGAGTTGCGCAGCCTCCTGGTGGGCTACGGCTACGAGCCGGCCTTCGTCGAAGGTGACGACCCGGCCCGCATGCACCAGGCCATGGCAGCGGCGTTGGATGCCGCCCTGGACGACATCGCGGAGATCCAAGGCTCCGCACGGGGCGGGGAGGTCCAGCGTCCGCGCTGGCCGATGATCGTGCTGCGCAGCCCGAAAGGGTGGACGGGGCCGAAGGTCGTCGACGGCAAGGCCGTCGAGGGGACCTGGCGCTCGCATCAGGTGCCCGTCGCCGCGGTCCGGGAGAACTCGGAGCATCGGGCCATCCTGGAGCGGTGGCTGCGCTCCTACCGACCCGAGGACCTCTTCGATGAGCGGGGGCGCCTGATCGGCCGCTTGGCGGCCCTGGCTCCGACCGGCGAGCGACGCCTCTCCGCCAACCCGCAGGCCAATGGTGGCCGGCATGCCCAAGCGCTCCGCCTGCCGGACCTGCGCCGGTATGAGGTCACGGTGCCGAGCCCCGGCACGGCCACGGCCGAAGCGACGCGGGTGCTCGGAACGTTCCTACGCGACGTTCTCACTCTGAACGACGAGGCCCGCAACTTCCGCATCATGGGTCCGGACGAGACCGCTTCGAACCGCCTCGACGCCGCCTTCGAGGTCACGAACCGGGTCTGGCAGGAAGCGCTCCTGCCTGGCGACGACCATCTCGCGCGGCATGGCCGGGTAATGGAGATCCTGAGCGAGCATCTCTGCGAGGGCTGGCTCGAAGGCTACGTCCTGACCGGGCGCCACGGCGTGTTCGCCTGCTACGAGGCCTTCATTCACATCGTCGATTCGATGGTGAACCAGCACGCCAAGTGGCTGAAGGGCGTGCGCGCGCTCCCCTGGCGCCGCCCGGTGCCCTCGCTCAACATCCTGCTGTCGTCCCATGTCTGGCGCCAGGACCACAACGGCTTCAGCCACCAGGATCCGGGCTTCATCGACTTCGTGGCCAACAAGCGCGGGGACACGGCCCGCATCTACCTGCCGCCGGATGCGAACACCCTCCTGTGCATCATGGATCACTGCCTGCGCACCTACGACCGCATCAACGTCGTGGTGGCCGGCAAGCAGCCCGCCCTGCAATGGCTCAGCTTGGATGACGCGGCCAGGCATTGCACGGCCGGTGCCTCCATCTGGGACTGGGCCACGAACGAGGGCGAGGCCGAGCCCGACGTGGTCATGGCCTGTGCCGGGGACGTGCCGACCCTGGAGACGCTGGCGGCCGTGGACTGGCTGCGCCGGCATGTCCCCGAGTTGCGTGTCCGGGTCGTCAACGTCGTCGACCTGATGACCCTGGCCTCGCGCGAGGTGCACCCGCACGGTCTCGACGATCCGACCTTCGACGGCTTGTTCACCCACGACCGGCCGGTGGTGTTCGCCTATCACGGCTATCCCTGGCTGATCCATCGCCTGACCTACAAGCGGACGAACCACGCGAACTTCCACGTCCATGGCTTCATCGAGGAAGGCACGACGACCACGCCCTTCGACATGTGCGTGCTGAACCGGCTCGACCGCTACCACCTCGCACTCGCTGCCCTGCAGGCGGCGCCCCGGCTCGGAGCCCATCGCGAGCATGCCGAGCAAGCGCTCAGGGAGGCCCTGGCCGCCCATCGGGCATACGTCTGCCTGACCGGCGACGACCTCCCGGAGGTGAAGGATTGGGCCTGGCCGGAAAGGCAACGGCTCGACCATCCCGACCGTCGCACCGCCGGCGACATCATGCAGGCCTGCCCGACCCAAAAGAACGAGTCCCGCCGCGGTGAGACCGTCGATGGCTGGACCATCCAGACCTGAGCCATCGACATGATCCTTGTCTTGAACGCCGGCTCCTCCAGCCTACGGTGTGCCTTGTTCCGCCCGGGCGAGAACGCCCCGGCTTGGCGCGCGCACGTCTCCGGCATCGGGAAGGACCCGCAGCTTGCGGTCGAAGGGGGAGCCGCGGACCGTGAGCGCCCACCATCGGGCGGCCACGCGACCGTCGCCCGGTGGCTGCTCGCGCGGCTCCCCTTCCCGCCGACAGCGGCCGGCCACCGCATCGTCCACGGCGGACTGCGCTACGCGGCGCCCGTGCGCCTCGATGCGGCGGTCCTGGCCACGTTGGAGAGCCTGGTTCCGCTGGCTCCAGCGCACCAGCCCCAGGCACTCGCCTGTATCCGTACGGTCGCGGAGTCCTGGCCGGACCTTCCGCAGGTGGCCTGCTTCGACACCGCGTTCCACCGCACCCAGGACCGGCTCGCCCAGCTCTACCCGCTGCCACGGGCACTGATCGACGAGGGGCTCGTGCGCTTCGGCTTCCACGGCCTCTCCTACGCCCATGTCGGACGGCTTTTTCCGCGCGGGCGCGTCCTCGCCGCACATCTCGGGCATGGGGCGAGCCTGTGCGCCATCCGGGACGGACGCAGCGTCGCCACCACGATGGGATTCACGACGCTCGACGGGCTGATGATGGGGACGCGGAGCGGGGCGGTCGATCCGGGCCTCGTGCTGCACCTGATCCGGGAGCGTGGCATGTCGCCCGATGCCGTGGCCGAGCTCCTGAACGAGCGGTCAGGACTTCTCGGCGTATCGGGCATCAGCGACGACGTGCGGGTGTTGGAGGCAAGCGACGATTCGAAGGCCCGGGAGGCCCTCGGCCTGTTCGCCTACCGGATCGTGCGCGAGGCGGGTTCGCTGATCGCAGCGCTCGGCGGCCTCGACACCCTCGTGTTCACGGGCGGTATCGGAGAGCACGCGACGCAAGTCCGTGAGGCCGTCTGTGGTGGGTTGGCTTTCGCGGGTGTCGCCCTTGACGAGATCGCGAACACCCAAGGCAATGCCTGTTGTGACGCTCGCTTACCGAAGGTACGCATCCGCATCGTGCCCGCGGACGAGGAGCATGAGATCGCGCTCGCGGTCGATGTCCTGACCGACAGCGGATGACACGCTCCTCACGGGCGTTGCCTGGCTCAGCAACCAACCCGTGAGCCCGTCCAGAGAACACCCTTGAGGTCGGGATCTGGGGCGCCGCCGCTCACGGTATCGCCTCGCTGCGATGACGTAGCGCCATTGTGGCGACCGGGCTTATGCCGACGCCCGCTTCTCGACCACGGTCGTGTCGATGACGTCGGCGGGCTCGTAGAGCCAGCGCGACATCGCTCCGGCAACCATGGCGCCTCCAATGGGTGCAAGCCAGAACAGCCAGAGCTGTCCGAGGTACTCGCCGCCTGCAATCAGCGCCGGTCCGGTGCTGCGGGCCGGGTTGACCGAGGTATTGGTCACCGGGATCGAGATAAGGTGGATCAGCACGAGCGCGAACCCGATGGGAATGCCGGCGAAGCCCGTCGCGGCTCCCTTCGACGTCGTGCCGACGATGATGAAAATGAAGAAGAAGGTCATCAGGAACTCGATGAGCAAGCAGGACACGACGCTGTACTTGCCGGGACTGAGATCACCGTAGCCGTTCGATGCGAAACCGTTCGGGACCCAACCGGCCTTACCCGACGCGATGACGTAAAGCACACTGGCGGCTATGATCGCGCCGATGACCTGAGCAGCGATGTAGGGCAGTACGTGCCGGGTCGCGCAACGGCGAGCGGACCAGAGCCCGAGTGTGACGGCGGGATTGAAGTGACCGCCCGAGATGTGGCCCACGGCATAGGCCATCGTGAGTACGGTGAGGCCGAAGGCGAAGGCGACCCCGAGGAACCCGATGCCGAGTTCCGGAAAGGCGGCCGACAGGACGGCGGCACCGCAGCCGCCGAAGGTCAGCCAGAAGGTACCGAAGAGCTCGGCCGTCGCACGGCGCATCGTGTCATGATCCACGGCACTACCTCCTGTTGTCCAAGTTTATGAACGGGTCTCAAGCTTACGGCTTCAGGTCTGGTGTGGTCGGATCGAGTGCGAGGACGGGTACTGCCTCGCGTCGGGCGGGAAGGCGTGCATCCCTGTCGTCCCGATGATCGGACGGAGCGTTCGGAACGCACGCCATAGGGCCAGCCACGGGCTCTCGCCTACCGGAAGCTCCGAGCCTGGTCCGCCCGTGGAGAAGCGCAGGATCCTCGAAGTCATGAGCGGCCTCCGGAGTTTGCGAGTCCGACCCGGGCGACCATGAACGTGCGGTAGACCTCGTCGCCGGCGTCGCGGATCGAGACGTATTCCCCCGGAACGAAGGCGTGGTCCCCGAGGTGATAGCCCGGCTCGTCGTCCTCGTTCGTCCAATCCTCGTAGTCGATCAGCCAGGTCGCACCGCCATCCCCACCGGCTCGGTGGACGAGACGGCCATCACGGTCGCGTTCGCCCGTCCAGAAGCGGCGCACGCGGCACGTGTCGCGCGTCTCGCGCCAGAGGCCGGCATCGAGATGGCCATCAGGCCCCAGCGGCGCGATCATCTCGTAGCCTCGCGCCACGCTGCCATCCGGGTACTCCGGGCAGCGGGCCAGCGTCAGGGTCACCCGATGCAGCATGGCTGGCAGGGCATGCTTTCCAGGAGGCTTGCCGTGCCGGGGCCTTGAGGGGGCGGGTTCCTGTGTCCCATGGGTCATGTCATGTCTCCTCAGCGCAGGGCGACGATGTGGTCCACGACGGTCCGGACGCCCGGTACGGACCAGGCCGCCCGCTCGGCGGCGTCCCGTTCGACGCCGACCGTCACGGCTCCTTCAAGCGTGACTTGATCGCCTTCGACGCTGACCTTGATCGCGTCCGCCTCGAACAGCGCGTTCCGCCGGAACGCCTCCAGGATCTTCTCCTTGACGGCGGTCGGTCGCACCTCCGGCCTAACCTCGATGAGGTTCGAGACGCCGGCCACGCCGGACAGCTTGCGGACCGCCGCCTCGGCGCCCATCGCCTGGTACTGCCAGGACACCGCACCGGTGAGCGTGACCCAGCCCCTTGCGACCTTCACCTGGATTGCATCCTTGGGGAGATGGACGGACCAGTCGATGATGGCCAGGGCCCGCGCCGCGATCTGGTCGTCCTCAACGGCTTTCGCGTCGGGAAGGCGCACCTGGATCTCCTGGGCGATGGCGCGCACGCCCTTGACCCGCTTGACCGCGCGCTCGGCCTCGACCTTCTCGGCATAGCTGCCGACATGCCCCGTCAGGGTCACGACGCCATTCGAGACCGCGACGCCGATATCGGCCGCATCCAGGCTGGGGTCGAAGTCGAGTTCGTCGAGCACGTCGCGGCGAAGGTCCTTGTCGGTCATGGCGTCTCTCCCGTTTGCTTTTCTAAAGGCCGGACGAGGATGGGGTGCCTCAAGCGGAGGAGCCTTGATCCAGCGCAAGGTCGACGCGCCCTTCGGCGCGAACGAGAGCGATGCAGCGCTCCATTTCCCTGCGCAGGGTTGGGAGTGGTTCGTCGATCCCGCAGGCCCGGAGGTCCGCCTCAAGGCGAGCGAGCAGTGCCTCGTCGCTGGCGACGACGGCTTCTTCGGTGAAAGACGTGACGTAGCCGGAGGCAGCGTCCCCGGTCAGCCGCATCCGCTCGACCGCCCAGGTCGCCAGCAGGCGATTGCGGCGGGCACGCGCCTTGAAGCGGAGTTCCTCCTCTTGGGCGAAGCGGCTTTCGAAGGCCCGTTCGCGCTCATCGAACGTCGTGCTCATGGGGCGCCTCATCTGTAGGTCCATGTCGGACCACGTCGAAACGGCTCGCTCACTCTCGCTCGGCCCCGCGGGACGCGCGCACCTTGAGGCAGATCAAGGCCGAGCGGGCGGCTCCCGGTCTGTCTGCCGAGGCTTCCCGAACTCGATCCAGGCTATCAGTCCTCGACCATGCGGCGCATCCGGCCACGGCGGAGGGCGACCTGCCGCCCCCCCACGCGCAGCAGGGCACCCTCGCTTTCCAACTGCGAGATCGTGCGCGAGACGGTCTCGATGGTCAGGCCGAGATAGTCGGCAATGTCCCGGCGGGTCATCGGCAGGTCGAAGGTGCCGGTGCCGCCCAGGCGGTCGTCCACGTTGATGAGAAAGGCGGCGACGCGCTCCTGGGCCGAGCGGCGCCCGAGCAGCAGCATGTGATCCTGGGCGTGGCGCAGGGTGTCCGTCGCCATGCCCCAGAGGTGGCAGGCCACCTCGACCCGGTTCGTGGCGGCGCGCTCGACCTGCCGGCGCCGGAACATGAGGACCTTGGTAGCCGAGAGCGCCTCTGCCGTGTGCCGGTGGCTCTCGCCCTGCTCGAAGCCGAACAGGTCGCCGGGCAGGTGGAAGCCGGTGATCTGCCGACGACCGTCACCCAGAAGCTTGTAGGTTCGGGCCGCACCCGCGACGACCTTGTAGACAAACTCCGCCTCCTCGCCCTCGCCGTAAATCTCCTCCTCGCGGTCGTAGGCGAAGGGTGTCCCGATGAGCTCGGGGCAGTCGGCGAAAAGGCCACTCCGATGAAGACCTGCGACGGGAGCGCAGAGGTACGCAGCGGCAGGGGAGTTGTTCGGCAGTGCGGTCTCGGGCGCCATTGGTCTGCTCCTCGTCCGGATCGGATGGGAGGACAATGGCCGGCATGGGGATGCCGCGATATTCCGGCCGCTCTCTTAAGGGGACCTACGTAGGGGCCATCACGTATGCGCGGCATTCAGAAGATGGAGGCCGCCCCGAACGCCCAACCGGCCACGGGGTCGGGAACCGAAATCAGGCCGCTGCGGGCAGCGAGGAGGGAGGCGAGCGCCGTGGCGAGGGCGTAGGCCGACAGGCCCAGCACGAGCGTGATGCAATCGGCGTGGAAGCGGAGGGCGTGAATCGAGGCGCAGCCCGCGGTGAAGGATGCCGCGATGGCGAATGCGAGAGGATCGAGGGGCATGGTCCCGTTCCGAATGGGCCTTATGACGGCCCACGTCTGGGTCGCGCCGAAGGGGTCGCGTCGGCACGACCGTTCCCCGGTGACCGGGGGATCGATCAGACGGAGTACGCTTCCGGTGACCGGTACAGCCGGCGAAGCTCGACCCCGGCCAGGGCGGCCACGGCAAGCCCGACAACGACATGGGCGGCCGTGGCGAGTGGGGCGTCCGCGAAGCCGAGAAGCCATGGGGCGAGTGCCGCCCAGATGCCGATGGTGAGGTTGAGGTACTCCTCCCAATCGTAGGACTTACTCAAGGCGAGCATCCCGACGACGGCGATGGCGCCGCCACAGGCGTAGGCGTTGAGCGCCGCAGCGGATTCGTTGGCCAGTTCCAGGTACCAGGGCGCCAGGAACAGGATCAGGCCGAGGAAGACGTTCAATCCGTTCAGGACCGCGTCCTCGGCTCGGTTGTCGATGGTTCGCATGTGCCTCTCCTGTTGGAGCAAGCGGCAGAACCTCCGCTGCCGTTTATCGGCAGAGCATCCCAGACGGCGAAGTCAGGGCATTGATCTGGCTCAAGCCAGAACCATCGTGAAATGAGCGCTATGAGCGTGGCTTTTACTGGGGCTTGGTGGAGGGCATCTCTGTTCGGGTGCACGGATTGTCCGGTTTGATCTGGATCAAGGTTTCCCATCAGGGATGCGCCACCCTGTCGGAACTAGCATCACAGAGAGGTCCCATGCATTCCGGACACACGATCCACCCCCACGCTCCTGCCGAGACCGCCGAGACCATCGGAGCTGGCCTGAATGCGTGGCGCACCCTCGCCATCGACCTGCCCTTGCGCTTTGCCGCGGAGACGATGCGCTTCACCGGTCGCCGCCTGCAGGCTCAGGCGGACCACCTCGCGGCCCTGGCCCGATGCGGCTCGTTGAAGGATGCGGTCGAGCTTCAGACGACGTTCGCGACCAAGGGACTGTCGGACTACCGAATGGAGGCGACGACCTTGTCGCAGGACGTGACCCGGGCAACCTTTCCGAAGGCAGCTTGACTTGCTCCGCCGGGGCCGTTCGCGACCCTGGCGACCCTCGTGATCCGACAGACCCAAGCGGGGTGCGCGATGCCGGCGACAAGCCCTTTGCCGACCCGCTATCAAGTGTTCCAGCATCGGCGACAGCCGGGGCTGTGTTGCGCCGTGCGCGAGACCATGCTGATCCCGAGCTTCGTCCGCCCGGGGATTTGGGATTTCGGTGTGAACGTATGCGACGACGACAGCCTGCCTTTCGGATTCCAGCCCGCGCCGGCCCGAGAGGCCACCTCGGCGTTCGGGTTCTACCTCTTCCACCATGTCTGCGAGAGCCTGTCCCCTAGGCATATGCGTCCCTGGACGTCACCGTTTCCAGGGACACGGCGGGTTGCCCTGCATGGCTGCGACGGACCATCCGGACAGGTCTGACTGAAGGAAGCCAGCGGCGGTTGAAGCCATCCCACCGCACCTTCACCACGGGACGGCCGGCGCGAACTCCCGCATCCACGATCCCCCGGAGCGAGCCCCCGGTTCAACGTCAGCGTCGGATCGCGGGAAGCCGAGCGGCGGCGTCGCCACCCATGGCAAGCATGGCCAGGAGCGGCTCGAAGGCAAGCGGCTTCTCGATCAGCGCCAGTCCGATGGCCCGGGCCTTCTGGCGCACGACGGGCGCAGGATCCCCGGTCATCAGGACCGCAGGTGCACGAACATCGGCCGCGCGCAGTTGCCGAAACACCTCGATCCCATCGATGTCCGGCATGACGTAGTCGAGAACGAGGTAGCGAGGCTCGGGCCCCGGGAAGGCGGCCAGTACGCTCCGGCCGTTCGGGAAGGCTTCCACCCGGTGTCCCTCGCCTTCGAGGAGGAAGCAGAGCGAGTGCAGGACCGCCGGGTCGTCGTCCACGACGTAGATGGGGGATGCAAGGTTCGTCGACATGATGATTGATGCGCCAACCGCGGGTCCGAATACCTCAGACCAAAACCTTGGCGTAACGTGCCTGTGCCTGCCTTGACCTGCCTCAACCCTACGCGAGGCCGGCCAGGACCGCCCAGCGAACCAATTCCTGCAGGCTGGCTGCCTGCGTCTTGGCCATGAGCTTGGCACGATAGATCTCGACGGTCCGCGGGCTGATGTCGAGCGTACGGCCGATGTCCTTGCTGGAGCCGCCCGCGACGAGTTGGTCCATCACCTGACGCTCGCGCTCGCTCAGGGTCTCGACGCGACGGATGAACTCCTGGAGGTTGGGATCGACGGCCTGGGCTGGATCGCCCCGGTCGAGGGCGGAGCGCAGCGCCTGCAACAACGCCTCGTCGTCGAAGGGCTTCTCGATGAAATCGCAGGCGCCGAGCTTCATCGCCTCCACCGCGAGGGGCACGTCCCCGTGGCCCGTCATCATCACCACGGGAAGCGTGTGGCCGTTGGCCCGCAGGCGGCGTAGCAGTTCCAAGCCGTCGACGTCGGGCATGCGGATGTCGGCCAGGACGCACCCGCGCGCCGGCTTGATCAGCGTATCGAGGAGGTTGGTCCCTGCCTCGTAGAGCGCGACCTCGAAGCCGGCCGTGTCGAGCAGGAATCCGACCGAATCCCGCATGGCCGGGTCGTCGTCCACGACATGCACGAGGCTAGGGGGCATGGAGCGCGTCTCCCTCGGAGGCTGTCACCAGCGTCAGGCGGAAGGTGGCCCCGCCAGCCGCGTTACGCTCGACCGTGAGCCGGCCGCCATGCGCCTCGATGATGGTACGGCAGATCGAGAGCCCGACACCCATCCCGCTGGCCTTGGTGGTGACGAACGGCTGGAACAGCCTGTCGGCGATCTCGTCCGCGATGCCGGGGCCGGTATCCGACACCGAGATCTCGACCAACTCCGGAGAGAGCGCATGCGCGTCGACGGCCATCTCGCGCCGTTCTCTGTGCTGCATGGCCTCGCGCGCGTTGCGCATGAGGTTGACCAGGACCTGCTGGACCTGCACCCGGTCGGCCAACACGGCTCTGAGGCCTGGGGCCACGCGGACCTTGGCGACGATGCCCTGCTCGCGAGCGCCGACCAGCGCCAGGGCGCTCGCCTCCTCGATCAGCCGTGAGACCGGCTCAAGCCGGCGTTCCGTCTCGCCCCGGGTGACGAACTCCCTGAGGCGGCGGATGATCTGGCCAGCCCGCAGGGCCTGCTCTGCGGTCTTGTCGAGGACCTCGATAGTCTTTGCGATGGCCTCGGGGTCGGGCTTCGCGAGCAGGCGACGGCAGCCCTTGGTGTAGTTCGCGATGGCGCCGAGAGGCTGGTTCATCTCGTGCGCCAGGGTGGACGCCATCTCGCCCATCGCACTCAGGCGGGAGACGTGGGCGAGATCGGATTGCAATTCCTGAAGCCTTGCCTGGGTCCTCTGGTGCTCGGTGAGGTCGTTGATGAAGCCGGTGAAGAACACCTGCTCGCCCGAGCGCATCTCGCCGATGGCGAGCTCCATCGGGAATGTCGTGCCGTCTGACCGCTGGCCCGTCACGACCCGATGGATCCCGATGATGCGGCGCTCCCGGGTTCTCCGGTAGTGGTCGAGGTAGCCGTCGTGCTCGCCGCGCATCGGCTCGGGCATCAACATCCTGACGTTTTGTCCGGTCGCTTCGGCCGCTGTGTAGCCAAAGAGGCGCTCGGCCGCCGAACTAAACAAGAGGATGATGCCTGCTTCGTCGATGACGACCATGGCCTCGGGCACGGTGTCGAGGATTGAACGCAGGTGCGCCTCGCGGGCGCGCAGGTCCGCCTCGGCCTGCTTCTGCAGGTGGATGCTGAGAACGACGCCACGGTGACGCGCCGGTCGGCCATCCCCATCGAGGCTCACGCGTCCGCGCGAGCGCAGCCAGCAGACATGACCGTCCGGTCGCATGACCCGATAGTCGACCTCGTAGCTCCCGCCCTCCCGCAACGCTCCCTGGATGGCATCCGCCCGCGCTTGGCGGTCATCGGGGTGCACCAGGACCTGGGAGGCGGCGAAGGTGGTCAGTCGCTCCGGCGGAACGCCGAAGAGCCGGGCACAGGTCGGCGTGACCGTGACGCGGCCGGTTGGTATGTCCAGAGACCAGATGCAGATGCCTACATCGTCCAGCGTCTGCCGGAGCTCATCGACGGTCAGCGCTCCGTCCTCGCCTTCGCCAATGCCGGGCGCGTCGCGGGTGTCGATCATCGTTCACACCCGAAGAGGTCGCCGGAGCGGCGGTGCTGGTCATCACCGGAGACGCCCATATGGAGCCCTCCCTACAAATGCGCTCCACCGGTGAGGAGATGGATTTCCCAGTCACGGCTCGCATCACGACCTCGTGATGACAGGCTACCGTGTTTCGGCCCCTGACGACAGCCGTGAGTCCCGGCGCTCTTTCATTATGATCTCCTTCCGCGGCGCACGTCTTCCGCGGGCGGGTGATACCGCTCAGGGACGGACGATCATGACTTGAGATGGATCAACGCCGCCTCGCACGGACGGGAGGAATATGGGGCTACCTTACCGAGGGAAATGACCATGCTCCGGAAGCCCCCGTCCCCGCTCGCGGTCATTCGCGACATCCTGGTCGGAACCACCGTGGAGGGCGAAGGCGATGACGCCTCCTCGGCCATCGGATATGGCCTGACGCTGGCCAGGGCCGCTGGTGCACACCTCACGATCCAGTCCGCCTCATGGCGCCTCTCGGGCGACGATGCCTGGCTCGGCGACTTCGATTATGAAGGCGTCGCTATCGTCGACCGCCGCCTCGACGAATTAGCCCGATCCATCGCGGTCCGCTCGGCCGGAGACGCGGCGCAGGCAGGGGTGGTCTGTACGACGGAAACGCCGAGCCTGCCTTACCCTGCCCTCGTGGGCCGCCTGGCGGTCCGGGCGCGCCTGCACGATCTGACGGTGCTGGATGCATGGCCAAGGATCCATGCCATCGACATCGAGACCATAGAGAAGACGTTGTTTGGGAGCGGTCGTCCGGTCATCGCCGTGCCGCCCGGCTCCGACGCCTTTTCTGCACGACGCATCATCGTCGCCTGGGACGGCAGCGCCCAGGCGGCACGGGCCGCCAACGACGCGATGCCGTTCCTGCGCGCGGCCGAGGTGGTCGAGATCGTCTCCGTCACCGAACCGGAGGAACTCCACATGTCAGTTCCCGGAGCGGAATTCGCACCGCATCTCGCGCGACACGGCGTGAACGTGACCGTCGTCGATGTGCCGGTGACGGACGGTGTGGCCGAGACGCTGCGCAACCAGGCGAAGATGCTCAGGGCCGACATGATCGTGATGGGGGCCTACGGGCACTCCCGCATCCGGGAACTCCTCTTCGGCGGCGTCACGCGCTCGCTCCTCAAGAGCAGCCCGGCGCCGCTGTTCCTGGCGCATTGAGGAGGGGATACGGTCATGAACCCGAGGAGACGTTCCGGCTGCAGCGCGGCGGCAAGGGTCGCGCGGATCAACAACCAGCCGCGGCCGGGCTGGCGCCCCGATAGGGAACGGGTGTCAGCCCCATTGGGGACACCCGACCGTGCTTGCATCGAAGAAGACTGGATGAAGCCACTCGACGAGGACGACCTGCGGGCGCTGGAAGCCGCTTGGGGCTTTGTAGAATAGACCGGGCAGGCGCATCGACGCGGCGCAGGCTCTATGAAGGAGAGGTGCGGGCGAATTCTCGCATGAAGTCCTGCAGGCGCTTGAGGTGACGGCCTTCGGGCTCTTCGGACCCTCTCGTCGCAAGAGCGCCGATCAGGCTTTCGGCGAAAACTGAGCGGCCTGAATAGGCCATCGACCAAGTCGGAAATCCCCGCTGGTCGGCCTGCCGGTCTTGAACAACGTCGATCTGCTCATGGCGCCGGTCACGAAGGATGCTGTCCATCAGCTCATTGATGGCGGCGCGGGAGCCCTCCAGGACTTGGGCGAAGTGCGTGTCGGTGGCGATCAGCGCGCCGGTGACCTGAAGCCGTGCGTTCCTGACCCGTGCGGTCTCCACGATGTCCCGGATGTCCGCCTCCGTCGCCTGCCTGCGGCTGACGTAGAGCAAGGATCGCTCCATCGTTTCGTCCACCTTCGTCTTCGTCCAGCCGCCGGATAGCGGTCCCGCGTAGGCCTGTCACGGATTCAAGGTCTTCAGATACGCGGTCAGGTCGTCGGCATCCACCGGGTCCAGGCGGAAGTCGGGCATGGCTGGATGACGCCGGTCGACACCTTCGACCAGGATGTCGGCAAGGTCATCGATGGGGAACCGGCCGGCGAGCGTTCGAAACGTCGGTGCCTCGGGCATCGGGCTTGCGCCCTGAGAACCGACGCCATGGCATCGCGCGCAGGTCGTGCGAGCAAACGCTTCGCCCCGGGATGCCGAACCCTCACGGGCGAAGGCGGTCGAAAAGACGAGCGGGAACACCGCAAGCGCTGCGGTGATGTGGGGGCGGCTCATCAGTGGCTCATCAGGCAGCAGACGGGTGCCGTCTGCAGGATGTCCTGGGTCATGCCCCCGAAAGCCCATTCCCGCAGCCGTGAATGGCCGTAGGCCCCCATGACGATGAGGTCGGCGTACTCGCGACGCGCGAACCGGATGACGTCGTCGGCCTCGCCGCGAAGCGACGGTTCCAAAACATGGATGGTGACGTTGGCGCCATGTCGCCTGAGGTGGTCGGCCACCGCCTCGGTCCCTTGGGACGCCCCCTCGGGTCCGACCGAGACGAGATAGACATGGTCTGCCTGACGGAGGAAAGGCATCGCCGCCGGGATGGCCCGTCGTGCCTCAAGGGTGTCCTTCCAGGCGACCACGATGCGGTCGGCGCCCAGGTGCTCGGCATCCGGAGGAACGACCAGAACCGGACGCCCCACCTCCATCAGCAACGGGCCGGGCAGCACCGCCATCGCGCCCGGGACACCATCGGCTTCGCTATGGCGTCCGACCACCACGAGGTCTGCCGCGCGTGCCTCCCGGGCGAGATTGGCTGTGGGGTGCCCCTCGGTGCAATGCCAGTCGGTGCGGAGGGCTCCGCCGGCATTGCGCGTGAACAGGTCCCGGACCCGGGCAGCCTCGTCGCGGTATCGGCGTTCCTCGGCTGCACGCAGGATGCCGTCCTCCTGCAGGTTCGTGAATGCGGAAGGTCCGGGGATCGGCCGAGCCGCCACGCCCGTCATGTCCGCCTCGAAGCGCTTCGCCAGCCCGGCGGCAAGTCGGACACGGTCGGCGGAACCGCGATCCAAGTCCACGGATACCAGGATGTTCGCGTAACTCACGGCCGTCTCCCGAGCCCGCCGAACCCAGCGGAAGGGGATCCTGGTTCTTCCCGGTTCCGCCTGCCTTGATCCATCTCAAGGGACTGCCCGCGGTAAGTGGTCCGGCTACGCAGATCCCTGGGCATCCGGTGCTTTGGTGGTCATCGGACCTCCGAGTGCCCGCATGGCGTTGAGGATGACGGCGACGTCGATGGCCTCCTGCAACAGGGCTCCCTGCAGCGGCGACAGGAAGCCGAGGGCCGCCGCGACCATGCCGGCGAGCGACAGGCCAAGGCCGACCAGAACGCTCTGGAGTGCGATGACCCGGGACCGCTTTGCAATGCCTATGGCATGCGGAAGGCGCGCGAGGCTGTCGATCAGCAGGACGACGTCCGCCGCCTCGGCCGCCGCTGCC
Source organism: Methylobacterium sp. AC690 (assembly GCF_979256535.1). Classification (NCBI taxonomy): domain Bacteria; kingdom Pseudomonadati; phylum Pseudomonadota; class Alphaproteobacteria; order Hyphomicrobiales; family Methylobacteriaceae; genus Methylobacterium; species Methylobacterium sp. AC690. The sequence continues at coordinate 12,874 of NZ_CEEDOX010000012.1, read as the reverse complement.
GCGCCCCTGGCGCCGAGAGCGACCCCGAGGTCGGCGGCGGCCAGGGCCGGCGCGTCGTTGACGCCGTCCCCCACCATCATCACCGGTCCATGCACCCGTTCGTTCGCCACGATCCGCGTCTTGCCCGCAGGATCGAGGTCCGCCTCCAGGGCATCGATGGGCAGGCCCTCGATCAGCGCCTGCGCGACGTTGCGCCGGTCACCGGTCGCGAGCACGACGCGCTGGATGCCGCACCGGCGCAGGTCCGCCAGCGTCCGCCCGCCGTCCGTTCGCAGCGGATCGGCGAAGCTCAGGGTCGCGGCGGCCTTGCCGTCCACGGCCACCAGGACCGTCGCGGCCACCGCGTCCGCGGTCCGGGCGGCGTCCGTTTCCGGGAAGGGGATGCCGTGCGCCCGCATCAAGCGGGGGCCGCCGACCCGGACAGGCTGCTCCTCCACGAGGCCCGTGACGCCCTCGCCGGGGACTTCGGCCACCTGCGTCGGTTGCGTCAGGGTGAGCCCGCGTGCGAGGGCCGCATCGACCAGCGCACGGGCCGTCGGGTGACCGGAGGCCTGGTCGAGGGAGGCTGCCAGCCTCAGGACATCCTGTTCCCCGATAGAGCCGAGGATGTGCACGGCGGTCAGTCGCGCCGTCCCGTGGGTCAGCGTGCCGGTCTTGTCGACCACGAGCACGCGCACGCGTGCCAAGGTCTCCAGGGCACCGCCGCCCTTGATGATCACGCCGATGCCGGCCGCCCGCGAGAGACCGGAGATCAGGGCGACGGGCACCGCGAGGATGAGCGGACAGGGGGTGGCGACGACTAACACCGCGAGGGCCCGCACGGGATCGCTGGTGGCCGCCCAGGCCGCCCCGGCCAGCATCAGGGTCAGGCCGAGGAAGGCCAGGCCATAGCGGTCGGCGAGGCGCGCCATCGGGGCCTTCTGGGCCCGGGCTGCCTCGACGAGCCGGACGATGCCCGCATAGGTGCTCTCGGCGGCCCCGCGCTCGGCCAGGAGCGTGAACGGCGCACCGACGTTGACCGTGCCGCTGAGCACGGCGGCGTTCACTTCGAACGCGACCGGCAGCGCCTCGCCGGTGAGCGTCGCCTGATCCAGGATGGCCCGACCTGCGGCGACGCGGCCGTCGACCGGGAGGACGTCGCCCACGCGCACGAGGATGCGGTCGCCCGGCGCCAGCATCGCGATGGGTACTTCCTTCACGGACCTGGATTCCTCGCGCAGGGCGGTGCGCGGCTGGCGGGCGAGCAGGGCCGTCATGGCACGGCCGGCGCGTCCGGAGGCGTAGGCTTCCAGCGATTGGCCACCGGCATACATCAGGGCGATGACGACACCGGCCAGCGGCTGCGACAGGGCGAGCGCGCCGCCCATCGAGAGCAAGGCGACAAGGTCGAGCCCGACGTCCCCTCGCGCCAGGCTGGTCACGACCTGGGCCGCGAGGACGGCGAGGACCGCGAGCGTCGGAAGCGCCCACGCCAAGGCCGCGATGTCCGGGCGAGCGAGCGCCTCGGCCGATAGTCCGGTGCAGAGGCCGACCAGGGGCAGAACCGCCAGCCATCCGCGGAGGCGTGGGAACGCGTCGGCGACAGCCGGCCGTTGTGCCGCACTTGGGTCAATGGCCGTCGTCGTCATTCTCGGGTTCGCTTCCGGCTGTTGCGGGCCTTTGGGTTGCGCCCGTACTGCCCGAGGAGCCTTGCGCTGGATCAACGCGCGCGTGGAACCGGAGGAGAGGGCCGAAGCCTCCCGACGGTCACCGCCGCGTTGCCGGCCGACCGGGCATCTCCGAGGGAAAATTTTTCCGGCGTCGTTGATCCAGCGCAAGGAGGCGGCGTCGTGGCGTCTGCATCGTCGGGCGTATCGCTCCGGGCGCACGTCCTGGACGCCCGGAGATCCAAATGTCTTCCCTGACCCTGCTGAGCGCGGTCGACCTGGCCCGCACCCAGTTCGCCCTGACCGTCGTGTGGCACTTCCTGTTCCCGGCCTTCACCATCGGCCTGGCGAGCTTCCTCGCCGTCCTGGAAGGCCGCTGGCTGGCCACCGGCAAGGCCGTCTACCTCGACACCTACCGCTTCTGGCTCAAGGTCTTCGCCGTGGCCTTCGCCATGGGCGTCGTCTCTGGCCTGGTGATGTCCTACCAGTTCGGCACCAACTGGTCGGTCTTCGCCGACCGTACGGCGCCGATTCTCGGGCCGCTGCTCGGCTACGAGGTGCTCACCGCCTTTTTCCTTGAAGCGGGCTTCCTCGGCGTCATGCTCTTCGGACTGGAGCGCGTCGGTCCGCGCCTTCACTTCCTGGCGACCTGCCTCGTGGCTTTCGGCACCCTGACCTCGGCCTTCTGGATCCTCTCGGCCAATTCCTGGATGCAGACTCCCACCGGGCATACGATGGGTGCCGACGGCCGGTTCGCCCCCGCCGATTGGTGGGCCATCGTGTTCAACCCGTCCTTCCCCTACCGCTTCGCCCACACGGTGACCGGTGCCTACCTGACCACCGCGATGATCGTGGGCGCGGTCGGTGCCTGGCACCTCCTTCGCGACGCCAAGAACCCCCGCGCGCGCGTCATGTTTTCCATGGCGATGTGGATGGCAGCCATCGTCGCACCGGCCCAGTTGGTCATCGGCGACCTGCACGGCGCCAACACCTACGAGCACCAGCCCGCCAAGGTCGCGGCGATGGAAGGGCACTTCGCGACGCAAAGCCGGGCTCCCGCCCTGATCTTCGGATGGCCCGACGCCGAGGCCGGCGAGACGCGCGGCGCCTTCGGCATACCGGGCCTGGCCAGCCTCTACCTCACCCACGACCTCAACGGCACCGTGAAGGGGCTCAAGGACATGCCCCGCGCGACTTGGCCGACTAACCTGCCGCTGGTGTTCTGGTCGTTTCGGGTCATGGTCGGGCTCGGCCTGCTGATGATCGCCCTCGGCCTAGCGTCGCTGTGGCTGCGGTGGAAGGCCCGGCTCTACGACACCGCCTGGTTCCAGCGCTTCGCGGTCGCCATGGGGCCTTCGGGTCTGATCGCCGTCACCGCCGGCTGGACCGTCACCGAGACGGGCCGCCAGCCGTTCACCGTCTACGGTCTGCTGCGCACCGCCGACAGCGTCTCGCCGGTGGCCGCCCCCGCCGTCGCCGCCTCGCTCGCCGCCTTCGCGGTGGTCTACCTCGCGGTGTTCGGGGCGGGCATCTGGTACCTGCTCCACCTCTTCAACCAGACCCCGCAGGTGCACGAATCGGGACCGCCGACCGGCGTGCCGATCCGGACCGCCGGCATCACCCCGGCGCCGGCGCTCGACACGCCGCATCACGGCGCCAGCCGTCCCGCCCTCCAGCCTGCGGAGTAGTCCCCCATGGCCATCGATCTCACCCTCGTCTGGGCGCTCCTCATCGCCACCGCCATCTTCCTCTACGTGGTCATGGACGGCTTCGACCTCGGGGTCGGCATCCTGTTCCCGGCCATCCGCGAAAAGGCAGACCGGGATGTGATGGTGAACACCGTCGCCCCGGTCTGGGACGGCAACGAGACCTGGCTCATCCTCGGCGGTGGCGGCCTGTTCGCAGTGTTCCCCCTAGCTTACGCCACGCTGCTGCCGGTCCTCTACATTCCGCTGACGCTGATGCTGCTCGCACTGGTGTTCCGCGGCGTCGCGTTCGAGATGCGGTTCCGGACCATCACACGTCTATCCCGGACCACGTGGGACGGCGCCTTCTCGGTCGGGAGCTTCGTCGCCGCCTTCTGCCAGGGGATCTGCCTCGGCGCCCTGGTGCAGGGCGTCCGGGTCGAGGGGCGGGCCTATGCCGGAGGGTGGTGGGACTGGCTGTCGCCGTTCTCCCTGTTCACCGGGCTCGCGCTGGTCGCCGGCTACGGGTTACTCGGGGCGTGCTGGCTGATCTGGAAGACGGAGGGCGAACTCCAGCTCCGGGCTTATCGCCTCGCACGGGCATTCGGCCTGGCGACCTTCCTCGCCATCGCCGTCGTGTCCCTGGCGATGCCGTTCCTCAGCCCCGCCTTCCGCGGTCGTTGGCTGACCTGGCCGGCCATGGCCTTCGTCGCCCCGGTCCCGCTTCTCGTTGGCCTTCTGGGCTGGCGCCTGCGCGACGCCCTCGAACGGCGGGAGGAGGTGGTGCCCTTCCTGTGCGGGCTCGGCCTGTTCCTGCTCTCCTATGTCGGACTCGGCATCAGCCTGTTCCCGATGATCGTGCCGCCCGCGGTGACAATCTGGGACGCAGCCACCCACCCGAGCAGCCAGCGTTTCCTTCTCGTCGGGACGGTGGTGCTGCTGCCGATGGTGCTCGGCTACACCGCCTACGTCTACTGGCTGTTCCGGGGTAAGGTCACCGCCGGCGCGCCGGGCTACCACTGAGGGGCCGCGGCATGACCATTCCCAACTCGATGCACCGTATTGGCTGGTTCGTGGCCCTGTGGGCGGGCGGCATCGCCTGTCTCACCGCGGTCGCCTTGCCCCTGCGATGGCTTCTCAAAGCGGTGTGACGCCACCTTCGAAGGTATCCGTTCCACCGTCAGCCTCCTCCACGTGATCGGAAGTCCGGGCCTGGGACGGATCGCCTACCGCGCTCCCCAGGCCGAATCCGTGACAAGCCCCTTCCGTCGCCCAGAGCGAGCCTTCCATGCCGTCGGACAAGCCAGACCACGAAGCCCATCTGCTCCCCAGCGCCGCTAGGAATTTGCCATCTCACCCGGGTGGCGAGACAGGAAGCACTAGGCATCCTGCTCCCGGCTGACGAAGCCGTTCGCGACCAGCGCGGTCGAAAGGAGCGGGTCCTGTCCCGCCTTCTCGACCGAGGACGCGACGGACGGGGCCGTCCTCGTATCCTACGGTCATGGCTGAGAACGGAAAACGGTTCTGGCAGGCGTCATCCGGGACTTTTTGCGCCACGCCCCCATCCGCAGTCTCGTGAGCCACCGATGTCCCAACACCTCATGCCGACCGCGACGGCCCCCCTCGCCGACCATGCGAAGCCGGAGGGCGGCGAAAACCCTTCCGTCGACGTTGCGGTCGCACATTTGGCCCGCCGATTGACAGAAGCCGGCTTGGAGGGTCTGTCCGGGCGTGAACGCCGGGTGATCCTCCACATCGCCAGACGATGCCACGTGTCCCAGGATGTGAACCATGTCGTCGTCGAGCTCCAGACCTTCGGCGAACGCCTTGCGGATCGCGTGGCCCAGCTCGGCGGCTCGTGGGGCTTCATCCTCATCTTTACGGGAATGCTCGTCGCCTGGGTAATCGTGAATACCGTAATCCTCGGCCAAGTCGGCGGATTCGATCCTTATCCGTACATCTTCCTGAACCTGATCCTGTCGATGGTCGCGGCGCTTCAGGCCCCGGTGATCCTGATGTCACAGAACCGCCAAGCGGCCCGCGACCGGCTGGCGGCCGGACTGGACTACGAGATCAACCTGAAGGCAGAGGTCGAGATCATGTCCCTGCATGACAAGCTGGACCGCATCCGTATGGAGGGGCTCGAAAGCCTGATGGCCACGCAATCAATCCGGATCGAGGCCATCGCCGCGGCGGTCGGCGTCGTCCCCTTAATACCGGTGACTGATTGATGGGCTCGTTTCAGGCGCCGATGAAGGGTGTCTGAACCGAGGAGGACCATGGACGGGGAACTTCCCAGCCATAACTAGCTTGCATCCAGAACTTCCAAATTTTGGAGCCGGAAAGGAATATCGAATACCTAATTCTTTTGCTCGCTGTGGCTACGCTTGCCATTGTGATTGGCGCGGCGCTCTGGATGCCTGCTCGAGTTGCACAATCAAAGGGTGATCCAAAGCGATCGACATTTACTGAACAACACGGCAGCACGCCTCGCCAAAATCGTCCCGGCACCGAGCATTAGCTTGAGCGTTCTCAATTTTGTCTTGAGTTTGGAAGTGAGTTAGAGGCACCTAGTGCCGGCATATCGCAATGCTTGCGAAACGAGGCGTGGCCATGTCGTTCTTTTTAGGCATCGGAGGACCTTGGATCGTCTTCATGCTGCTTGACCTATTCTGGACCAAGCAGAGGCAGGAACTTTCGTCCTCCAGCCGATCAGGTGGCAGGCAGCAGCGCTTGGAGAGCCTCCTTCAGAAGCGAACTGGAAGGCCGGTACCCGTTCGTGCACGTGCGCCGCAGCCTCAAACCAGAAACGGCGGCGCATATTTGTCCGAGCCTGATAGCTACCTCTATCGCCGAGTAGATTAGGGCGCACGTCCGCTCGCCTGCTCTCATTCGGATGCGGCAGGATCCAGCTTGCTTCGTCGCAATGGAAGCCTGTTGCGGAGCTCATCACCTCGTCCGGTTCCTCGCTCCGAGAGGGCGCGCCACGGGACCTCTATTGCACGGGTGACGATGCGGAGTGAGACCTTACTTCTCAGGAGGTGCGGCGGGGCCGCGCCGGAAGCCGATCGCGATGCGGTTGTAGATATTGATCAGGCCAATGGCGATGGTCAGGTCCGTCAGCTCCTTTTCGTCGAACTGAGTACTCGCGGCCTGGAAGACATCGTCGGGGACATGGCTTGTCGCGACTTCCGTGACGGCCTCGGTCCATGCCAGGGCAGCCTGCTCCCGAGGCGTAAACCATGGCTTCGCTTCTCGCCAGGACGTCAGCAGCAGCAGCTTCCGGGCCGGAGTGCCAGCCCCGAGCAGGTCCTTGGCATGCGTGTCGATGCAGTAGGTGCAGCCGTTGATCTGCGACGCGCGGAGATAGACAAGGTCCACCAGGGCCTTGCCGAGCCCGCTTTTGGCGACATAGGCGTAGACCTCGCCGAGTGCCTTCAAACCTTCCGGCGACCGGGACTCGTAATTGAGGCGCTGGTTCATGGAGAGCTCCAGTTCGTTCAGGGCTCGATGTGCGAGTCATCGACCTTCAGGGCGTTTCCCTCGGGGGCAATGAAGACGACGAGCAGCTTTGCGACTTCCCCGGCGCTGGCATTCTCCGTGAGGACGTGATGATCGCCTGGCTTCTCGGTCCAGCTTTCGCCGGTCCTGAATGTGCGTACGGGTTCGCCTTCGATCTGGCTGCGAACGGAACCGGCAAGTACGTGGACAAACAGGAAGGCCTTGCCATGACGGTGCGGAACTGCCTTCGCGCCGGGTGGGAAGCTGACCTCAACCGCCGTCAAACGGTAGCCTGGAACGTCTGGGAGCGCCTCTTGAACCAGGGGCCGCAGAGTTTCGGCGGGTGCGGGCGACGCGAACACGCCCCGTGCCGCGATCCCGGCCGCAACGATCGCTGCGGCCAGGACCGCCCGCCTATTGCCGTTCACTGAAAGACACCGGGTAGGCGGCGTTGCGGACCGCGAGCATCGGGTCGGCAATGCTGATCCCGGGCGGCACATTGCCCGGCATGAAGAGAAGTGCGCGGTCGCGCTCGGGCGTGTTCTCGATCGCCTTGTCTATGGTGATAACGCCCAGCGTGATGAGCCGCCGGGTCTCCGGCCACGCCGTCGAGGGATCGTCCGGCCTGTCTGCAGGCTCCGCGATCTGCGCTTGCCACGTGAAGGCGGCGGTATGCGCCGCCACCCGCGGGCCGATCTCGTCCCCTAGGTAGCTGGCCGAGCGGGTCTTGAGCGCATCCGGATCGAGGTAGTGCTCTCCGGAGGCCGGCACGAAGCGGTAGCGGACGGTCTGGGTCCGCCCGGCCGCGTCCGTGAAGGTAAAGGCATTCACCCCGAAATAGGCCGTGGTGGCGAAGCTTTCTGGCGGCGGCTTCTGCGTGGCGAAGAAGGCCTGCGCCCGCGGATGGTCGGCGAAGAACCGATCGAGCGCTGTCGGCTTGGCGGCATCGGGGCCACTCAGCGGAAGAGCCTTCAAGAGCGTGCTGAACTCGGCGGCCGTGGCCACTGGGAAGCCGTTGAAGCTGTGCGCAACGATATCGTAGGTCGCCCCACTGGGCAGGTCGAACTTGATGGCCAGACCGCGCGGATTGGCATCGCCGCTCGTGTCCGGGATATCGGGAAGTCCGGTGAAATCGGAGAAACGGACAGTGACTTGCCGGTTGCCGGTGAACACCTCAGCCTTCGATACAGCCTGGGCCTCGTGGCTGGGCTCGAACCGGCCTTCGAGGATGACGCCTTTGGCGTGGACAGCACGGGCGTGGTGATCTCCGAACGCACCGTGGAAGTCCCGGACCAGTTGCGCCGGAAGATCCGGTCCGTCCGTCTCGGCCATGGCTGATCCTCCTAGGAGAGTGCCGGCGACCTGTATGCTCGTCAGGATAGCCACGGCCATCCACCCCTGGGGTGCGGGCATTGCTGGCTCCTCGCCGGAAGTGAAGACGAAGCGAGGATCCCACGCGAGCCGCTGGCCGTCCGTTCCCGGATTGCTGTTTTCGCGGAGATGCTATCCGATACCCCCTAGGTCGCCATGCGCCTTGCCCCCGGGAGGCCGCCTCATGGATCTGGAAGCTGACGGTCCCCGCAAATACGGTGGGCTGAACGTCATCGCCACGTCCCGGCGACGGGCCTGGACTGGGCTAGTGGCGGACCTGCGCCGACACGAGGCGGCTGAGCTGCCGCCCTTCGAACCCAAAGCCCTTGAGATCTGCATCGCCGTGGCGTGCCACGACGACTGTGTCGTGACACGGCGCGGCCAGGGCGTCTGGCAGCGCACCCGGGTCGAGCCCGGGATCGCCTGGCTCTGCCCAAGCGGGGTGCAGGAGGAAGATATCCGGATCTCGCAGTGGCACGATATTCTCCACCTCTATCTGCCCGCGGACTGCTTCGCGCGCCATAGCAACGAGAATGGCGGACCGGTGGTCGCACAGGGCTCCGTACGCTATCTCGCTGGTCTCCGAGACGATCAAATCCGGCAGGTCGGCTGGTCGCTTCTGGCAGAGATGCGGGAGCCGACCTCGACTGCACAGGTTCTGGTCCAGAGCCTGGCTCTTCGCATGACGGCCCGGATCGCCGAGCGCTATGCCGCGGGATGCAGCACTTCAGGCCAGGAGCGGCAGCACCAACTCGACGAACGGCGGTTGCGGCGCGTGCTGGAATACATGGCCCAGCATGTCGAGGACGATATCAGCCTGGATGACCTGGCCGCAGTGGCCTGCTTGAGCCCGTTCCACTTCCTCCGCATGTTCGCACGACGTATGGGAACGCCGCCGCATAGGTACCTTGCCGGCATGAGGCTTGAACGGGCGAAGTCACTCCTGGCACTTGGGCATCTTGGCGTCGCAGAAATTACCCTTGCTTGTTGCTTTTCGTCCCAGTCCAACTTTTCGCGGGCCTTCCGTCGGGCGACCGGGACAAGTCCGCTCGCATATCGCCGACAATCCGCATAGAAGATGGCCGGCGCGATACCGCATCCGCGCATGCCCCCAGCGATCCGATCAGTCGGCTGACACGACCTTTCGCAGGTCCGGCGCTGCCGGCGCGGAGCTACTACACCTACGTTCCGGAGCCACGCGCTGATGATGCATCCATACGCGCCTTCTGCACGTGGCTCGTCGGTGCTGCCAAACTTTAGTCCCGCCTCAAACCGTGCATGGAGGTGGGTTCAGAGTTGGTCCTGCACATCCTCGACGCTGACGATGCCAGGCCGTGCTTTCAAGTCACGGATGATCTCGGCAACCGCTTGTCGTAGCAGCCGTTCAAACGCGATCAGGATCTCGTCTTGCCCCGGATCAGCCAAGATCCCTTCGCCGAGTCCGAAGTCGACGTCAGCGGGAGTGAGGTTGCCGAAGCTCCCGCTGGCAGGCTCCCCCACAGTCGCGCCTGCCTGGCGCTAAAGGTCGCGAGGCGCATCAACAGTCTGGGTGTGATCGAGACGCTGGCCGATGCGATGTGCCTGCATGGCATCCCGGAGAACATCCGCTGCGACAACGGCCCGGAGATGATCGCGAAGGCTTTGCGGAAGTGGGTCGCCAAAACCGGCCCGCAGATCCAGTATATTGCACCAGGATGTGTTTCGGCGTGCAACTTTGACCCCGTGAGGCGGGGGATCGGCGTCCAATTCTGACCCCCTAACCTCGTTTTCGCAGACTGCTCTCCGGTACGGCCGGAAGGGTGGTGTAGGGGGATGAAGGGCGTGGACACGATTGCGCGCATCCGGCGCGAGTTCTTCACCCGCGGTCGCGCGATCAAGGACATCGTCCGCGACCTGCACGTCTCCCGCAACACGGTCCGGAAGGTCATCCGGTCGGGGGCCACCGGCTTCGCCTACGAGCGTGAGGTGCAGCCGCTGCCCAAGCTCGGGCCGTGGCGCGACGATCTCGATCGGATGCTGACCACCAACGCCGGCAGGTCTGCCCGCGAGCGGCTGACGCTGATCCGGATCTACGAGGCGCTCCGCGGGCTTGGCTACGAGGGCGGCTACGATGCCGTTCGGCGCTATGCCAAGACCTGGAAGCGCGAGCGCGCCTCGGTCACGGCCCAAGCCTTCGTGCCGTTGTCGTTCGCCCCGGGCGAGGCCTACCAGTTCGACTGGAGCCACGAGATCGTGCTGATCGGCGGCACGACCGTCACGGTCAAGGTCGCCCACGTCCGGCTCTGCCACTCGCGCATGCTGTTCGTGCGGGCCTATCCGCGCGAGAGCCAGGAGATGGTGTTCGACGCCCACGACCGGGCGTTCGCGTTCTTCCGCGGCACCTGCCAGCGCGGCATCTACGACAACATGAAGACCGCGGTAGAGACGATCTTCGTCGGGCGCGAGCGCGCCTACAACCGCCGCTTCCTGCAGATGTGCTCGCACTACCTCGTCGATCCGGTCGCCTGCACGCCGGCCTCGGGCTGGGAGAAGGGGCAGGTCGAGAACCAGGTCGGACTGGTGCGCGAGCGCTTCTTCACCCCGCGCGTCCGCGTGAAGAGCTACGAGGAACTGAACGCGCTCCTGCTCGATGGAGTGATCGCCTACGCCAAGGCGCATCCTCATCCCGAGGAGCGCGAACACACCGTCTGGGAGCGGTTCGAGGCCGAGCGGGCAGCCCTCGTTCCCTATGCCGGCCGCTTCGACGGCTTCCACGCCATCAGCGCTTCGGTGTCCACGACCTGCCTCGTGCGCTTCGACAACAACCGATACTCGGTCATGGCCTCTGCCATCGGCCGCCCGGTCGAGGTCCGTGCCTACGCCGAGCGCGTCGAGATCCGGCAGGACGGTCGCGTCGTCGCCGAGCACGAGCGCGCCTTCGGCCGGGATCAGACCGTGTTCGATCCCTGGCACTACGTCCCCGTGCTCGCCCGCAAGCCCGGCGCGCTCCGGAACGGCGCACCGTTCAAGGACTGGGTGCTGCCTCCCACCCTCGACCGGGTCCGACGCAAGCTCGCCGGCAGTGCCGGAGGTGACCGGCAGATGGTGGAGATCCTCACCGCTGTGCTCGGCGACGGGTTGCCGGCCGTCGAGGCGGCCTGTGCCGAGGCGCTGCGCGAGGGCGTCCACTCGGCCGACGTCGTCCTCAATATCCTCGCCCGGCAGCGCGAGCCGACCCCGCCCGTCACCATCCTGACCCCCGAGAGCCTGCGGCTGCGCCACGAGCCGGTCGCGGATTGTGCCCGCTACGACAGCCTGAGGAGCCCCCCATGATGGAACGCCAGAACATCCTCGCCACCATGAGCGAGCTGAAGCTCTTCGGCATGAAGGCCGCCTACGACGAGATCATCAAGGTCGCGGTGAAGCGCACCCACGAGCCGCAGCAGATCGTCGGCGACCTGCTCCAGGCCGAGATCTCCGAGAAGCAGGCGCGTTCGATCCGCTACCAGCTGACGATTGCCAAGCTCCCTCTGGCCAAGGACATCGCCGAGTTCGCCTTCGACGGCACCCCGATCAACGAGGGTCTGGTGCGCGACCTCGCCGGCGGTGAGTTCCTGGCTCACCAGCGCAACGTCGTGCTCGTCGGCGGTACCGGGACCGGCAAGACCCACCTCGCCATCGCCATCGCACGGGCCTGCATCCGGGATGGCGCGCGGGGCCGGTTCTACAACGTCGTCGACCTCGTCAATCGGCTCGAAGCCGAGGCGCGCGCCGGCCGGCAGGGCCGCATCGCCGACCATCTCGCCCGGCTCGACCTCGTGGTGCTCGACGAACTCGGCTACCTGCCGTTCGCGCAGTCGGGCGGCCAGCTCCTGTTCCACCTCATCAGCAAGCTCTACGAGACCACCTCCATCGTGGTCACCACCAACCTCGCCTTCGGGGAATGGCCGAGCGTATTCGCCGGCGACGCCAAGATGACCACGGCGCTGCTCGACCGGCTCACCCACCATTGCGAGATCGTCGAGACCGGCAACGAGAGCTGGCGCTTCAAGAACCGCGCCTGAGGTCGGCGCACACGTCTCGCCTGCTGGACCCCTGATCAGCCCGGCTACGCCACCCCGACCCGCTTCGCCGGGCTGATCAGGGGCGTCCCGCCATACCTATCCAGGGGGTCAAAGTTCGACGCCGATCCAGGGTCAATGTTCAACGCTGTTTGACAGTCTGCGCGTCGCTCGTAGCGGATGGGCAATCGCCGGACTTGGTTGAACCAGGCGTGGGTGCGCTCCACGACCCAACGGTGACGACCGAGTGTCTCGCTGTTCTCGATGCCCCGACGCGCGATGCGCGGGACGATCCCCCGTGCCCGGCACTCCTGACGGCGGGGTCTGGCATCGTAGGCCTTGTCGGCGTGCAGCTTGTCTGGACGGCGTCGCGGTCGCCCGCGCCGACCGTTGCGCAGGGGCGGGATGGCATCGAGCGCCTCCGCCATCATGACACTGTCGTGCCGGTTGGCCCCGCTCAGGCAGAAGCCGAGTGGCGTGCCTCGCGCATCGGTGACGAGGTGGCGCTTCGTGCCCGGCTTGCCCCGGTCCGTCGGGTTCGGGCCGGTGGCAGGCCCCCTTTATGGATGGCCCGCCCCTCACTGGGCTTCACTGCTAGGTTTGCAGTGTGGCTCACACGAGGGATGGAGCG
>NZ_CEEDOX010000011.1:0-201577 GCF_979256535.1 Methylobacterium sp. AC690 | reverse complement strand
ATCTCGGTGCGCACCGCATCCGCCACCGCCTGCAGCGCGCTCTCCGGCAACAGACGCAGCGCCGAAGGCTCCGCCAGACCGTCCAGGATCGCCGTCGCCTCCGAGAAGGTCTCCGATGCCGCTTGCGCGCGCTCGTCGTGCGAGGTCTTGCCTTGCGAGGTTTCTTGCCGTGACACTGAATTCACACCCGTTCGTTTGCTGGCACCCGCTCGATCCGGCCCGCTGACAGCGCTCTGCGCGGGCCGCCCCTCGAACGAGGCATGCCCCAAGACGAAACCGGGGCCCTTCGATCGCACTTATAACGTCATTACGCAGCTTTGCCACGCCAGGGGGCGACCGCACTGTCCCGCAGACCGCGCCCGGTCTGCAATACCGTTCCAAAATCCGGAGCGGGGGAGACAGGGCGTCGCCGAGCCGTGACTGTGGAGATGCTGGCGCCGGTGCCTGAACTCCGGCAGTTAATCCCACCGCGCGTGCCGATCAACGGTGCGGCCGTGTTTTCCCGTCCGCCGATCCCGCATCGAGGCAGGCCATGTCGCTCATCCGCTCCCCCGCCGGCCTTGCGCTGATCGGCATCCTGTCGAGCGGGTCCGCCTGGGCGACGGGTCGCGCAGCCGACCCGTCGCTCGTCCGCCGCCATGCGCCCGTCGAGCCCTTCACGTTCCCGTGCGAGACACCCGGCGGCTGCGGCGTCCAGGCGGGTCCCGGTCCGGCCGACCGCGACGTGCGTCCCTTCGAGGGGACCCTCGGCCGGCCCTGCGACTATCGCACGCGGGCGACCCCGCAGGGGACGCGCAAGGTCCGCGTCTGCTTCTGAGCGCGCCCGATCCATGGCCGACCCGTTGCGACTGTTGCTGTTCGCCTGGCTCTGCGTCGCGCCGGCCGCTGCCCTGGCCGAAGGCTTAACCGAGGGCTTGGCCAAGGAATTGGCCGACGGCTTGGCCAAGACCTGCACCGACGCGTTTGCGGACGGGCAGCGGCCGGAGATCACGAACCCGAAGCTCGCGGCGCGCACCGTGCCGCTGTGCTTCGATGCCTTCGCGGTGCTCCATTCCGGTGTCTCGCGGACGCCGCTCTACGCGGCCGAGCGCCTGACGCGGGACAGCGTCTCGGCGGCGCGCCGGGTCGACCGCATCGATGCCTTCCACGATGAGGATGCGCTGCCGGCCGCCGACCGGGCGCGTATCGAGGATTACGTCCGTAGCGGCTACGACCGCGGCCACATGGCCCCGGCCGGCGACATGCCGACCCATGCGGCCCAGGCGCAGTCCTTCAGCCTCGCAAACATCGTGCCGCAGGACCGCGCCCTCAATCGCGGGCTCTGGTCGGCGATCGAGGAGAGCGTCCGGCGTCTCGCCACACGCCGCGGCACGCTCTACGTGGTCACCGGGCCGATCTATTCCGGCGATGCCGTCCAGGCGATCAACGGACGGGTCCTGGTGCCGACGCAGCTCTTCAAGGCCCTCTACGACCCGGTGACGGGGGAGGCCGGCGCCTACCTGGTTCCGAATCAGGACAATCTCCCGTCGCAGACCGTTTCCCTGGACAGCCTGCGCACACTGTCCGGGCTGGACGTTTTTCCGATGCTCCCTTCGGCCGCCAAGGCGCGGGCGATGGATCTGCCGGAACCGCGGGCCTATTCCCGGGGGGAGTCCGAGGGTGGCGAGCGTCCGCGCCGCCGGGCGCCCGAGTCGGACTCGCTCGAATCCTGGGCGAGGGACCAAGTGCATCGCGCCTTGCGGCGTCTCTGGCGCGATCTGATGCGCGCCATCTTCTGAGGGGAGGGTCCGATGCCGAAGACGGAAGCGTGGTCGGAGAAGAACCCAGGTCGATTCACGCCGTTCGCGGACGACGCGGCAGTCCAGACGATCGGCGGTCTCTCGATCGAGAATGGCCGCGACCGGATCGCCATCCATGGCAGCCTCGACCTCGGGCGGGACGCGCCGGGGCTCGAGAGGGCCCGGGCAGCCGCGGCCGCTCTCGCCGCCATCGTAGCCGCCCTCGAGGCCGAGCCTCTGCCCGAACAGCTCGCGGACGTATCGCACCCGGCCGATACGGTGAAGAACCCCTTCGCCTGAGCCCGGGACCTCCCTTCGCGTTCCCGGCCCGCATTCTCGTTCTTGGCCCACGTTCTTGCCGGTCGGTCGCCGCCCTGATACTCCGGCGCAACACTCTCACGCGAAGCGGTTCGACGACGGCGAGCGCCCGAGGTCCGACCGCATCGGCGCTCTCCGCGCGGTCTGCCGGCCGGTTCGACCGGACGCAGCCGCGCAACACGCACACGCTGATTCCGACGGTCGGGGCGCAGGGCGCGCCGGACCGCCGACACGACAGGGATACCACCATGGCGCGCGAATTCATCTACCACATGAAGGGTCTGACCAAGACCTATTCGGGTGGCAAGAAAGTCCTCGATAATATCAACCTGTCCTTCTACCCGGACGCCAAGATCGGCGTGCTCGGCATCAACGGCTCGGGCAAGTCGACCCTGCTCAAGATCATGGCGGGCATCGACAAGGACTGGACCGGCGAAGGCTTCGTCGCCCAGGGCGCCCGGGTCGGCTACCTGCCGCAGGAGCCCCAGCTCGATCCGAACAAGTCCGTGCGCGAGAACGTCATGGAGGGTGTCGCCGAGAAGCAGGCGCTGCTCGACCGCTACAACGAACTCGCCATGAATTATTCCGAGGAGACGGCGGACGAGATGACCGCTCTCCAGGACAAGATCGAGGCGGCGAACCTGTGGGAGCTGGATTCCAAGGTCGACCAGGCCATGGAGGCGCTGGGCTGCCCGAGCGACGAGCAGCCGGTCGCGACGCTGTCGGGCGGCGAGCGCCGTCGCGTCGCCCTCTGCAAGCTGCTGCTCTGGGAGCCGGAACTCCTGCTCCTCGACGAGCCGACCAACCACCTCGACGCCGAGACGGTGAACTGGCTCGAAGGCCACCTGCGCCAGTACCCGGGCGCGATCCTGATCGTGACCCACGATCGCTACTTCCTGGACAACGTCACCGGCTGGATCCTCGAGCTCGACCGCACCCGCGGCTACCCCTACGAGGGCAACTACTCGGCCTGGCTGGTGCAGAAGCAGAAGCGCCTCCAGCAGGAGGGCCGCGAGGACATGGCCCGCCAGCGCGCGATCAACCGCGAGCAGGAATGGATCGCAGCCTCGCCGAAGGCCCGTCAGTCGAAGTCCAAGGCCCGTATCACCCGCTACGAGGAGCTGGTGGCCAAGTCGCAGGACAAGATCGACGCCTCCGCGCAGATCGTCATCCCGATCGACGAGCGCCTCGGCAACAACGTCATCGAGTTCGAGCACCTCAACAAGGCGTTCGGTGACCGTCTCCTGATCGAGGACCTGTCGTTCAAGCTGCCGCCCGGCGGCATCGTCGGCGTGATCGGCCCGAACGGCGCCGGCAAGACGACCCTGTTCAAGATGATCACCGGGGCCGAGAAGCCGGACGGCGGCACCATCGCGGTCGGCGAGACCGTGCATCTCGGCTACGTCGACCAGTCGCGCGACGCCCTCGATCCGAACGCCACGGTCTGGCAGGAGGTCTCGGGCGGCAACGACATCATCTATTTCAACAAGCGCGAGATCAATTCTCGTGCCTACTGCGCCGCCTTCGCCTTCAAGGGCTCCGACCAGCAGAAGAAGGTCGGCACCCTCTCGGGCGGTGAGCGCAACCGCGTCCACCTGGCTCGGACCCTGAAGGGTGGCGCCAACGTGCTGCTCCTCGATGAGCCGACGAACGACCTCGACATGGAGACCCTGCGGGCTCTCGAAGAGGCGTTGGAGGATTACGCGGGCTGCGCCGTCATCATCAGCCACGATCGCTGGTTCCTGAACCGCATCGCCACGCACATCCTCGCCTTCGAGGGTGAGAGCCACGTGGAGTGGTTCGAGGGCAACTTCTCGGATTACGAGGAGGACAAGAAGCGTCGCCTCGGCGCCGACTCGCTGATGCCGAAGAAGATCAAGTACAAGAAGTTCTCCCGCTGAGACGACGGTCCGGCGCCCGCTTCGCAGGAGGCGGGCGCCGCTTCAGGCCCGGGCGCTCAGCGCCAGGGCGTCCCTGAGGTCCCGACCGTCCGTGAGCTTGCGCCCCTGGCGACGCAGGCTCTTGAGGAGATCGCGGTCCGGGAACGGGCAATAGGGCAGGACCGGCGCGACCGTCCCGGCGGGACGACGTCCGTCCGCAAGCTCCGCGAGCGCTCGGTCGAGCAGCACCCGTCCGTGCTCGTGCAGGATCACCGAGGCGCGGGTCGCCGTCGTATCCTGCGGCAGGCGGACCGCTTCCTGGGCGAGGATCGCGCCGGCATCGATCGTCACGGCGAGGCGATGGAGCGTCACCCCGAAGGCCGGCTCGGCCTCCGCCAGCGCGTGGATGGTGGGAACCGGCCCACGATGGCGCGGCAGCAGGCCGGGATGAACGTTCAGGCCCCCAAGCGGCGTCCGCTCCAGCGTCGGACCAGAGAGAATCTGGTCGAAATGGAAGGTGACGATGAGATCGGGAGCGTGCCGCTCGAAGGCTTGGGCGACCTCGGATCCGTTGACGTCGTCGACCTTCAGCGCTGGAATGCCGAGGTCGCGACAGAGCGCCTTCAGGGGCGTGGCACCAACCGCGGTACCGGCTCCGGTCAGGCGGCGTGCCAGCGGCGAGAGCGGCGCGAGGAGATCCGGCAGCCCGAAATTGACGCCGAGATAGGGCAGGATTGCCGGACCGGAGCGCGCCAGATGGCGCCGGACCTGGCCGACAAGGCCGCCGGAACTCGGCCGTTCGGCGTTCGACAGGCCGACGAACGCGAGATCCGCAGCATGGTCCCCGACGAAGCGTCTCACGGCACGGGCGTTCGGCAGGGCCTCCAGCACGAACAGGGCGATCCGGGGGCGGCTCACCGGCCGATCCGGATCTTGAACTTGAAGCCGCTCATGCCGAGGCGCCGCAGGAATTCCGGCAGCAGGGCTGCACCGCGAGCGCCGGCCGCGAGGATCCACGGAAAGGCGACGATGTCCCGATCCTTGGCCAAGCCGCGCGCGATCCGGCGCGCCGCATCCTCGGCACTGATCTCCAGGGGACGCCAGCCCTGGTACTCGCCGCCCATGGCGGTCTTCACGTAGCCGGGGGTGACGACGTTGATGCGTACGCCGTGAGGCTTCAGCTTCTCTCGGAGCGCCAAGCCATGCGCGAGCAGCGCCGCCTTGGTGCCGCTGTAGGAGGGCGCGTCGGGAAGCGGTGCGAAGGCCGCCAGGGACGAGATCAGCGCGATCTGCCCGTGGCCGCGGGCCCGCATCAGGGTCACGCAGGGGAGGGCGACGTTGAGGGCGCCGAGAAGGTTCACCTCCACGGTTTCGAACGCCATGGCCCCGGTCTCCACGTCCCCGCCGGGATCGCCGCCGTTGATCGCCGCATTGACGATCACGAGATCGAGGGGATGGGCATGATCGGCGCCCTGGAGCCAGTCTGCGACGGCCGCCCGCTCGCGGATGTCGAGGCGCTTCGTCTCGATCGCGGCACCCTTGGCGCGGCACGCGTCGGCGATCGCATCGAGGCGTGTCCGGTCCCGGCCTTGAAGGATGAGCGTCGTGCCGGGCTCGGCGTAGTGGCGGGCGAGGGCGGCGCCGATGCCGCTCGACGCACCGGTAATCAGGATGACAGGCATCGGGACTGCTAGCGCGGCCAGCCGGACCGGATCAATAGACCGCTGCGAGTTCCTGGGGCTCGCCGTCCTCCGCCCGGATCGCGCCGGCGGCGGCCAGGGCCGAGGCCGGCAGCGTCGCCTCGAGCCGCGGGATGGTCCCGGCGATCGCCCGCTCGATGGCCGGACGGGAAAAGAAACCGCCGTTGATCTGCGAGCGGTGCAGCACGACGCGGCGGAAATCCGCCATCAACGCGCCGTCGGGCGGCGTCGGAGCCGTCCAGAACGAGGCCAACCCGCCCTGGTGCGTGAGGCCGGGGAAGTTGTAGATCGCATTGCCGGCTGCGCAGGTCGGACGCCCGAGTTCGAGAGACAGCATTCCGACGGTGCTGTTGATCAGAACGACGCCGCGACTGCCGGCGATCAGGCTGGGCAGGTCGCCGCCGTCGATGATGTCCAGGCGGTCGTTAACCCCGTGCCGGCGCGCCGAGTGGCGAGCGTACTTGCGCCAGTTGATCAGGCCGCTGTCCAGGGGATGCAGTTTGATCAGCAGGCGGGTCGGCGCAGGCGCGTGGGCCGCGAACGACGCGATCGTCCGATCCATGAAGCCTTCGACCCCCAGGAAAGGGGAATGGACGCGGATCTGATAATCGCTGTCGAGCTGAAGCGGCAGCAGGAAGTAATCGACGCCGATCGCCGTGTAGGCCTCGTTCAGCCGCCCTGCCTCGCGCCGCGTATGGGCGCGGCGGGCGAACTTCTTGATCCAGCCGGCATATTCCACCGCGATGTGATGCGGCCGGTGGCTGCGGAAATGCGGGAAGAAGTACGGGAAGCCGAAATTCGCGATGTTGTAGGCCACATCCCAGAGGCTGCGCCGGGCCATGTCACCGCTCGACGGCATCGCGCGTCCGGGCTGCGGCAGGCGCCGGGCCACGGATCGGATCTCGTCCGCGGTCTTCGGCAGCGCCGAGTTGCCGTTCACGCCGCCAAGCTCGCAGGTGATCCAGTTCGGCCGGAGATAGCCCTCCTCGAAGACGTGAATTCGGACGCCGAAGGGCTGGGCGGCGGACGTGGCAGCGACATGGTAGGGGCGGCAATCGCCGAAGAGCACGATATCGGTCACGCCATGCGTGCGGACATAGTCCGCGACGTAGGCGCCCCACTTGTCGAAACGTCCCCGGTAATTGTCGGAGGGGAGGCGCCAGAACAGCCAGTCCCCGGACGAGAAATTGATGCGCCGCACCCGATGGCCGCGCGCCTCGAGGGCGCGCCCCAGGTCGGCGAAGAAGGGGGATGCGAGTCCCTGGAGGAAGAGGAACGTCGCCTGTCCGTCGCGATGCATGTCTGCGCGAGGCTGAAGCATTCTCTCCGACGCCTGCTCCTGCGCCCGTTCAATGGCGGGCCACCCTGGACGGTTCAGATCCGTCGCACGGGACTCCCATCCCAGCAATTGGGCGCTCGTAGGGCGGGAACGGAATTCCGGCCGCCTGTGACTTCGGGACAACGCCGCCCGCATCGGTTATTCCCGCTCAGGAAGGGCGATCTCCCCGAACCCATGCCCCTTGGGGGCCCGAAGGTGCTATGGCAGCGGCCGGTTACGCCGATCCGAAAGTGAGCATGCCCTCGACCCTGCCGTCATCGCTCTTATCCACAGGCGGACGCGTTCACGCGCTGCGATTTGAGATCTCGGCTGCCCTGGGCGTCCCCTTCGCCGGGCGCTGGCGTCCGGGGGCAGCACCCGTGGTATGGGAATCCGGCGCCGTCCGCAGGATCGTGCAGCGTCTCACAGCGCCCGTGATCGTGGGTCTCGGTCCCCTCCTGTCGCCCTACGATACGCCCGGCACCGGGATGTCTAGTCTGCGCGTCGATCACGCAGGCCGAGCAGCGGGCTTGGACAAAATCGATACCGAGGCGCTGCTGCGCGCCCGAACCTTCGGCCGGAATCGGTTCTCGCCGCGAAGCGGCGGGGCGATCACGGACGCCTTGTCCGGCCTCGCCGATCCGTCCCTCATCCTCGTCGAGGGCGCGGTGGCCGAGTCCGGCGCGCGCCTCCGGGCCTTCGTGATGCGCGTGCTCGCGGCGCGCCCGGACGGGACGTTCCTCGTCGCCGGCTCGGGCGGCTGCACGGGCCTGTCGCCGATCCTGTCTCCGCGCTTGCGGATCCTGTCGTCCCCGGTCGATCCCTGGGCGCTGTTCGAGCTGGTTCGCCGGGTCTTCGTCGACGACTGGGCGGCCGCTTGCGAGGCGCGCCTGGCCGGGTGCGAGGTCGCCCGCCCGGGTGACCCCTCCACCCCTCCGACGACGCACGATCTCGTGGCCCTCCGCTACGGGACGGGGATCCACTACTTCGATCCCTGGACCCGGGCCTCGATCGGATTCGAGGATTGCCTCGAGCGCGTCGCGTGGCTGCGCGACCGCTTCGCCGACAACGAGACACGAACGGTGCTGGTCGGCATCTCGGGCTGGAAGCGTCCCGTCCTCGACGCCTTCATGGTCGGTCCGCAGGGACCACCGATCCACGCGATGACGGCGGAGGATGCCGTAGCGGCCGCACGGGCTCATCAGGCCCAGGTTCGCGTCTGGGCCACCCGTATGCCGGAACGGCTGGGCCCGCTTTGCGCCGAAGCGGGCGTGCCCCTCGCGCGGATCGAGGACGGCTTCCTGCGTTCCGTGGGCCTCGGGGCCGGCCTCGCCCCCGGGGCGTCGATCGTCGTCGACGATCGCGGGATCTACTACGATCCGCGGACCGAGAGCCGGCTCGCATTTCTCCTGCGGACGTCGACTTTTCCGCCGGACCTGGTCGCGCGCGCGACGGCCCTACGCGAACTCGTGATCGCCCGCCGCCTGACCAAGTACAATGTCGGTCTCACCGACGAACCGGGCGATTGGCCCCGGGATCGCAGGATCGTCCTCGTCCCCGGCCAGGTCGAGGACGATGCCTCGGTGATGCACGGTTCGCCGGTGGTGCGTTCGAACCGTGATCTGCTGCGGGCGGCGCGAGCCAGGAATCCGGATGCGTTCCTGCTCTATAAGCCGCATCCCGACGTGGAGGCCGGGTTCCGGACCGGTGCAATTCCGGAGGCCGAGGCGCTCACGCTCGCCGACCGGATCGTCGGTGGGCTCTCCATCGTCGATCTGCTGGACCGGGCCGATCACGTGGAGACGATGACCTCCCTGGCCGGCTTCGAAGCCTTGATCCGCGGCCGCTCCGTCGCGGTCCACGGGCGTCCCTTCTATGCGGGGTGGGGGCTGACCGAGGATCTGGCCCCGGGCGCGGACCGGGGGCGCCGCCTCGCGCTCGACGAACTCGTGGCGGGCGCCCTCCTGCTCTACCCGCTCTACCTGGATCCGGTCACCCTCAAGCCGTGCTCGGCCGAGCAACTCCTCGATCGCCTCGCGGCGGCTCGCGATGCGGCCGGCCCGTCGCGTCTGGCCATGAGCCCGGCGGCGATCCTCACCATGCGGGCCCGCTACGCCTTGCTCAACCCTCTCATCCGACGGCTGCGCGCCAAGCGCGGCGTCGAGCGATTTCCGGACCGGAAGCCGTGACCGCCGCGATGACCTTGCTTCTGAGCCTGATTCTCGCCCTGTCGCTCGGTCTCGCCATCGAGGCCGGCGCCGGTGGGCAAGCGCGGCCCGTGAGCCTGCGCCCCCGCGACCTCGCGATCCGCTTCGCGGGCTACGGATGGGTCACGGCGTTCTGGTTTCAGTTCTCGTGGCGGCCCTGGCTCGCAGCCTTCTCCTGCGTCCTCACGATCCTGATCCTCAGCGTCATCAGCCGGCTCAAACGCAGCATCATCGGCGAACCCTTGGTGTTCAGCGACTTCGCCCTACTGCGGCAGGTGCCGCGCCACCCCGAACTCTACTACACCCGCCCGCTCAGCGACCCCCGCATGGCCGGGCCGATCCTGGTCGGCTTGGCGCTGGTCGCCGCCTGGTACGCGGTCGAGCCGACCCTCCTGCCTAGCGAGCCGAGTGTCGCGCTCCTGGCGATCCTGGCCCTTCCGCTGGTGCTGTTCAGCAGCGTGATCCTCTCGGGGGAGGGGAAGGCCGCCGCGACCCTCGCGCGGTTGTTTCCGGCGCCGGCACTGGATGCCGACATCGCTCGGTACGGGCTTCCGGCCACGCTTCTCGGCTATGCGCTGCGCTGGCGCGCGCATCGCAGGACCGAACGCGGAGCCGCCCTCCCGCCCCCGATCCGCCGAGGCGACGCACCCGTGATCGTGGTGGTGCAACTCGAATCCTTCCTCGATCCGGTGCGCCTCGGCGGACCGCCTCTGCCGCTGATGGAGATCATTCGCGCGCGGGCGACCCTCCATGGACGGCTGCGGGTGCCGGCCCACGGGGCGTACACGATGCGGACCGAGCACGCGGTCCTGACCGGCTCCGATTCCGAGGATCTCGGCTTCGGCGTGTACGATCCCTACCTCACCCATGGCGGCCACGAGCCGACGAGCCTGCCCCGGCGCGCCCGCGATGCGGGGTTCGAGACCGTCTTCGTGCATCCCTTCCACCGGGACTTCTTCAACCGCGCCGCCGTGGTGACGCGCCTCGGCTTCGATCGCCTGATCATGGAGGACGACTTCCCGGGGGCGTCCCGGGTCGGACCCTATATCGGCGATGCAGCGCTGGCCGACCGCGTGCTTTCGGAAATCCGGGCCCGCTCCGCGCCGCTGTTCCTGTACGGCATCACGATGGAGAACCACGGACCGTGGAAGCCGGGACGCCTGCCGGGGATCGACGACCCGCTGGCACAGTACCTGACGCATGTGCGCAATACCGGCCGGGCCGTCGAAGCTCTCATCGCGGGGTTGGAAGGCCTGGCGGCCACGCTCTGCGTCTTCGGCGATCATGCCCCGGCGCTTCCCAATTGCCGTCCCGGTTTCGGCGGCACCGCCACGGATTACGCCGTCTTCCAGTTCGGCCCGGATGCCCGCGAGGGCGGAGCCCGACGCGACCTCACCGCGGCGGAACTCGGGTGCTATCTTCGGCAGATCGTCGCGCTCCCCGGAGAGGCGGAGAGCTTGGCTTTGCCACCCTCGTGACGCATTGGTGATCGATAGGCGGCTGGACCCAGCGGAGGTCTGTCGGAGCCCCGGTCGGGTGCACGATCCGTTAATTCGATCGCAGCGTTTTGCCGCTATCGTCCGACGCGGCCACCGCTCGGAGGCTTGTACCGCGATCCGGGTCGCCGCGCGAGCGACCTCCCGTTCGCGGTTGATCGAACACGATGGCGTCGCCCGTGCGCCGTGATTGAGGCGGGCGTCGTCGCCGGATCGCACCTGTGCGCGGTCCGGTCAGGAGAGTAACAATGCTTCGTAAGGCGTCCTTGGCCGCCCTGACGGCCTGCCTCGTTTCGGGCTGTACCTCGCTCCTCCCTGCGGCCGGACCGACGACGGGTGCGGTGGTGGAGGGGGCCGACATCGCGACGAGCGAGGGGACGTTCGCCCGCTACGAGATCGTGGACCTGTCGGCGGCCACGATCGAGGCCCTGCGCGGGCGTGCGCTGGACAGCCTGCTGGCCTCGTTCGGGGACCGGCGCCCGTCCCTCGAGGCCGTGATCGGGGTCGGCGACTACGTGGCCGTCTCGGTCTGGGAGGCCGGCTCGGGCGGGCTGTTCTCCGGGCCCCTGGTGGCCGACCGCTTCTCCGCTGGCTCCAAGTCCGCCCTGATCCCCGAGCAGGTGGTGCCCCGCGACGGGGCGATCAGCGTGCCCTATGCCGGGCGCATCCAGGTGGCCGGACGCCGGCCCCAGGACGTGCAGGCCCTCATCGAGACCGAGCTCGCCGGCAAGGCGATCCAGCCCCAGGTGCTGGTCTCGGTCACCAAGGCCATTTCCCAGACCGTCACCGTCACCGGCGAGGTGGTGGCCGGGGCCCGGGTGCCGCTCTCGGGCAAGGGCGACCGCCTGCTCGACGTGGTCGCCACCGCCGGGGGCGTGCGCGCACCGGTCAACGAGACCTTCGTGCGGCTCTCGCGCGGCCCGCAGACCGCCACGGTGCCGCTGACCACGGTGGTGTCGAACCCGGCCGAGAACATCTTCCTGCGCCCGGGCGACACCCTGACCCTGGTGCGCGATCCCCAGACCTTCCTGGCGGTGGGCGCGCTGGGCAACTCCACCGAGATCCCGTTCCAGGCCGAGGGCATCACCCTGGCCCAGGCGCTGGCCAAGGCGCGTGGCCTGTCCGACTTCCAGGCCGACCCCTCCGGCACCTTCATCTTCCGCTTCGAGCCGGCCGCGGTGGTGCGGCGCCTGAAGCCGGGCAGCCCGCTGCTCGGCACGCCCCTGGTGCCGGTGGTCTACCGGATCAACATGCGCGACCCCAACAGCCTGTTCCTGACCCAGGCCTTCCGCATGCGCAACCGCGACCTCGTCTACGTCTCCAACGCCCCCTTCACCGAGGTCCAGAAGGTCCTCTCCGTCTTCTCGACCGTCACCGCGCCGGTCTCGGCGGCCGCGTCGGTCTACGGCGTCTCGCGCTGACACGAAAAAAAGGGGGCGCCCGCTGCGCCCCCCTGGTTCGCTCGCCGACCTGCTCGATCCTAGAAGTAGGACTTCAGGGTGCCCCGACGCCGGACGTCGAGCGTGGCGCAGTGGAACGAGCCGCCGAACGGGCCGTAGGACAGGAACGGCGCCGGGATCGGATCGAAGCCCCAGTCCTTGAGGGCCTTGATCAGGGTCGGCTGGCTCGCATCGACGACGATCTTCTTCTCGTCGAGCGCCAGCACGTTGATCGAGGTCCAGGGCGAACACATCGAGATCTTGCTCATGAAGCCCTCGACGGGGTCGGGGCGGGGCGCAATCAGCACGTCCCACTTCTTCAGGACGGCAGGCAGCTTCTCGACGTCGATGTAGTCCGGGTTCACCAGTACCTTCCCGGGCGCCAGCGGCATGAACGACGAGTCGATGTGCATCGGCTGTGGACAGCGGCTCTCGATCTCGTGGACCCGGAAGCCCGAGCCGAGATGGCGGCGCAGCCACTCGATGCCCATCAGGTTGGTGACGTTGGAGCGGGTCACGAAGATGTCGCGGCCACAGCGCACGAAATCGGCGGCGTCGAAGACCGGCTCGAACTCATTGACCGTGAACTGCATCGGCTCGCCGGCTTTCAGGTTCGGCACCCGGTAGTCGTAGTTGTAGAGTTCGTCCGTGAGCTGCGGCCGCGGTGCCGACGTCCAGCGCGCACCGTTGCGGAAGTATTCCTTGAACAGCGAGCGGTAGGCGTCGCCCTCGAAGTAGCGCGAGCGCCAGCACATCGGGCTCTCGATGATCTCGTCGCCGATCACCAGATACGGATCGCGCGGGCAGGCGACGCAGAAGCCGCGGGAGGACCAGCGCGGAGCCTTGTACTTCCGGGAGAAGTCGAGCGAGTCGGGACGGCGGATCTTCACACCCTCGCCGGCGAGGATCGAGATGAAGTTGTCGAGCTCCTTCTGGGCGAGCTTCTTCATGAACTTCGGGTACCGGAAGCCGGATGCGAAGCGGTAGAACGGCTGTGCGGCGCGCGGCAGGTTGAAGATGACCGTCAGGTGGTGTGTTGGAATGGTCGCACCATCGAGACTTCCGACGATGACCTCCTCCAGCGGGTCCCACTCGTTCCAGGCCATTACCGGGGAGCTCGGAGCGGGCTCGCGGGTCGCCCCGTAGGCGCTTCCGGCGTAACGCTCCACCTGCGCGTCGTCGTGCACGACCTCGCCGGCCGTGATGTGTGATTCGCGGTCCATCTAAATCCGTTCCCCTGTCCGCCCCGACGGCTGATTCTCGGGCCTTCCGCCCTGTGCCGCTTTGGTTCTGACTGTGTCTCCGGGGTGATAGACAACGGTTCCCAAAGCTGCAACTTCCGGAGACGTTCACTGTTTCCGACGGTTTTTTCCGGTCGGAAACACGGCGGATCTAAGCTGCGATTCGCTGTGCTGCTGGCCGAAAGGGGCCCATGAAACGTCTCACGACATTGGCCCTGATCGCCGGACTCTGCACGGTCGTCGGCCTGTTCCTGTCCTCGGGACTGGAAGACGTCGCGGCTGCTGTGGTCAGCGCCGGTTGGGGTGCCTTGGTCGTGGTCGTCGCGCGCGCTGTCGCGGTGGCCTGGGCCGGCCTCGGTTGGTTCGTCATCTTTCCGACCGCAGCGCGCCCGACCCTGTGGGACTGCATGACCCTGCGGTTCGTGCGCGAAGGCATCAACACGCTCCTCCCCGTAGCCCAGGTGGGCGGCGACTTCGTGGGGGCCCGGCTCCTGACGAAGCGCGGCGTATCCGGCGGCATCGCGGGCGCCAGCATGTTCGTCGACCTGATGACCCAGGCGGTCACGCAGTTTCTGTTCACCGTGGCGGGCGTCCTGCTCCTGGTTTGGGTCGCTGGCGATGGACCGATCGTCCGGACGGTGGCGGGCGGCCTCGCCCTCGCAGCGCCCGCCCTCGGTGCCTTCTACCTGATCCAGCGGCGGAGCGGCCACAAGGTCATCCAGGCCCTGGTCAGCCGCTTCGCCGGCGCGCGCGAGTGGCGTGCGCTCGGCGCCATCGACGTGCTCTATGACAGCCTGAAGCGTCTCTACGGCAATCGCGGCCGCGTCGCTGGGGGCCTCGGCATCCATCTGATCGGCTGGTTCATCGGCACGGTCGAGGTTTACGTCGCCCTGCATTTCATGGGCTATCCCATCAGCATCGTCGAGGCGGTGGTGATCGAGAGCCTCGCCCAGGCCGTTCGCGGTGCGGCCTTCGCGGTTCCCGGTGCCCTCGGTGCCCAGGAGGGCGGCCTCATCGCGCTCTGCGCCATCTTCGGCATCCCCGCCGAGGCGGCTCTGGCGCTCTCTCTGGTGAAGCGTCTCGCCGATCTCCTGGTGGGTGTTCCCGGCCTCTTCGCCTGGCATGCGCTGGAGGGAACCCAAGCCGTGGAGCCTGTGGCGACCGAGGTGCGGACTGAGCCGGCCCTCCGGCACGACCTCCTCGTCCCGGTGCTCGCCAACGACTTTGGAAACCGCGCCCGCGCCGAGGCCGATCTGGGAGATCTCAAGAAGTGCGCCTGAATCGCCTCGTTCTCGCGGGCCTCGTCTTCGGCCTCCTGCAGCTGAGCCCGAGCGCCTACGCGGCGGACGATGCCGCGGTGGAGTCGGTCAGCAAGGTCTACGCGACCTTCGAGGCGGCCCTGAAGGCTGCTCCGAAGGACGTCGGCGCCCGTGCGACCAGTATCGGTCCCACGCTCGGCGAGACCTTCGATTTTCCGGCCATGATCCGTCTGGCCGCAGGACCCAAGTGGAAATCCTTCGCGCCGGAGCAGCAGGACGCCCTCACCGAGGCCTTCGGCCGATACTTCACGGCAACCTACGCGACCCGGCTCGCGCAGGCGGTCGGCGGCAAGTTCACGGTCAAGCCGCAGAGTGAGGCGCGCGGCCCGAACCGCGTCGTTCAGACCGAGGTCGCCAACAAGGACGGCGACACCTCCCAGGTCGACTTCCTGGTCGGCCCGGGTAACCGGGTGCAGGACGTCTATCTCAACGGCAACGTCAGCGAAGTGGCGAGCCTGCGCGGCAGCTTTGCCGAGCCGCTGAAGACCGGCGGTGCGGATGGCCTCCTCACATTCATGCGCGAACGCACCACGGGGATGCTCGCCGTCAAACCAGCGCCTTAGAGTCGGGCGAAACACCCCGGACTTTGTTCCTCTCCCCGCCTTCGACGATTCGCGCCGCTCGCTACCGCGGCACTCTCACGAGACCCGTGACCGAGCGATGCCCCTCATGGACCTGACCTGGCTCTCGCACTTTCTGCCGCTGATCGCCCTGGTCGGCTGCTTCTACGGCCTGACGGCGGCTGCCTTGGCCAGCCGGTTCGCGCGGAAGCCGGAGCCGCAGCTCGGGACCGGAGTCCCGACGGTCACCATCCTCAAGCCTCTCTGTGGGATCGAGCCCAACCTCTACGAGAATCTCGAGACGTTCTGCCAACAAGCTTATCCAGCACCGGTCCAGATCGTCTTCGGCGTCCAGAATGCGACGGATCCTGCCATCGCGGTTGTCCGCCGTCTCCAGGCAGCCTATCCGGCCGCGCGCCTCGACCTCGTGATCGACGCACGCCAGCATGGTTCGAACCGCAAGGTCTCGAACCTCATCAACATGTCGGCCCGCATCGCCCATGACGTCGTCGTCCTGGCTGACAGCGACATGGTGGTGAAGCCGGATTACCTCGCTCGCATCGTCGCTGCGCTGAGCCAGCCGGGCGTCAACGGCGTGACCTGCCTCTATCACGGTGTGCCGGCCCATCGGGGCATCTGGGCCCACCTCTCCGCCCTCGCGATCGACGTCCAGTTCCTTCCTAACGTGGTCATGGGGACGTCCCTCGGCCTCGCCAATCCGTGCTTTGGCTCGACCATCGCCTTCAGCGCGAAGGCACTGGCCGAGATCGGCGGTTTCGAGGCGTTCCGGGACGATCTCGCCGACGACTATGCCATCGGCGAGGCCCTGCGCGCGCAGGGCGGCCTCGTGGCGATCCCAAGCTTCACCATCGGCCACACCTGCGTCGACACCGACCTGGCGAGTCTGTGGAGCCACGAGCTGCGCTGGAACCGGACCATCCGGAACGTCGACCCCGCCGGTTACGCTGGCTCGTTCGTCACGCACGCCTTCCCGCTGGCCCTGATCGGCGCGTTGATTCCGGGGGCGGGCACCACCGCGCTCGCGGTCGCAGCCTTCGCGCTCGCCTGTCGCATCGTCCTCTGCATCCGGCTGGAACGCGCCTTCGGTCTCGCCCCGCACCCTTACTGGCTGTTGCCGATACGTGACATCCTCTCCTTCATGAACTTCACCTGGAGCTTCGTCTCAGGTGCGGTGACATGGAAGGGCCATGATTATCGCGTGGTTGCAGACGGTACCTTGATCCCCGAGACGACGCTCGGCCGCGATGCTGGTGCATCGTCGCTCTGACCTTCGTCTCGACCCTCGTCTCATCTTTCCCTTGATCTCGCTGAGGCCTTGAACCCCATGCGCACCCTCTTCCTGCAGGCCCCCACTTTCGACGGCTTCGACGGCGGCGCCGGCTCCCGCTACCAGGCCAAGCGCGAGATCAAGTCGTTCTGGTATCCGACCTGGCTCGCACA
This sequence comes from Methylobacterium sp. AC690, assembly GCF_979256535.1. NCBI lineage: Bacteria > Pseudomonadati > Pseudomonadota > Alphaproteobacteria > Hyphomicrobiales > Methylobacteriaceae > Methylobacterium > Methylobacterium sp. AC690. Next base: position 184,860 of record NZ_CEEDOX010000011.1, on the reverse strand, counting down.
ACCGGCCGCCCTGGTGCCGAACTCGAAGCTGATCGATGCTCCCCCGCACAACATCAAGCTCGACGAGATCGTCGCCCAGGCACACGACTTCGACCTCGTGGTGCTTCACACTTCGGTTCCATCGTTCAAGTCGGATGTGAAGACCGTCGAGGCGCTGAAGGCTGCGAATCCGAAGCTCATCGCCGGCCTGATCGGCGCGAAGGTGGCGGTGGATGCCGCCGGCTCCATGGCGCAGGCCCCGTGCATCGATTTCTGCGCCCGCAACGAGTTCGACTTCACCGTCAAGGAAGTCGCCGACGGCACTCCGATGTCCGAGATCAAGGGCTTGTCCTATCGTGATGCCAACGGCGTCGTGGTCCACAACGAGGACCGCGAGATCATGACGGACATGGACCAGCTCCCGTTCGTGACGTCGGTCTACAAGCGCGATCTCGAGATGGAGAAGTACTTCATCGGCTACCTGAAGCACCCCTACATCTCGTTCTACTCGGGCCGGGGCTGCAAATCGCGCTGCACCTTCTGCCTCTGGCCGCAGACGGTCGGCGGTCACACTTACCGCACGCGCTCGGTCGCGCACGTGATCGAGGAGATCAAGTACTGCCTGAAGGAGTTCCCGCAGACGAAGGAGTTCTTCTTCGACGACGACACCTTCACCGACAACTTGCCTCGCGCCGAGGAGATCGCCCGCGAGCTCGGTAAGCTCGGCGTGACTTGGTCGTGCAACGCCAAGGCGAACGTGCCCCGCGAGACCCTGAAGGTCCTCAAGGATAACGGCCTGCGCCTGCTGCTGGTCGGCTACGAGTCCGGCAACCAGAAGATCCTGAACAACATCAAGAAGGGGATGCGCGTCGAGGTCGCCGAGAAGTTCACGAAGGACTGCCACGAACTCGGTATCGCCATCCACGGCACCTTCATCGTCGGCCTCCCCGGCGAGACGAAGGAGACGATTCAGGAGACGATCGCCTTCGCCAAGCGCATCAACCCGCACACGATCCAGGTCTCGCTGGCTGCGCCCTATCCCGGCACATTCCTCTACAAGCAGGCCGTCGAGAACGGCTGGCTCGACGTCGAGAATGCCGAACTGGTGGATGAGAACGGGGTCCAGATCGCGCCGCTGCACTACCCGCACCTGTCGCACACCGAAATCTTCGCGGCCGTCGAGGAGTTCTACAAAAAGTTCTACTTCCGCGCACCGAAGATCGCTTCGATCGTCTCCGAGATGGTGCGGTCGCCCGACATGATGAAGCGCCGCCTGCGCGAGGGCGTGGAGTTCTACCGCTTCCTCAAGGAGCGTCAGACCAGCGCTGCCGCCTGAGCGCGACGCCGGTTCGATAGGAGACGGCCGGGCTGGAAAGCCCGGCCGTTTCGCGTTCCGGGGTCCAGATCCTCAACCGCGGACGGAGACACCGTCCGCAAACCGGAGCCGCTCTGTGAAGCGATTGGTTGTCACGGCTGATGATTTCGGCCTCAGCCTCGAGGTCAACGAGGCGGTGGAGCAGGCCCACCGTGACGGTATCCTGACGGCCGCGAGCCTGATGGTCTCGGCGCCGGCCGCTGCCGACGCGGTGGCACGGGCCAAGCGCCTGCCGTCCCTCAGGGTCGGTCTGCATCTCGTGATGGTGGAGGCATGGCCGACCTTGCCGCCGGCCGAACTGCCGGATCTTGTCGGACCGGACGGGCTCATCCGCAGCGACATGGGTCGGCTCGGCCTCGACCTCGCCTTGAAGGCATCCGCGCGGCGTCAGCTGGCCGCCGAGATCGAAGCCCAGTTTCAGGCTTACAAAGAAACGGGTCTGCCCCTCGATCACGTCAACGCCCACAAGCATTTCCACGTGCACCCGCTGATCGCGGGGCTCGTCCTCGCCGTCGGCGCCCGGCACGGCATGCGGGCGATCCGCGTGCCTCGTGAGACCCGCGCGGTGCTGCGGGCCGCGGAGCCGGGAACGGTCGCGAAGGCGGCCCTCGACACGGCGCCCTGGGCAGCGCTCCTCGCAGTCCGCGCACGTCAGGCCGGGCTCCTGATCCCTGATCGAACCCTGGGCCTTGCCTGGTCTGGCGCGATGACGCCGGCCCGCGTAGCGGGACTTCTTAGGCACCTGCCGGACGGTCTTACCGAACTCTATACGCATCCGGCCACCGGGGGCGGGTTCGCGGGTGAGGCTCCGGGTTATGCCTACGCGGCGGAACGCGATGCGCTTATCGCATCGGAGAGCGTGGCGGCCGTCGCCGGGATCCCGCGTGGCGGGTTCTCGGACTTTCTGGTCTGATCGATCGGACGACGCTGCACCGATCGGACCGCTGGATCGGAAAACGGACGCGGATTTGGTCCGCGCCCGTTTTTCGTCTTGCTCTGCAAACCGCGTCTTACTTCACGGGAACGGCTTCCGCGGCGTGAGCGCGGGCGGCCGGCGGCACGGCCGTGTCACCTTCAGGACGCTTCGGATCCGGGTGCTTGGGCGGCGGGCCGAGGAAGGCCGGAACCACGAAGAACGCGGCGACCAGGGTGAAGAACAGCGACAGGGCGAGGAGCTTGCCCATGCTGGCTGTACCCGGATGGCTGGAGAGCACCAGCGATCCGAAAGCGGTGCCGGTGGTCAGGGCCGAAAAGAAGATCGCCCGGGTCAGGCTGGAGGCCAGCATGTCGGTGACGCCCGCTCGCCAGGCGATGACGTAGTAGATGTGGAAGGCCACGCCGACAGCGAGCATCAGCGGCATCGCGATGATGTTGGCGAAGTTCAGCGGCATCCCGACGATGTGCAGCGCCATCAACGTCCACAGGGTCGCCAGCACCAGAGGGCCGAGCGTCATCGCGACGTCCCACGGCTTCCGCAGCGCCACGGACAGGATGATGAAGATCAGCACCAGGGCGGTGATCGCGGCCTGCAGGAACGCGCCGAGGATGGTGTAGCTCGAAGAGGTCGTGGCGACGGGCGCACCCGTCGCGTGCGGCGCAACGCTCTGAACCTCCTTGGCGAAGTTCCGGAGGACACGGTTGTCGTTGGCGTCACCGCTCGGATGAACCTCGATCCGAGAGCGTCCATCGGCAGCCACCCACTCGGCCTTCAGCTTCGGCGGCAGGTTGTCCAGGGTGACCTTTTCGGGGTTCAGAAGCCCGGACAGTCGGGTCAGCAGCGTCTTCAGGTCGGTGGTGAGTGCAACGCTGGCGGTTTCGCGGGGGCCGACCGGGGCGGCAGCGAGCTTGTCGAGGTCGGTTGCAAGATCGCCTGCCGCCTTCGCGCCGGGGGCATTGGAACTGGAGGCGATGCCGCGCAGCGCGGTGACGGCCTCCTTGATCGCCTTGACGTTGTCCGCGTCCGTGGGCGGCGGCGGCTTGCGGCCCGGGTTCAGCACCGGACCGAGGAGCTGTGCCGTCTCGGCAATGGTCGCGAGCTTCTGATCCTGATCCGGCGGCACGAAGGTGTTGATGTCGATCACCTTGGCCACCGACTTCAGCTTCAGGAGCTTATCGGCCAGGGACGGCACCGCATCCACGGAGGGCGCCATCACGTCGATGATGTTCGGGCTCGTCGCCGGATCCTTGATCAGATCGAGGTAGGTCGAGATCGACTCCACCTTCGGGCTGCGCAGGTGCATCGGGTTCGAGTCGAAGGGCAGCTTGAACAGGAGCGGGATGCCCGCCAGCGTAATCACACCGACGCCGATCAGGATCGGCTTGCGGTTACGGATGATCCAAGGATCGACCCCGGCAAGCCAGGTGGTCTCGACGGCCTCCCGCTCGCCTTTCGGCTTGAACACCGCGATGAGCGCGGGCAGCAACGTGAGGGAGAACAGGTAGGCCACGATCATGCCGACGCCGGCGATGAGGCCGAGTTCGGAGACGCCGCGGAACGCGGTGGGCAGGAACGCGAAGAAGCCTGCGATCAAGGAGATCGCCGCGAGGGTCAGGGACCAGCCGACCCCGTGGGCCGCGGCTCGCATCGCCGACAGCAGGTCGGGCTGCTCGAAGCGGTCGGCACGATAGCGCACCGCGAACTGGATACCGAAATCGATGCCAAGGCCGACGAAGAGTGCGGCGAACGCCACCGAGATCGGGTTGAGTTCGCCCACCATCAACAGGCCGAGGCCGGCGGTGACGATGAGCCCCGCAAAGGTCGTGATCAGCACGGCACCGATCAGGGGCGCGGAGCGGAGGGCGAGCCAGAGGAATAGGACGATCGCGCCGACCGTGACGCTGTAGTTGAGCAGCGCGTCCTCGGAAAGGGTCGCGAATTCGTCGTCCGCCACGGCGACGGGTCCGGTCAGCCGCATGCGCGGAGCGCCGGCGAATTCAGGTCCGCCGAGGGTGTTGATCTTGAGATCGGAGGCGACCTTGCGCACCACCTCGGTGGCGTTCGCGCCCGGCTGCAGGGCGTTGTAATCCAGTACGGGCTGGATCATCACGAACTTGCGCAGGTCTGTGCTCTGCGTCTGCCCGTTCGACAGGAGCATCTGCCAGGACATGCGTGCGGGCTCTCCGGCCAGCACCTTGCGCACGGTCGTGTCGATCTGCGCCATCGGCCGCTCGAGATCCTCGAGCTTGGCATCGCCGCTCTTGATGCCCCGTGCGCCGAGACCAAGGACCCGCATGATACCGCGCAGGGACGGATCGGCTGCCAGCGGACCGAGGAGGCCCTGCTGCTGCACCAGCTGCTCGGTGGTCTTCGTCAGCTCCTCCTGCGACATCAGCAGGAAGCCGTTCTTCTCGTAGAAGGCACCGCCGTCCGGACGGTACACCGACTCGATCATGTCCTTGTGGCTGACGAGGGCTGCCGAGAACTCGGCCGCCGCTTCCTCCGCTTCCTCGGGCGTCTTGCCGTCAATGACGGCGACGAGGGTGCCGGTGCGTTGCGGGAAAGCCTTCTCGTAGTTGATCTCGTCCTGACGCCAGGGCACATCCTTGTCGATCAACCGCTCGACGTCGGTGTTGATCTTGAAGAGGTGAGCCGCCACACCGGCACTGGCCACGGTGACGAGTGCGACGAGAGCTATGACCAACCAGCGACGCTGGACGGAAAACGCGACGAGCCGTTCGATCACGAGTATCCTACCTGCCTGAGCGATCCGATTGCCGCCCGGCCGCGCCAAACTTCGGCGCCGAGGCCAGTGGAGCCACGGGACGGGAATCGATCTGTCTTGTGACGCCGGTTATCACCTGTTGGTGCAAAATTCGAATCCGGTCCACGAACGGTGTCTCGCGCGGCCGGAGAGCGACGGTAGTGCGGTTCATCAAACGAATCGCATTGCTCACACGAATTTGCTTCACTCAGGCGCTCACGTAGCGACCAAATGTCTGTAATGCAACGCAAACGGATTGATCGATCATCGGTTCAAGCCAGGGTGTGATTTCGCACTGCACATCTCCGCGACCCAAGCTTTGGTGAACGCAAGTAAGGACCGCCAACTGCTAAGCTGCGGCTCTGGCATGCAGTCAACGACTAGGAATAAGCGCATCCGACGGGGTTATATGCCGCCGGCGCGCTCCGGCTGACCGAAGAGTCCAGGCCACCCTCTGTGGCCGGATTGTTTCAGCGCCGCGAGAATTTGCACGAACGGCATCCATTCGGGGCCTTTCGGATTCGTTCCAGTCTACCTCGCTGGAATTTGGCCTTTTTTCACGCTAAGCAGCCCGATACATCGGGGCCAACAACAAGGAGCCGCGTCTTGGGCATCCCTATCCGGTACGTCGCGAAGATTGGCGGCTACATCCTGAAGCAGCACCTCACCGGTCGCAAGCGCTACCCGCTCGTGATGATGATGGAGCCGCTGTTCCGCTGCAATCTTGCCTGCGCCGGTTGCGGGAAGATCGATTACCCGGACGAGATCCTGAACAAGCGACTGCCCGTCGCCGATGCGCTGGAATCCGTGCGCGAGTGCGGTGCACCCGTGGTGGTGATCGCCGGCGGCGAGCCGCTCCTGCACAAGGATCTGCCCCAGATCGTCGAGGGCATCATCGCGCAGAAGAAGTTCGCGATCGTCTGCACGAACGCGCTCCTGCTCGAGAAGAAGATCAAGGAGTACAAGCCGAGCCCGTACTTCACCTGGTCGATCCATCTCGATGGCGACAAGGAGATGCACGACCAGTCTGTGTGTCAGCGCGGCGTCTACGACAAGGCGGTGGCGGCGATCGCGAAGGCCAAGGAGATGGGCTTCCGCGTCACCATCAACTGCACCTTCTTCAATAACTCGTCCGCCGACAAGATCGCCGACTTCTTCGACAGCGTGACGAAGATGGGTATCGACGGCATCACCGTGTCGCCCGGCTATGCCTACGAGCGGGCGCCGGATCAGAAGCACTTCCTGAACCGGAAGGCGACGAAGGAGCTCTTCCGCGGCGTGTTCCGGCACGGAAAGGAGAAGGGCCGCGAGAAGTGGACCTTCCAGCAGTCGGGCCTGTTCCTCGACTTCCTGGCGGGCAACCAGACCTACCATTGCACCCCCTGGGGCAACCCGACCCGCACCGTGTTCGGCTGGCAGAAGCCCTGCTACCTCCTGGGTGAGGGCTACGCGGCGACCTTCAAGGAGCTGATGGAGGAGACCGATTGGGACTCCTACGGCACCGGCAACTACGAGAAGTGCGCCGACTGCATGGTCCACTCGGGCTATGAGGCCTCTTCGGTCGTCGACTCCGTGAAGAAGCCCTGGAAGCCCCTGGTTCACGCGTTCCGCGGCATCAAGACCGAGGGTGAGATGGCTCCCGAGGTCAGCTTGGAGAACCAGCGTCCGGCCGAGTTCGTGTTCTCGCGCAACGTCGCGCAGAAGCTGTCGGAGATCAAAGCTTCGGGCGTCGACACCAAGCGCGAAGCCCGCAACCGCAGCGCCGCCTGATTTCAGGCCGGCGCGGCTACCCACGAACAGCGAAAACCCCGCTCTGCTCCGGCAGGGCGGGGTTTTTCGTTGGCGCCTGCCTGCCGGCTGCTTGGAGAAATGCCGCGGCAGGTGTCTTAGAAGGCCGAGATGCCGCGCTTCCGCGAGGGGACACCAATCCCGCCGCCCGCGATGTCCTCCGGAGTCGAGACGTCCGCCGACGGCGCCGGCGCGGGAGCGCCCGCGGTCGTGACGGCAGCGGGCGTCGGCAGCTTGCCGACGCGCTCGATGCGCACACCGACATAGTCGCCGCGTCGCCAGGCGATCCGGACGAGGCAGAGGAAATCGCGTCCGATGATTCGGAGCATGAAGACGGGTGGGAGCGCTTGGTTCGCGCCGACACAGATGCGCGCGCCGGATTTCGAGACATCCTTCACGCTGCAGGGGATTTCGGTACCGTCCCGGAAACGGATGGTCGCGATCCAATTGGTCGGACTGCGCTCCTCACGACGCTGGATCGGCGCCGGTGTTTCGGGTTGCTCCATGCCGGTCGCCACGGGTTCTATCTCCGCGCCCCACGCGCGTACTCGACGACATAGCGATGCAAATCTTTACAGACGGATATCGGTCTCCGTCCAATCGGCGCTCGGCCGGCCGCAGATGCACCAAAATCGCTCACGGCTGGCCACGGCGGCGCCCGGACGCTTACCCGACGTTCGATGCCGGTTCGGCCCCTCCGTGATGCGAAGGACCATTCCGGCAAAGCTTCGCTTCGGAATGGGGCGTGACGCCTTGCCTTGCCGGCGCGAATCCTGATAAGGCAACCGCCTTTCCGCGATGCATCGACACATCGCCGAGGTCGCCGTCAGGTGCCTCGTTCCCGAGACCCTATGGACAGGCGGCGGGCTCGTTCCCGACCGACGTGAGACCGATGAAGATTCGCAACTCCCTCAAGTCCCTGCGTGGCCGTCACCGCGACAACCAGATCGTGCGTCGTAAGGGCCGCGTCTACATCATCAACAAGACCCAGAAGCGCTTCAAGGCCCGCCAGGGCTAAGGCCGACGGGGTGCTCTGCCGCGAGACGCGGCAAGCGCGCACGTTGACGTCGCGATCCGGGGCGAGGAAGCTCCCGGCATGTCGCGACCCGCACACCATCGATCCTGCCTGCATCGATCCTGCCTGCATCGATCCTGCCTGAAAGCCGCGCTCGCCGCGGCTTTCTGCGTTTTCCTCGCACCCCCTGTCGGTGCTCGGCCGGCGCCGGAAGCGCAGCCGCCGAAGAAGACGCAGCCGCTGACGCTCGACGACCTCTACGCGCGCCTGAAGGCGGCGGGCGACGATGCCGAGGCGAAGGGCGTCTCGCGGCTGATCGAGCAGCGTCTCGGCCGTTCCGGCAGCGCCACGGCCGACCTGCTCACCGAGCGGGCCCGGCAGGCGATGTCCGGGCAGGATCTCCCCCTGGCGATCGAGCTGATGGACCGGGCCACCACCCTGGAGCCCGGCTGGTCGGAGGGCTGGAACCGGCGCGCGACGGTGTTCTGGATGCTGTCGGACCCCTCCGCGGCCATCGCCGACCTGCAGCGCACCCTCGTGCTCGAGCCGCGCCACTACGAGGCCTGGGCGGCCCTGGGACGGATCTACCAGACCCTCGACGACAAGCGTCGCGCCCTGGAGGCGTTCCGCCGGGCGGCGGCGCTGTATCCCCGGATGGATCGGCTGCAACAGGCCATCGACCGGCTGGCGCCGGACGTCGACGGCCGCGACCTGTAGCCGATCATGCTCCTGCTCAAGCTGATCGCCGGCCTCCTGGCCGGCGGGGTCGTCCTCGGGCTCGTCGCCGCTGGCGTCACCCTGCTGATCTCGGCGCGGATCGAGGCACGCTATCCGCCGGCCGGGCCGTTCGCGTCGGTGACCGGCGGGCGCATCGCCACGGTCCAGGCCGGTCCGAATCCCTCACCGCGCGGCACCGTCGTGCTGCTGCACGGCGCTTCGGCCAATGCCGCCGACCCGATGACGGATCTCGGGCGCCGGCTCGCCGGCGAGGGGTTCCGCGTCGTGGCCCTCGACCGCCCGGGCTTTGGCTGGAGCGACCGCCTGACCGGCGCCGCCATGGCGACGCCGAAGGCCCAGGCCGGGGCGGTGGCCGAGGCCCTGAAGGATCTCGGGCTCGGGCCCGCCCTGATCGTCGGTCATTCCTGGGCCGGGGCGCTGGCGACCGCGCTCGCCCTCAATCATCCCGACCGGGTCGCGGGCCTCGTCCTGCTGGCGCCGGCGGTGATGCCGCTACCGGATCTCGGACCGATCCCCTGGTACTACCGGGTGGCCCTGATGCCGCCGGTGACCTGGCTCCTCAGCCGGACGGTGGCGACGCCGGTGGGACTCTACTACCTGAAGCCGGCGGGCCAGTCGGTGTTCCGGCCCCAGGAGGCCCCGGCCGGCTACCTGGAGGCGAGCCGGGCCGCCCTGGTCCTGCGTCCGGCGACGATGCTCGCCAATGTCCAGGACCTGATGGCGCTGCCGGACGCCCTGAAGCGCCAGAGCGCCGCCTACGACCGCATTACCGCGCCCACGGTCATCATCACCGGGGACAGCGACGGGATCGTCCCGGCGGAGCGCCACGCCAGGCCCCTGGCACGCCTGATCCCGGGGGCCCGGCTCGTGGTCCTGCCCGGGATCGGCCACATGGTCCACACCGTCGCCACCCAGGCCGTGGTCGATGAGGTCGTGCGTCTCGCCGATTCGCTGCCCGTGCGCTGAGGCGCGTCGGGCCCGCAGCCCGGACGCGCCCCGGCCGGTTCAGGCCTTCGCCGCGTGCTCGCGGGTGACGAAGGCGATGCGCACGAGGTTGGTCGCGCCGGGCGTCCCGAACGGTACGCCGGCCACCACGATGATGCGGCCGCCGATCTCGGCGAAGTTTTCGCGCACGGCGAACTTCGCGGCCCGGAACGCCATGTCGTCCACGTCGCTGGCGTCCTTGGTGACGATCGGGTGCGTGCCCCAGCACATGGCGAGCCGCCGGGCCGTTTCCCGCTTCGGTGTCAGCGCGATGATCGTCGCGTTGGGCCGCGAGCGGGCGAGGCGCAGGGCGGTGGAACCGGAATGCGTCCAGGCCATGATGGCCGTGAGGTTCAGGGCGTCGACCATCTGGTGCGCCGCCGCCGCGATGGCGTCGGAGGCGGTGGCGTCGGGCTCGGAGCGCTGGGCCGTCAGGATGGTCCAGTAGAGGGCGTCGCGCTCCACCTGCTCGGCGATCCGGCTCATCATCGAGATGGCCTCGATCGGGAAGGTGCCGGAGGCGCTCTCGGCCGAGAGCATCACCGCATCCGCGCCCTCGTAGACGGCGGTGGCGACGTCGGAGACCTCGGCGCGGGTCGGCACCGGGGCGGTGATCATCGATTCGAGCATCTGGGTCGCGACGACCACCGGCTTGCCCATGCGGCGGGAGGCGCGGGTGATGCGCTTCTGCACGCCGGGCACCTGCTCCAGGGGCATCTCGACGCCGAGATCGCCGCGGGCCACCATCAGGCCGTCGGAGATCTCGATGATCTCCTCCAGGCGGGTCAGGGCCTGCGGCTTCTCGATCTTGGCCATCACCAGGGCGCGGCCCGCCGCGACCTTCTTCACCTCGGCCACGTCCTCGGGACGCTGCACGAAGGAGACGGCGATCCAGTCGGCGCCGGCCGCCAGGCCGGCCTCGAGGTCGCCCCGGTCCTTCTCGGTCATGGCGGCGACCGGGATCACCGTGTCGGGCAGGGAGACGCCCTTGCGATTCGAGATGCGCCCGCCGATCTCGACCCGGGTCACGGCGCGGCCCTCGGACACCTCGGTCACGGTCAGCCGCAGCTTGCCGTCGTCGATGATGACGACGTGGCCGGGCTCCAGGGCCGAGAGGATCTCCGGATGGGGCAGGTAGACCCGCGAGACGTCGCCGGGGGTCGGGTCGCTGTCGAGCACGAAGGTGGCGCCGTTCTGCAGGATCGCGGCGCCCTCGGCGAAGGCGGCCACGCGCAGCTTCGGGCCCTGGAGGTCGACGAGGATCGCGATCGGGTGCTTCAGCTCGCGCTCGATCGTGCGGATGACCTCGATCTTCTCCGGCAGCTTCTCGCGCGGCAGGTGGCTCATGTTGAGACGGAAGACGTCCGCGCCGGCGCGAAACAGCTTCTCGATCATCTCCGGCGTGTCTGAGGCCGGGCCCAGGGTCGCGATGATCTTCGTACGGCGTGAACGTTTCAAGGCAGTCTCCATCCCCAGAGTGGGCTCCGCCGGCTTCGAAACGACCGGATCTTGAGCGAAGGGCCACAAGCACCGAAGCGGCCGGGAGGTCAAGAACGCCGCGCCGGCCAGGGCCGGCGGGGATCGCCGCGATGCAGCCGACACATGGGCCGGCAAAGTCATACCCCGCGGACATGCGGACGCGGCCCGCCGCCGTTTCCGGCGCGGGGGATCGATGGCGGGAGACGCGGGACGCCGCGAAACCACGTGGGGAGAATGAAAGCCGGTTCCCCGGCGTCCCTGGGTCCGGCCCCGGAGGCCCGAACCCCTCACGTCACGGCGTCTGTCTACGGCGCCGGCGACTCGGCTTGTGGCAGCCCCCCTACGGTGCCCCGATCCCTCGCGGGATCGGCGGCCCCGGCGGCCGGCTTATCATGGCCCACGGCCCCGGACCCGCCTCGTAGTGGGCGGGCCGTCCGTTGTCTGGTGGTGCCCCAGATGCCGGGCCGACGGATCGGCCCGCTCCGGAACACCTTGCGTCGCGCAGTGCCGCCCGGGGCGATGGCGAAACCGGGCCATCGACGCGGGCGCCGTCTCCTCCTCCCAAACCCGCCAACCCGGTCCGCCGGCGGGCCTCCCATCGGGGGAGGCGAGTGACGGGACAAGAGCACATGATAGGAATATTGTCAAGATTTTTCGGGCCTCGCTGCGGGCTGGGCAGCGGGTCGGGACGGTGTGGGCCCCGGCGCTCGACGGGGCCCTGGCGCAGCGACGCGCCGTCGCCGCACTGACGCGTGGATTGGCCCGGGCCCTGCTCCCGCGTCGCGCCGCGGACGTCCCGGAGCGCCTTGTCAGGCGTCGCGTCGCTCGCGGTCCCGCCAGCGAAGCGCGTCGGTGAGAGCGCGCAGGGCAGGGGGAACCTGCCGGCTCGGATAGTACAGGTGGCAGCCCGGGAAGGGCGGGCACCACGCGTCCAGCACCTGGACCAATCGTCCGCTCGCGAGATCGGCCGCAACGTCCGATTCCAGCATGTAGCCGAGGCCCGCGCCGGCGCGGATCGCGGCCGCCGCGAGCGCGCCATCGTTGACCACGAACTGTCCGCCCGTCCGCACGCGGATTTCACGGTCGGCCTGCGTGAACTCCCACGGCAGGAGACCGCCCCCGCTGAGCCGGTACGAGACGCAGTTATGGGCCTCCAGCTCACCCGGGGTGGTGGGGATGGGATGGCGGGCGAAATACGCCGGCGTGCCGACCACCACCGTGCGCAGGTCGGGACCGACCCGCACCGCCACCATGTCCCCCTCGATCGTTTCGCCGAAGCGGATGCCCGCATCGAAGCCGGCCGCGACCAGATCGGTCAGGCGGTCGTCGATCACAACTTCGACCGAGACGGCGGGATGATCGAGCAGGAAGCGCGGCAGCGACGGCTCGAGGATCGTGCGCGCGGCGTAGGCGAAGGTGGTCAGCCGGATGGTCCCGGACGGCTCGCTCCGCCAGTCGGCCAAAGCCGCCAGCCCGCGGTTCACCTCGTCCAGGGCCGGATTCAGCGACCGGAGCAGGCGTTCACCGGCCGGGGTCGGGGCGACGCTCCGGGTCGTGCGAGCGAGGAGGCGCACGCCGAGACGGGTCTCCAGTCCGCGCATCGCGTGGCTCAGGGCCGAGGGCGACAGGCCGAGTTCCGCCGCCGCGCGGGTGAAGCTCAGGCTCCGCGCCACGGCCGCGAACGCCGCGAGATCATCGAGGTCTCCGCGCCTCATTGCTGTGCCTCGCTCACAAACCCATCCCGCGCCGGGACGCTAATGCACCCTTGGCATCCGCGCTACGCTGCGATCAGTGATTAGCGAGGCACAGCAATGGATCTGACGCAGTATCGGACCCTCGGCCGTTCGGGTCTGGCGGTGAGCCCGCTCGCCCTGGGTACCATGACCTTCGGAACCGCGCGCTGGGGGCTCGACGCGGCGGGCAGCCGCGCGGTGTTCGACGCCTATGTCGAGCGCGGCGGCAACTTCATCGACACGGCGGACGTGTATGCGGGGGGCGCCAGCGAGGCCATGGTCGGCCGCTTCGTGACCGAGCGTGGCCTGCGCGACCGCCTCGTCCTGGCCACCAAGGCGGGTTTTGCCGCCGGAGCCGGGCCGCATGCGGGCGGATGCGGGGCCAAGCACATCCACGCGGCGATCGAGGGTTCGCTGCGCCGCCTCGGGACGGACTACGTCGACCTGTACTGGCTGCACGTCTGGGACGGCGTCACGCCGGCGGAGGAGTTGCTCGACACCATGGCGGGTCTCGTCCGGGCGGGAAAGGCCCGCTATTGGGGCCTGTCGAACGTGCCCGCCTGGTACGCGGCCAAGCTCGCGACGCTGGCCTCCGTGCGCGGGCTGCCGGGTCCGATCGGGCTGCAATACTTCTACTCCCTCGTGAGCCGGGAGGTGGAGGACGAGCACGTCCCGCTGGCGGCGGAGTTCGGCCTCGGCCTGGTGCCCTGGTCGCCGCTCGCCTACGGCCTGCTCACGGGCAAGTACGACCGCGCCACCGTCGAGGCGGCCCCGGCCCGCGGGTCCGGCCTGCCGAGCGAGGCGCGGAACGAGGAGGCCGAGCCCGCCGCAGCGGATCGGCGCCTCGACGGGGCGAACCCGTTCGGCGACAGCCTGTTCACACCGCGCAACTGGGGGATCGTCGAGGCGGTACGACGGGTGGCGGACGCGATCGGGCAACCGGCGGCGCGCGTCGCCCTGGCGTGGGTGATCGGCCGGCCGGGCGTCGCCGCCACCCTGATGGGCGTCAGCCGGGCGGGGCAGGTCGGCGACAACGTGGCCGCCCTCGACCTCGCCCTCGCGCCGGAGCACCGCGCCGCCCTCGACGCGGCGAGCGCGCCCGACACGCCGCGCCTCCTCTACGACCTCGCCCGGCCGCCCCTGCGCACGCAGGTGATCTTCGGCGGGAGCCAGGTCCGGGCCGCGGCCGAGTCGGGGCCGCCGGCCTGACGGACCCGAGGCGACGGCGGCGTTGCCCGGGGCGTGCGTGGACTGTGGACGATCCGGCGGCGTCGCTCGACCGGGACGCGGTCTCGGAGGCGCGCCGGCTCAGGGCGTCGGCGCCACCGGCTGGTTCGGGTCGTTGAGCTGGATCGTCCAGCTCTTCTGCTCGCCGGTATCGACCTCGTAGAAGCCGTTGCGGTCGAGCCCGCGGGCGAGGCAATCCTCGACGCCGCGGATCGTGAATTCGCGGTCCTTGGTGCACATCAACGAGCGGCCGCTCCACTCGCCGCCGCGCGTGTAGTCCACCGCATAGACGTAGTAGAATCGCGCCGCGAGGGAGCCCTTCAGGAGCGTCTCGCAGACCTTCGGGGCCACGTCCCACCAGCCCTCCGTGACCCAGCCCTGCGGGTCGCGGTAGCCCAGGGCGATGCCGACCTTGCTGGCGGTCTGGTTGCACATGCGCAGGTCGGCGCGGGCGGGTGCCGGGAGGAGCATGACGGCCAGGAGGGCCGCGCCCGCGAGGACCAGGGACCTGCCACGACCGACCCGCGCCATCGTTCCCCAGGGCGCCACCCCGTCGTTCCGGGGCGCCGCAGGCGCGCCCGGACCCGAAGGGGCGCGCCGGAGGCGTGCACGCCAGAGCCGCCGAGACATCGACCTCGAAGGCCACCGGCCTATCCGCATTCCGGGCTCCGCTGCACGGCCCTGGGACGACGGCGGGGCAAGGGGGCCGCGCGAGGCTGACGGTTCCGCGGTCCCGTTCTCACGGCCGAGCGGCGCTCTCCGGAGCGCGGTCAGGGCCGCGTCCGGGGAATCCGGACATGCGCCTCCGTCTCTCTCCTCCCGGGAGGAGAGATCCGCGGCGACCGTGGAACCCCCGAAGACCTGGACCCGCCCGGCGGCGTCCCTAGCCGACGAGGATGATGCGGCAATCGTTGACATTGGTGCGTGTCGGGCCCGGCTGAACGAGATCGCCGATGGTGGCGAAGAACTTCGTCGAATCGTTGTCGGCCAGCATCGCGGCGGGATCGAGCCCGGCTTCGCGGGCGCGGGCCAGCGTCGTCGGGTCGACGAGGCCGCCGGCCGGGTCGGTGGCCTCGCCCCGGCCGCCATCGGTGCCGTCGGTGTCGGCCGCGATGCCGAGGATGTCGTCGGCGCCGTCGAGCGCGATGGCGAGCGCCAGGGCGTATTCCTGATTCGGACCGCCATGGCCCTCGCCGCGGATCGTCACGGTCAGCTCGCCGCCCGAGATGATCGCGACCTTGCGGCCGGCCGCGGCCATCTCGCGAGCCATGCGGGCATGCTCGGCGGCGACCTCGCGGGCTTCGCCCTCGACGTCGGGGCCGAGCATCACCGGCTCGTAGCCGGCCGCGGACGCGGCGGCGGCCGCCGCTTCCAGGGCGTCGATGGGCCGGGCGATGATGCGGTACTCGGCCCGGGCGAAGGCGGGGTCGCCGGCCTTGGGGGTCTCGTTGGCGGGATCGTTGAGGAGGGCCTTGGCGGTCTCGGGCAGGGGGATGCCGCGGCGCTCGCAGATCTCGCGGGCGTCGGCCAGGGTCGTCGGATCCGGCACGGTGGGTCCGGAGGCGATCACGGCCGGGTCGTCGTGGGGCACATCGGAGACGGCCAGCGTCAGGATCGAGCGGGCGTTGCGCGCCATCATGGCGAGGCGGCCGCCCTTGATCCGCGACAGGTGCTTGCGCACGGCGTTGATCTCGTTGATCGGCGCGCCGGAGCGCAGCAGGGCCTTGGTGATGGCCTGCTTCTCCGTGAGGGTGAGCTCCCCGGCCGGGGCGATCCAGTTGGCCGAGCCGCCGCCGGAGAGCAGCACCAGCACGTCGTCCTCCGGCCCGGCATCGGCGGCGATCTTCAGGGCGTCGATGGTGGCGTCGATGCCGGCCTGGTCCGGCACCGGATGCCCGGCCTCGACCATGCGGATCATCGGCGCTTCCTCGCCGTAGCCGTGACGGGCGACCGCCAAGCCGACGATGCGGCTCGGATCGACGCCATGCTCCTCCCGGTAGAACCAGCTGGCCACCGCCGCCATGCTGCCGCCGGCCTTGCCGGCCCCCAGGATGATGAGGCGGCCCTGGCCCGGGGCGGGCAGGTGCGGCACGAGGCAGCGCGCCGGGTGGGCGGCGGCGATCGCCTCGTCGAGGCAGTGGAGCAGGAGGGCGCGGCGGTTATCGGTCGAGGCGGGTGCGGTCATGGCGGGTGCGGTCATGGCGTTTCCGTATTCCGGTGGTCGATCGCAAAGGCGGCCCGGCGGTTCTCCTCCGGATTGTTGTGCCCCCGGCATGGTGCCGGATTGTTGCCGTCGCGGCGCGATCCGCGATACGTGCTGTGCCCGACGCTCGCCGCCTCGGCAAGCCGCGCGTTCGCGGGATCAGCGCCCGCGCCAAACCGGACCGTGTCTCCCCATGCAGCCACCGCATCCCGTCGAGACCATCCCGGGCGATCCCGCCGGGGGCCTGCTCCTGATCTGCGACCACGCCTCGAACCATGTACCGGAGGACCTCGCCCAGCTCGGGGTGCCGGAGCATGAATTCGCCCGCCACATCGCCTACGACATCGGCGCCGCCGCGGTGACGCGCCGGCTCGCCGAGGCCCTGAACGCCCCCGCGATCCTGACCCGGTTCTCGCGCCTGATCATCGACCCGAACCGGGGCCGCGCCGACCCGACCCTGGTGATGCGCCTCTCCGACGGGGCGGTGGTCCCGGGCAATGCCCGCATCGACGCGGCGGGCAAGGCCGAGCGCATCCGGCGCTTCTACGAACCCTTCGACGAAGCGATCGAGGCCGGAATCGCGCGGGCCGAGGCCAGCGGCACCCGCCCGGCCATCGTCACCATCCACAGCTTCACGCCGTATTGGCGCGGCGTGCCGCGTCCCTGGGAGGTCGGCATCCTCTGGGACCGGGACGACCGGATGAGCGCGCCGCTGATCGCGGGGCTGCGGGCCGACCCGGCCGGGCTGACGGTCGGCGACAACGAGCCCTATGGCGGCGGGCTGCCCGGCGACACGATCGACCGCCACGCCATGGCGCGGGGCCTGCCGAACGCGCTGGTGGAGATCCGCCAGGACCTGATCGCCGCGGAGGCGGGACAGCTCGCCTGGGCGGAGCGATTCGCGCGCCTCCTGCGGCCGATGCTGCCGATCCGCGCTTGACGGGACGCCCCGGCGCGCCGACCTCAGGCGGAGATTGGGAGAGACGCATCATGACCGAGATCGACGACGCCACCCGCACCGAGCTCGAGGCCGCCGTGTTCCGGCGCCTCGTCGCTCACCTGCAGACCCGCACGGACGTGCAGAACATCGACCTGATGAACATGGCCGGCTTCTGCCGCAACTGCCTGTCGAACTGGCTCAAGGACGCCGCCGATGAGCGCGGCCTGCCCATGGACAAGGACGAGAGCCGCGAGCGCATCTACGGCATGCCCTTCGCCGAGTGGAAGCGCCTGCACCAATCCGAGGCGACCCCCGAGCAGCAGGCGGCGTTCGCCAAGGCGGCCGCGGAGCCACACTGAGGCCGGGGCCGGGGGAATGGCCGGGCCGTACTAAGGTCCCGGTAAGCTTGACGGCTTAGTGAGGCGGTTCCGGCGCAGCCTCCCGCGCCTCGCAGATCAGGGACTTGAGACGACCATGGCCGCATCCGCCGCACCCGCCGTCGACGCTTCCTCCGTCGCCGCCGACCAGCTGAAGAGCTTCATCGAGCGCATCGAGCGCCTCGAGGAGGAGAAGGCCGGCCTCGCCTCCGACATCAAGGATGTCTACGCCGAGGCCAAGGGCACCGGCTTCGACACCAAGGCCCTGCGTAGGATCATCTCCCTGCGCAAGAAGGACCATGCCGAGCGCCAGGAGGAGGAAGCCATCCTCGAGCTCTACATGCAGGCCCTCGGGATGGTCTGACCGCCCGTCTTCGTCCCCGGGGCCGCCCGCAGGTCGGACGCCCCGGGGCGCGGTTTCGCCGCTGGGACCGGGCGCCATCGGCGTCAGCCCGCCTCACCGACTTCGAAACTCAGCGCCGACCTCGCCCTCGCGGAGATCGGCGGCGGCACCGATGCGGGTTACGCCTTCCAGTCCGACAGCCCCGCCGAGCCCGCTCGTCTCGAGTCCCTGGGCATCGTCGGCGGCCATGATCACAGCGCCGACGAATTCGCGGGGCTCGCCAGCATCACGCCGCGGCTCGACCTCGCGACCCGCCTGGTGATGGAGGTGTCGCGGGCACGGGCCCGCTGAGCGGGCCCGTGCCCGGATTCCCAAGTCGGCGTTGACGGCTCTTCCGGGCCGTACGGGACGGCAGGACGCGCCCCGTCCGCCTCAGCGCAGCACCCGGGGCGGCGCTCCGCCCGATGCGTCGGGTCCGTCCGCATCGCACAGGCCGGCCCAGAGCTTCCACTCGGTCCAGGCCTGCTCCAGGGCCGCCACGGCCTCGTCCCGGGTCGATACGGTCGCTCCCCGCCGGAACGGGGCCGCCCCGATGTCGAGGTGCAAGCCCCAGGTCCATTGCGCGTCGGGCGCGGGATCGTCGCGGATGCAATCCACCCGCCCGACGATCAGCGCGCCGCTCGTGATGACGTAGGTCTCGCGCGGGTGGTCCTCGAGGCGGGTGTAGATCAGCTTCGCCACGATGCCCTGAGCCCCTATCCCTCTGAGCCGTCGCCCCGCGTCCGGCCCGGCCCCGGCATCCTACCTCAGGGATCGCGCGCGCGAAGCCGGCGATCCTGCGTCCCAATGGGTGATGCGGGGACGTCGCGGCCGGGCCGCAACGAAAAAGCCCCGGCGGCACGGGGCCGTCCGGGGCTCGATCATCGCGCCGTGAGCGTGGCCTTCAGAGGCGGGCGGTCTCGCGGCGGTTGAAGGCGAGGGCGCAGAGCGTCGCGACCGCGCCGGAGAGGAGGTAGACGCCGACCCAGGAGAGGCCGAAGCGGCTGGAAACGCTGAGCGCCACCAGGGGCGCGAAACCCGCGCCGATCAACCAGGCGAGATCGGAGGTGAGGGCGGCACCGGTATAGCGGAAGCGCGTGCCCAGATTGGCGGTCACCGAGCCCGAGGTCTGGCCGTAGGAGAGCCCGAGCAGGCCGAACCCGATCAGGACGTAGATGGTCTGGCCGAGCTCGCTGTCGCCGAAGACGATCGGTGCGGCGATGCTGGCCAGGGCGAACAGACCGATCAGGCCGGCCGCCACGCCCACCAGGGTGCGCCGGCCGATGCGGTCGGCGAGTACGCCGGAGAGCACGATGGTGCCGGCGGCCAGGAAGGCGCCCGAGCACTGCACCAGCAGGAACTCGCCCGCCGAGCGCCCGGTGAACAGGTGGATCCAGCTGATCGGGAAGACGGTCACGAGGTGGAACAGGGCGAAGCTCGCCAGCGGCACCACGGCGCCGATGAGCACGAAGCGGCCATGCGTGCGCAGGAGCTCCAGCACCGGGGTCGGCTCCAGCTCCTGCATCTGCAGCATCCGCGAGAATTCCTCGGTGGCCACCAACCGCAGGCGGGCGAACAGCGCCACGACGTTGATCGCGAAGGCCACGAAGAACGGGTAGCGCCAGCCCCAATCGAGGAAGTCGGCGTTGGAGACGTTGCCCAGGAAGAACGCGAACAGGGCGCTCGCCAGCATGAAGCCCACCGGGGCGCCGAGCTGCGGGATCATCGCGTACCAGCCGCGCTGCTTCTCGGGGGCATTGAGCGCCAGCAGCGAGGCGAGGCCGTCCCAGGCGCCCCCCAGGGCCAGACCCTGGCCGAAGCGCAGGGCCGCCAGGATCCAGATCGAGAGCGCGCCGATCTGGTGATAGTTCGGCAGGAATCCGATCGCCATGGTCGAGCCGCCGAGCAGGAACAGCGCGATGGTCAGCTTCGCGGCCCGGCCGTGCCGGCGATCGATCTCCATGAAGATCACCGAGCCGATCGGGCGGGCGATGAACGCCAGGGCGAACAGCGCGAAGGCGTAGAGCGTGCCGGTCAGCGGGTCGGCGAAGGGGAAGAACACGCCGGGAAAGATCAGCACCGAGGCGATGCCGTAGACGAAGAAGTCGAAATACTCCGCGGCGCGCCCGATCACCACGCCGATGGCGATTTCGCCCGGCGCGACCGTGTGATCGCTCGACGCCTCGTGCGCGTCGCGCTCCAGCGACGTGGTGGAGGGCACTGCATAGTCTGCGCTCATCGAGGAAACCGTGCTCGCTTCATGCGTTCGTGGCCGAATCGGGTGCAGCGCGGTGCGCGACGCCCGGAGGATGGGACACCTGTACGCCTCGCCCTTTGTCTGCGTCAAAGCGCAGCGTGACGCGGCCTCCGGCAAACAGCGCGGTATCTTGGCGCAATGCATCTCGGTGTGGAGAAGGTCCATAGCGCGGTTTGTCTGAAGAGCGCTATGAGCCTAGCGCTGATCAGACGCGCTGGCTGCGACTTGCTAGATTGATGCAATGCAGCGAAGTGACGTCCGACGATTCCTCCGTGGGCCAATCGCGGCCGACGGACGTCGCTCTTCCGAGATGGTGCCAAACGAGTCCATGCCGGTCAAAACGCTTCGTACGCTCGCGCTCCTCCCGCTGTTCGGCCTGCTCTCGGGCTGCAACATGGTCCTGATGCAGCCCTCCGGCGACATCGCGGCCCGCCAGCGCGACCTGATCCTGGCCTCCACCGGCCTGATGCTCCTCATCATCATCCCGGTGATCGCCTTCACCCTCCTGTTCGCGTGGCGCTACCGGGTCTCGAACACCAAGGCCGAGTACGATCCCGACTGGCACCACTCGACGCAGCTCGAGGTGCTGATCTGGTCGGCGCCGCTGGTCATCGTGATCGCCCTCGGGGCGCTGACCTGGATCAGCACCCACACCCTCGATCCCTACCGGCCCCTGAGCCGTCTCGACGCGGACCGGCCGCTGCCGGCGGGGGTGAAGCCGCTGTCGGTCGAGGTCGTCGCACTCGATTGGAAATGGCTGTTCTTCTACCCAGATCAGGGCATCGCCACCGTCAACGAACTGGTGGCGCCGGTCGATGTGCCGATCTCCTTCAAGATCACCTCCGCCACCGTCATGAACTCATTCTTCATCCCCGCGCTCGCCGGGCAGATCTACGCCATGGCCGGCATGGAGACGAAGCTCCACGCGGTGATCAACAAGGCCGGCACCTATGAGGGCCTCTCGGCCAATTACAGCGGCTCCGGCTTCTCGCGGATGAACTTCAAGTTCCACGGGCTCGACCAGGCCGGGTTCGACCAGTGGGTCGCCAAGGTGAAGGCCGAGGGCAAGCCCCTCGACCGCCAGAGCTACCTCGCCCTGGAGAAGCCGAGCGAGCGCGAGCCGGTGCGCTACTTCTCCACCGTGGAGAACGGCCTCTACAGCGCAGTGCTCAACATGTGCGCCGTGCCCGGCAAGATGTGCATGAACGAGATGATGCACATCGACGCCATGGGCGGGGCGGGCAAGGAGAGCCACGGCAACCGCGAGCGGCTGGAATACGACAACCGCTACGCCGAGCAGGGCGTCGAGGCCCCGGCCGCCACGGTCGGGGGTTCGGGCCGCGAATCCCACAGCCGCGAGCAGCCCGAGGGCATGAAGCCGAAGTCGATCGCCCCCGACGTCAAGCCCGACTCGGCGCCCGAACATTCCGGCCACGACCATTCGGGACACGACCATGCGGGCCATGGCGGCCCGGCCGGCGACGGCAAGGACTCGAAGGGGTCCGACCCGATTGCACCCGGCCAACTCAATCGATAGCGCGGACGCCTCGGACGCCCGCGACCCCCATTCGGCACGCTTCTCTCACGAGCAGGTTCCATGTTCTCCAATCCGGATCTCCAGAAGCTCCTGTTCGGGCGCCTGACGCTCGATGCCGTGCCGCTTCATGAGCCGATCCTCCTCATCACCTTCGCGATGGTCGGCCTCGGCGGTGTCGCGGTCCTCGGCGCACTCACCTATTTCCGCCTCTGGGGTCCCCTCTGGCGCGACTGGTTCACCTCCGTCGATCACAAGAAGATCGGCATCATGTACATCGTGCTCGCGCTGGTCATGCTGCTGCGCGGCTTCGCCGATGCGCTGATGATGCGCGCCCAGCAGGCGATGGCCTTCGGGCCGAACGAGGGCTACTTGCCGCCGCACCACTACGACCAGATCTTCACCGCCCACGGCGTGATCATGATCTTCTTCGTGGCGATGCCGCTGGTCACGGGCCTGATGAACTTCGTCGTGCCGCTGCAGATCGGCGCCCGCGACGTGGCCTTTCCGTTCCTCAATAACTTCAGCTTCTGGATGACGGTGAGCGGCGCCGTGACCGTGATGGCCTCGCTGTTCGTCGGCGAGTTCGCCCGCACCGGCTGGCTCGCCTATCCGCCGCTCTCGGGGCCCGCCATGAGCCCGGGGGTCGGCGTCGACTACTACATCTGGGCGCTGCAGATCGCCGGCATCGGGACCCTGCTCTCGGGCATCAACCTGATCGCCACCATCGTGAAGATGCGCGCCCCCGGCATGACCATGATGAAGATGCCGGTCTTCACCTGGACCGCGCTCTGCACCAACATCCTCATCGTCGCCGCCTTCCCCATCCTCACGGCCGTTCTCGCGCTGCTGTCGCTCGACCGCTACGTCGGCACGCACTTCTTCTCGAACGACCTCGGCGGCAACCCGATGATGTACGTGAACCTGGTTTGGATCTGGGGTCACCCGGAGGTGTACATCCTCATCCTGCCGGCCTTCGGCGTGTTCTCGGAGATCGTCTCGACCTTCTCGAGCAAGCGCCTCTTCGGCTACGCCTCGATGGTCTACGCCACCGTCGTGATCACGATCCTGTCCTACCTGGTGTGGCTGCACCACTTCTTCACGATGGGCTCCGGCGCCAGCGTGAACTCGTTCTTCGGCATCACGACGATGATCATCTCGATCCCGACGGGTGCGAAGATCTTCAACTGGCTGTTCACCATGTACAAGGGCCGCATCCGGTTCGAGGTGCCGATGCTCTGGACGGTCGGCTTCATGGTGACCTTCGTCATCGGCGGCATGACCGGCGTGCTGCTCGCCGTGCCCCCGGCCGACTTCGTGCTGCACAACTCGCTGTTCCTGATCGCCCACTTCCACAACGTCATCATCGGCGGCGTGCTGTTCGGCATGCTGGCCGGCATCACCTACTGGTTCCCGAAGGCCTTCGGCTTCAAGCTCGACGACTTCTGGGGCAAGGTGTCGTTCTGGTTCTGGCTGACCGGGTTCTGGGTCGCCTTCATGCCGCTCTACGTCCTCGGCCTGATGGGCGTCACCCGCCGCGTGCAGCACTTCGACGATCCGTCCCTGCAGATCTGGTTCATCATCGCCGCCTTCGGCGCCGTGCTGATCCTCTGCGGCATCGCCTCCTTCGCGATCACCCTGGTCGTCAGCGTCCTGCGCCGCGAGCAGCTGCGCGACACGACCGGCGACCCGTGGGGCGGCCGGACCCTGGAATGGGCGACCTCGTCGCCGCCGCCGGACTACAACTTCGCCTTCACGCCCGTGATCCACGATCACGACGCGTGGTGGGACATGAAGAAGCGCGGCTATGCCCGCCCGATGCAGGGGTTCCAGGCGATCCACATGCCGAAGAGCACCGCGGCCGGCATCATCCTCGGCGTCCTCAGCATCGTCTTCGCCTTCGCGATGATCTGGTACATCTGGTGGCTCGCGGCCTTCAGCTTCGCCGCGATCGCAGTCGTCGCGATCGGCCATACCTTCAACTACAACCGCGACTTCTACATCCCGGCCGACGAGGTCGTCCGGACGGAAGGCCAGCGGACGGCCCTTCTGGCGGAGCGCGTCTGAGATCATGGCAACCCACGCGACCCCGGCCATGAACTTCGAACCCGGGCGGAACCCCGGGGTCACCATTCCCCAGGTCGACCCGACGACCTTCTACGACGCCAAGGGCGAGCATCACCCGGAAGGGAGCACGATGCTCGGCTTCTGGCTCTACCTGATGAGCGACTGCCTCATCTTCGCGGCGCTGTTCGCGACCTACGCGGTGGTGGGCCGGAACTACGCCGCGGGCCCGTCGCCGAAGGATCTGTTCGACCTGCCGCTGGTGGCGTTGAACACCTCGATGTTGCTGTTCTCCTCCATCACCTACGGCTTCGCCATGCTGGAGATGGAGAAGGGCGACCTCAGCCGGGTGCAGATCTGGCTGGCGGTGACCGGCCTGTTCGGTCTCGCCTTCGTGGGCCTCGAACTCTACGAGTTCCACCACCTGATCCACGAGGGCGCGACGCCCCAGCGCAGCGCCTTCCTGTCGGCCTTCTTCACCCTGGTCGGCACCCACGGCCTGCACGTCAGCCTCGGCATCGTCTGGCTGGTGACCCTGATGGCGCAGGTGCACAAGCGCGGGCTGGTGCCCGAGAACAAGCGCCGGCTGCTCTGCCTCAGCATGTTCTGGCACTTCCTTGACGTGATCTGGATCGGCGTCTTCACCTTCGTGTACCTGATGGGAGTCCTGCAATGAGCGCCGCGTCGAAGGCAGGACACGTCGATCACGGACACGGTCACGGGCACGGGCATGCCGACGCCGGCAGCCACGGGAGCTTCCGGGACTACATGACCGGCTTCGTGCTGTCGGTCATCCTGACGGCGATTCCGTTCATCCTGGTGATGGGCAACATCCTCGGCAACGACCGCATCACCGGCATCGTCATCATGGGCTTCGCGGTGGCGCAGATCGTGGTGCACATGATCTACTTCCTCCACATGAACACGAAGTCCGAGGGCGGTTGGACCATCCTGGCGCTGATCTTCACCCTGACGCTGGTGATCATCACGCTCGCGGGCTCCCTCTGGGTGATGTACCACCTCAACACCAACATGATGCCGCAGCACATGCATATGGGCTGATGGCCAGCCCACGGCCGGCGGCGCGGCGCTCCCGATTCGCCCTCGCTGCCATCACCGTCACGGGGCTGATCCTCGTGGCGGTCCTCGCGGCCCTGGGGACCTGGCAAGTCCATCGCCGGACCTGGAAGCACGCGCTGATCGCCAGGGTCGAGGCCCGTGTCCATGCCGCGCCGGTCGAGCCGCCCGGCCCCGGCGCCTGGGATGGCCTCACCGCGGATGCAGATGCCTATCGCCGGGTGCGGACGCGCGGGCATTTCCGCAACGATCGCGAGACCCTCGTCCAGGCCGTCACCGACCTCGGCGCCGGGTTCTGGGTGCTGACGCCCCTGGAGCGCGCCGACGGCACCACGATCCTGGTCAATCGCGGCTTCGTCCCCGGGGACCGGCGCGACCCGACCGCGCGGGCGGACGGGCAGGTCGATGGGGAAGCCGGCGTCACCGGTCTCCTGCGCCTGACCGAACCGGGCGGCGCCTTCCTGCGCAGCAACGCGCCCGAGGCCGGGCGCTGGTACTCGCGCGACGTCGCCGGAATCGCGGCGGCGCGGGGGCTCGGCCCCGTCGCCCCGTACTTCATCGACGCCGATGCCACACCGAACCCCGGCGGCTGGCCGGTGGGCGGGCTGACCATCGTGCATTTCCCGGACAACCACCTCGTCTACGCCATCACCTGGTACGTCCTCGCCCTGATGGTCCTGGGGGCGGTCGGCTACACCCTGGTCGATGCCCGCCGCGGCCCGCGGCGCACATCGGCCTGAGGTCAGGCCGCGGCGAGACGCGTGAGCCAGGCGCCGGCCTGCGCGACGTCGGCCTGCGAGAGCCCGTGCCCCACCGGCAGGGTCTCGTGGCTGACGGTGGCGCCGGCAGCCCGCAGGCGCTCGGCGAGCGACCCCACATTGGCCGCAGGCACGATCGGGTCGGCCGCGCCCGAGAGCATCAGCACCGGTCGGCCGGCGAGATCCACTGGCGGCGTCTCGCGCAGCGGCACCATCGGGCGCAGAAGGACCGCGCCGGCCAGGACCCCGGGGTGCAGCAGGAGCAGCGCCGCCGCGATGTTGGCCCCGTTCGAGAACCCGACCGCCACCGGTGCGGCGAGCCCGTAGGCCGTCCGCGCCGCGGCGATGAAGCCGGCGAGGTCCGCGGCGCGGCGGCGGAGATCGGCCTCGTCGAACACGCCCTCCGCGAGACGGCGGAAGAAGCGGGGCATGCCGTTCTCCAGCACTGCGCCGCGGGGGGAGAGCAGCGCGGCGCCGGGCAGCAGGGTCCGGCCGAGCGGCAGGAGGTCGGTCTCGTCGCCGCCGGTGCCGTGCAGGAGGAGGAGCGGCGTCAGCCCCGGCGCGGTGGCGGGCACGAAGCGATGGGTGAGCCCCAGAGAGAGTTCGGTCATGGCAACCTCGTGGCG
Source organism: Methylobacterium sp. AC690 (assembly GCF_979256535.1). Lineage (NCBI taxonomy): Bacteria > Pseudomonadati > Pseudomonadota > Alphaproteobacteria > Hyphomicrobiales > Methylobacteriaceae > Methylobacterium > Methylobacterium sp. AC690. The sequence goes on along the minus strand of NZ_CEEDOX010000011.1, from coordinate 158,623 downwards.
GTGAGGGTGAGGGCGCCCGCTCCGTCCGGAGCGGGCTTTCGTCTTCGGGCGACTCGCGTTCAGGCGATGGCGGGCAGGTGCCCCTCGATCTGGGCCCGGTGGGGCTCGAGGAAGGCCGGCAGCTTGAGGTCGCGGCCCAGGGTCTCGACCGGCTCGTCGACGGCGAAGCCCGGGACGTCGGTGGCGATCTCGAACAGCACTCCGCCCGGCTCGCGGAAGTAGACGGACCGGAAGTACTGCCGGTCCCGCTGCTCGGTGACGCCGAGCCCGTAGGTGCGGGTCAGCGTCTCCACCATCCGCGCCTGTTCCCCGTCATCCGCTGCCCGGAAGGCGATGTGGTGGACCGAGCCAGCGCCCTGGCGGCCGCGGAGGAACTCGCCCACCGCCCGCAGGGTGACGAAGCCCCCCTCCGGCGCGCCGCTGGCGTAGCGGATCGCTGCGCCCTCGCGTCCAGCCTCCTGGAAGCCGAACACCTCGGTCAGGATCGCCGCGGTGCCCTCCGCCTCCTTGAGCAGCAGGGTGACGCCGTGGAACCCGCGGATCGCGTGCTCCGCCGGGATCTCGGCGCCGGTCCAGGGTACATCCGTTTCCGCCGTGTCGGTGCCGACCAGGGCCAGCATCAGGCCATCGGGGTCGCGGAAGCGCAGGGTCGGTTCGCCCAGGACCTGCACCAAGGCCTCGTGCGTGACGCCCTTCTCGATGAAGCGATGGCTCCACCAGCCGATCGCGGCGCGCGGGACCCGGAACGCGGTCTCCTGGGTCTCGCCGATCCCGACCCGGCCGGGGGCCGCGTGCGCGATCGGGAAGAAGGTCAGGATCGTGCCGGGGCGGCCCGTCTCGTCACCGTAATACAGGTGGTAGGTGCCCGGATCGTCGAAGTTGACGGTCTTCTTCACCAGCCGAAGGCCGAGGACCCGGGTGTAGAACTCGACGTTGCGCTCGGCGGCGCCGGAAAACGCGGTGACGTGGTGAATGCCGTTCTGGGCCATGGGACGAACTCCTCGGGGGCCGCACCGCGCCGGGGACCGGCCGTGCTGCGATGACCGGAAGATGCGCCTTGCCTCCGCGTTCGAAAATGGAAACGATGGAAACGCATCGTTTCTCAAAGGTCACCGATGAAGCTCCCCGACTTCGAAGCCTGGGCCATCTTCGCCAAGGTGGTCGAGACCGGATCCTTCGGCCGCACGGCGACGGAGCTGGGCATCACCAAGGGCACGGTCTCCAAGGCCGTGACCCGCCTCGAAGCCCGCATCGGCGCCCGCCTGTTCCACCGCACCTCACGCAAGCTCGCCCTGACGGAGGCCGGCGCCTCGGCCCGGGAAGCCGCCGCGCGCATCCTGGCCGAGGGCGAAGCGGCCGAGGCCCTGGCACGGGACGCGGCGGCGCAGCCGCGCGGCAAGGTCCGGCTCGCCGCGCCCATGTCGTTCGGGGTGCTGCACGTGGCGCCCCTCCTGCCGGATTTCCTCGCGGCCCATCCGGGCCTGAGCATCGACCTGCATCTCAGCGACGACCTGATCGACCTCGTGGGCGGGGGCTTCGACCTCGGCCTGCGCATCGCCGCGCTGACGGATTCCTCGCTCCGGGCCCGGCGCCTCTGCGCGGTTCACCGCTCGCTCGTCGCCACGCCCGATTATCTCGCCCGGCACGGCTGGCCGGACCATCCGCACGACCTCGCGGGCCATGCCTGCCTCGGCTACGCCTACCTGCCGAGCCCGGATCGCTGGCGGTTCCTCGGCGCCGACGGCGAGGAGGCCACGGTGGTGCCGGATGGCCCCCTGAGGGCGAACAACGCCGATGCCCTGGCGCCGGCCCTGCGTGCCGGCCTCGGCCTCGCGGTTCAGCCGGACTTCATGGTGTGGGAGGACCTGCGCGACGGGCGCCTGGTCCGGGCCCTGCCGGGCTGGACGCCGCCGCGGATCGATCTCCACCTCGTCACCCCGCCGGGCGATCCGCGCCCCGCCCGGGTGAGCGCCCTGATCGCCTACCTGGCCCGCACCCTCTCGGCCGCGCCCTGGGCCGAGGGGCATGGCGCAGGGGGGCAAGGCGCAGGGGGGCACGACACAGTGGGACACGCCGCAGTCCCGGTGTGAGCCGGCGACTCAGGCCTCGGCGATCTCCAGGGTGAGGCCGCGTCCGCGCAGCACCTTGTCGAGGCGCTGATGCATTTCCGGGCAGAGGTGGTTCACGCGCAGGTGCAGGGTATCGCCCTGCGGCGTGCCGGTGACCCACAGGCGGTAGCGCAGGCCCTCGTCCCGGAGCTGCTCCAGCAGGCGCTCGGAGGCAATCCGGTTGGCCTCGTTGTTCATCGCGATGAGGCGTGCATCCATCATGGTCTCTCCTGCTTCCAGAGGTGCAACGCGCAGCGCAGCCCTTTTCGTCCCTGCAATCGGGATTCGTGGTGAAGCGCCCTGTGCCGGCTCACCGGAGGGGAGGGCGGTCCGCGCCGCCGCGCATCCGGAACACGGGGGCGACGCCGAGGTTCACGCGAATGCAATCGCCTGAGGAGGGTTCGATGACACGTAGGGCCATGATCGCCGTCGCGGTGCTGCTCGCGGGACCGGCCGCCGCGCAATCGGTGGGCGAGAAGACGGGGGTGAACGCGCTGATCGGCGTGAGCCCCTCCACCGCCGACTTCGTCACCCAGGCCGGCATCAGCGACCTCTTCGAGATCCAGACCAGCCGGCTCGCGGCCGAGCGCAGCGACGCTCCGACCAAGACCTACGCCCAGCAGATGATCGCCGATCACGAGAAGACCACCGGCGAGATGAAGTCGATGGTCCAGGGTGGAAAGCTGCAGGCCACCCTGCCGACCGCCCTCGACAGCACGCATCAGGGCAAGCTCGACACCCTGAAGGGCCTGCAGGGCGACGCCTTCACGAAACAGTACCACAGCGATCAGGTGAAGGCGCACAAGGACGCCGTCGACCTGTTCCAGCGCTACGCCAAGGGCGGCGACAACCCGGAGCTGAAGGCCTGGGCCGCCAAGACCCAGCCGGCCCTCGAGCACCACCTCAAGATGGCGCAGGATCTCGACAAGTAGGTCCGGCGCGCCGGCGGGCCGGAGGGGCGGCGTCGTTGAGACCCGCCCCGGCCCGCCGCGGGCTCAGAAGACCTCGTCCGTGTGGACGTCGAAGCGGGCGAGGTGCGCGTAGCCGAAGTTCGTGGTGATCGCCACGTCGGTGGCGTCGCGCCCGCGGGCCATGACGATCCGGCCGATGCGCGGCGTGTTGTGGCGCGCATCGAAGGTGTACCAGGTCCCGTCGAGATAGGCCTCGAACCAGGCCGAGAAATCCATCGGGTCGGGCACCGGCGGAATGCCGATATCGCCCAGGTAGCCGGTGCAGTAGCGCGCCGGGATATTCATGCAGCGGCAGAACGCGACGGCGAGATGCGCGAAATCGCGGCAGACGCCCTGGCGCTGCATGAAGCCGTCCCAGGCCGTCCGGGTGGCATCGGCGCACATGTAGTCGAAGCGGATGCGGTCGTGGACGTAATCGCAGATCGCCTGCACGCGGCCCCAGCCCGTGGGCGTGCCGCCGAACAGGGACCAGGCCGTCTCGGACAGCTTGTCGGTGTCGCAGTAGCGGCTGCCCAGGAGATAGACCAGCACGTCGTTGGGCAGGTTCTGGACCTCGATCTGCTGGGCGTTGGGCGCGTAGACGTCGGGAAAACCGGAATCCTGGACCACGAAATCGGCCGAGATCGTCAGGCGGCCGGGGGGCGTGACGATGCGTGTGCAGATGTTGTCGAACACGTCGCGATAGTCCTGCGACGGGATCGGCGGATCGAAACTGATGACGTGGGGGGTCAGAACGTCCGGCATGCGCGAGGGATGAACGCTCAACGCGAGGATCATCGGCGTTGGCTGAACCGATTCGAAGGCGATGTCGAACCCAGTCCTGATCTTCATGTCCACCACCTGATCCTGTCGAGAAACACACGCTCGTTGCTTGCGGCCGGGCAGCGGACGCCGCACCGGTGCGTCAACGCGCCAGATCCGGATCGGTCACCCGAGGCCCCCCGGCCCCCGGCTCGACTTCCTCGACATCGACGCTCACCGTCATGCCCAGATCGTCCGCCGGAAATCCGAAGAACGAGCCGTGCAGCGGGACTGCCTGGCGCGGGTCTCGCGCCACCGCGACCCGGATGAGGTCCCGATTGCCGACGATGCCGTTCGTCGGATCGAACTCGATCCAGCCCGCGCCGGGCAGGTAGACCTGCACCCAAGCATGAGTCGAGCCACCGCCCACGTGCCGGTCGCGATCCCCGCGTGGGTTGTAGAGGTAGCCCGAGACGAAGCGGGCCGCCATGCCGAGGGCACGGACGGCCTCGATCATCAACACCGCGAAATCGCGGCAGCTTCCGCGCTTGAGGCGCAGCGTCGTCACCGGATCCTGCACGCCCTTCTCCGAGCGGGCGAGGTAGGCGAAGTTGCGCCGGACGCTGCGGGTCATCTCGGCCAGGAGATCCTGGGTCCCGATCCGTCCGGCGGGCGGCACGAAGCTGCGGGCCCAGGCATCGACCTCGTTGCGCGGATCGGCGTATTGCCGCTCCATCGAGCGGCTGAGATCCGGGATGTCGTCGGCCCCGTAGCCGAACGGGTAGAACGCCGCGTGGGCGGCGATCGGGAAGACCGGGGCCGATTCCGGCGTGTGGTCGAGGGTGATCGCGCATTCGAAGGTGAGCTGCGCGGCCCGTCCCGTGAAGGTCGCCACGGCCACGCAGTTGCCGAAGACGTCGTGGAGCCAGCGCAGGCCGCTCGGCTCGGGCGTGATCTTGAGGGTCGCCGAAATCAGGCGCTGGTCGTAGCTGTCGCGCGGCCGGAACAGGATGCGGTGCTCACCGAAGCCCACCGGCTGCCGGTAACGGTAGGTGGTGAGGTGGCGGACGGACAGGATCGGCACGGCGGGGGGCTCCACCACGCCGGATCGGCGCGGTCTGGTCGGCGCGAACGCGATGTTTGGGAATGCAAGTCGCGCGCCGGGGGTAACCCCTCACGGGATCGGCGGGAAAGCGCCCGATGGGGCGATCCGGCCGCGTCAGGGCACGATCGGCTGGGGCGCGGTGGTGGCGATCTCGGCCTCGCTCAGGAGATCGAACGGGCGCCACGGCTTCGGGATGAAGACCGCCTGCTCCGGAAGGGTCCCGGGTCGCTCGGCCCGCCTGCCCGAGGTGACCACCATGCGGGCCGCCGGCCAGAGCAGGGCGATCGCCGAGGCGAGCTGGACCCCGTCCATCGCGCCGGCCAAGCTGACATCGGCGAAGACCAGGGCGACGTCGCCGCCGCGCTCGCGCATGATGTTGAGGGCGGCTTCCGCGCTGTCGCAGCCGATGGCCGTGAGTTCCGTGTCGCTGAGCAGGGCCTCGGCCAGGGCACGGGTGGCGGCGTCGTCCTCGACCACGAGGGCGAGCTTGCCCGGGCGGGGCTTGGGCACCGGTTCGGACTCGACCTTGCGGACCAGGATCGCGAGGTGTTCCGGCACGCCCTCGGCGATCAGATCGTCGTAGAAGGCGGCGAGGGCCTGGCCGATCCGGTCCAGAGACATGCCCGGACTCAGCGTGTCCGCGAGCAAGGGCCGGCTGACGGCGGTCGGCAGATCCGCGTTCGTGCCTTTCGGGTCCGGCAAGCAGGGCCTCCGCGGTGTGTGTCTCGGGGCGAACCGGGAAAGAGGCTCGCGGACATTAAAGCCGGGAGGTCACGGTCAGTTGCGGGAAATCATCCCTCGGGCTGTCCGAGCTGTGCGTTTCGTCAGTCGACCGTCGCGTCGGCATAGGCGAGGATGCCGGCCATGGAACGCACGTCGCGGTAGCGTTCGCCGCGGGTGCTCATCATCGCCTCGAACTTCTCGTGGACCTGCGCCACCGACAGGCTGACCGCCTTCCGGCGCCCGCGCTGAGCGGCGAAGAAGATCGTCTTGTTGGCGCGGGCCGGGCCGGGCAGCATCTGGGCCGCGGCGGCCTTCGGCTTGTCGACCACGCTGGCGAGGAAGTCCTCGGCGTCGTCCGGGCCGAGGAAGTGCGCGAGGTAGACCTCGCCGAGGGTGAGTTCGCGGCCGATGCGGAGGGCGATGCGGGCGGCGTCGCGCTTCAGCATCTCGCCGGCCAGGAGCGCGGAGAGGTAGGGGTCGCGGCGCATTTCGAGAATGCGGGTCCGCTCGGCGGGATCGAGGACGGTGGGACGACCGTTGTCGCCCGCCACCACGAGGGCGGCGTCCGCCGCGAGGCCGTATTTCGGCCCGAAGTCGCGCACCACGCCGAACCAGGTCCGCTCGATGAACTGGAACAGGCCGGTCGCGGAGGACGTCTGGGCCTGGACCTCGGTCTTGAAGCTCGACTCCTTGTCGGCCACCGCCATCAGCAGGACCGGGTCGGTTTGCACCGCCTGGGCCGCGCGCACGATCTTCTGCACGAGGTGGCGCCGGATCTTCATCGGCCCGAACTCGATGACCTCGTTCGGGTCGCCGACCGAGCTCTCCGTCAGGAGGTAGTCGTAGGAGACCCGGTCCACCGCGTTGGACCCGAGCTCGGTGTCGAGGTCGTGGACCGGAGCGAAGGCGGAAGCGGCGGTGATCACCGCGCGGGGCGCGGACGCGGTCGCCTGGGCGGAGGTCTGAAGGATGACCGGGGCCGGCTGGATGCGCGGCCGCGGCATGGTGATCTCGGTCATCGCCTGGGCCGACTGCACCACGCCGGCGTCCGGACCGACGCCGTAGACCAGGGCTCCGCCCAGTCCGCCCGCCAGGAGCAGCATGGAGAGCACGGACCGGGTGAGGGCGGGGCGGCTGCCGTGATCGCGGCCGACGCGGCCTCCGAGGGTCAGGGCATCCGAGGAGGACGGAGCGGCGCCGAGGCCGGAGCGCGCTGCGAGCGCGCCTTTCGCAAGCGAGCCCTTAGCGATGGGGCCCTTGGCGAAGACGGTCCGTGACGATCCGACGTTTCGACCCTGCATCTGCGCGACCCAACCCCGTTCCCTGGCGACGGATTGAGATTAGCTTGACAGATGTGGCGACAACACGGCCCGGTTTGGGGCAATCCCGTGGCAAGTTTGGCACGGTGTCCAGAGCGTTTTCGCACATCGCCGGCCAAGCGCGCGGCCTGCGAAACGCCGAACGCGGCCATGCCAGAGCACGACCGCCAAAGATCGATTATCGAGAAGGAATGGTACCACTGCCCCGGCTCGAACGGGGGACCTCTTGATCCACAATCAAGCGCTCTAACCAACTGAGCTACAGCGGCACTGCGGGCGATCTATCCCGAGCCGCGCCGCATTTCAAGCCGCCTTCGGCTGATCGCCGGCAAAAGTGTGGACCATTCTCCGGGCGATCCCTCGGCGCCACGCGCGCGCAAGCTGTGCGGTCGACGCCGGGGCCACCGACAGGCTAAGCAGGACGCGGGTCCGTCTCCCTGCGCGCGTTCTCCCCTGCGCACGCTCGCGTCCATCGGTCGATGCCACCGCCATCCAGTCCCTCCCGTCCGCCGCGCGCCCGGCAGGTGCTCGTGCAAGCCCCCGGGCAACTGCGCGCCCTCGTGCGCGGCAGCGAGATCGGCCTGATCGTGCTGGCCGCGCTGATCGGGTGCTGCGGCGGCGTCGCGGTGGCCGGGATGAACCGCGCGACGCAGGCCATGCGGGAACTGCTCTACGGTCTCCCGCCGGGCCTGCGCCTCAGCGCGGCCACCGATCTCCCACCCCTCGTGGTTCTCCTGGCACCGGCCTTCGGCGGCGTTCTCCTGGCGCTCTTCACCCTGGCCCTGCGCTGGCAACGGCGGCCACGGCGCCCGGTGATCGATCCGATCGAGGCGAACGCGCTGCATGGCGGCCGGATGTCGGTCCGCGATTCCACCATCGTGGTGATCCAGAACACGATCTCCAACGGCAGCGGCATCTCCGTGGGGATGGAGGCGGCCTACACGCAGTTCTGCGCCGGACTGGCCTCGCGCCTCGGGCTGTCCTTCGAGCTGCGCCGGGCCGATCAGCGGACCCTCGTCGGCTGCGGCGCCGCGGCGGCCATCGCGGCGGCCTTCGGCGCGCCGCTGACGGGGGCGTTCTACGCCTTCGAACTCATCATCGGCACCTATTCCATCGCCACGCTGACCCCGGTCGTGGTCGCTGCCCTCTGCGGCAGCGTCGTCGCCCGTGCCCTGGTGGCGCAGACCTCCCTCGTCACGGTCGAGCGGGCGGATGCCGTCACCACGACGGTGCTGACCACCCTCGACACGGTGCCGAGCCTCGCCCTCGGCCTGATCTGCGCCGGACTCGGCATCCTGATCATGCGCGGCGTCACCCTGGTGGAGGCCGGCTTTCGCGCCACCCGGCTTCCGACCCTCTGCGTACCGATCCTCGGCGGCCTGTGCGTCGGAGGGCTGGCGCTCCTCGCCTCAACCCAGGTCCTGTCCGGCGGGCACGGGGCGCTGCACCTGCACCTCGACGCCCACGGGACGACCCTCGGCCTCTCGGCCCTGGTCATCCTCTTCGTCGCCAAGGCCACGGCCTCGGCGATCTCCATCGGCTCGGGGTTCCGCGGCGGCCTGTTCTTCGCCTCGCTCTTCCTCGGTGCGATCGCGGGCGAGATCTTCGCCGCCGGCATGCCGATGATCCTGCCCGGCCTCGCCGCCTTCGGGTTGACCCCGCTCGCCTACGCGGTGATCGGCATGAGCGCGCTCGCGGTGGCGGTGATCGGCGGACCGTTGACCATGACGTTCCTCGCCCTCGAGCTCACCGGCAGCTTCCCGATCACCGGCCTGGTGCTGGTGGCGGTGATCGCCTCGTCGCTGACCGTGCGGAAAACCTTCGGGTACTCGTTCGCGACCTGGCGCTTCCACCTGCGCGGCGAGAGCATCCGCAGCGCGCACGATGTCGGTTGGATTCGCACCCTCACGGTCGGCAAGCTGATGCGCCGCGAGGTGCCGACGGCCGCCCTCGACCAGAGCCTCGCCAACTTCCTGCGCAAGCACCCGCTGGGCTCGCCCTCCCGCGTGGTGGTGGTGGACGGGCAGGGACGCTACGCCGGCATCGTCCTGGTGCCGGAGGCCCACGCGGCCCTGCAGGAAGCGGAGGTCGAGGCGCCCGGTCTCAGCGGACTCTTGCGCCACACCGACGACGTTCTCACCGCCGACATGAACGCCAAGATCGCCACGGCGATCTTCGACCGCACGGAGAGCGAGGCCCTGGCGGTGGTGGAGGATCTGAAGAGCCGCAAGGTGATCGGCCTCCTCACCGAGAGCCACACGCTCAAGCGCTACAGCGAGGAACTGGACCGGCAGCGCCGGGCGGTGCTGGGGGAGACGAGTTGAGGGCCGGGTCGGGTCGCTCCGTTCGATCACGGACGACCGGTGGCGCGGCGCCAGCCGACATAGCCGAAGGCGAAGAGGCTCGCCCCGCCCATCATGAGGAGACTCCAGCCCCAGTCGCTCGGAAGCTGCCCATCGACCGGATGACCGGCGAGGCCCGCGGCCAGCACGATGCCGAAACCGAAGACGATGGCGGAGAGCAGTAGCCCGAGGTTGATCCCGATACTCATGGATGAACCCCTTTCCCGAATGACGTCCGGGCGCCGCGGAGCGGGCGCGCAAGGGCCGACGCCGGGTCCCCGAAGGAACGCGGCGCCGGCAGGGTCGGCTCAGAGGATCACCTCGTCTCAGAGGATCACCTCGGCTGAGCGGATCACTTGGGCGCGGCGGTCGAACCGGTCGTCGCTGCGGGTGCCGCGGCCTTCTGCGGTGTTCCAAGCACGTTCACCATGTCGAAGCGCACCCCGTCCTCCACCTTCTTGAGGAGGGCGTTGCCCTCGTAGTACTTGCCCTGTCCGATGAGGCTCGCCGCCTGATCGACATCGGTGGTCGTCTGGTTCAGCGGGACGACGGCCAGGACGAAGTTCATGTCCACCCCGGCGAGCTTGAGCTGGTCGATGGCCGACTTGCGGTCACCCTTCTCCAGGCTCTTGTTCGCGGTCGCCACGGCAGCCGCCTTGGTGGGCGTCGCGACGAAGTCTTCGCCGAGCGTCAGCTGGCCGTCGACGGGCAGCCAGGCCGTGGGCTGCGTGGATGCCTTCGCATCCGCAGTCTTCGCGTCGGCCGTCTTCGCATCCGCGGTTTTTGCATCGGCCGCCTTCGCCATCGCGGCGTGCTTGTCGGGGCTCCGAAGGTCCGCTTCCGCCTTGGTGTAGACAGCCTCGTCCGTCTTGGCCTTGGCGAGGGCCGCCTGCGCCTTGCCGATCAGGGATTTGGCGAGGGTGGGATCGGCGTCGAAGATGGCGATGCGGGCCAGGTGCAGATCGCGGAACGCCTGGGCGCCGTCCTTCGACAGCTTGCCCACATCCTTGTCCGCCGCCTGTTGCGCGGCCGTCACCGGCGGAGCCGTCGCGGGCTTCACTGCATCGTTGGCCAATGCCACACCGCTGAGGAGCGAGGTTGCGGCAAGGAAAGCGGCAACTGTTCTTGTTTTCTTCATCACACTACCTCCGAAGAAGAGCCGCGCCCGGATCACTGATCTTGTTGATCTACCTGCGCTGGCGATCTCTTCTGAAGAGAATGTGGTCCCGAGCGATCGCGATGTCATCTTAAAGATTGGTATGGTTCGGTTCATCAAATATTCGTTGACATAGGTCCCGTCGAAGGGGCGGAACAAGTCCTTACCGAGTCGGACGGTGGCGGCACAAAAAAGCACGCGGTGATCGCTCACCGCGTGCCGGTCATGCCTCCGAGGGTCGAGCGGCTCAGGCGGCCGAGAGGCGTGTCTTGCGGGTCAAGGCTTCCTCGACGGTGCCGTCGCCGTCGAGGTAGCCGTGACGCTTCGGGTTCGGCATGATCAGCGAGCCGATGAAGGCGATGCCGAGCATGATCGTCACGTACCAGAAGAACGTGCTCTCGGAGCCGACCTGCTTCAGGTACAGCGCCACCGCCTCGGCGGTGCCGCCGAACAGCGAGTTGGCGATCGCGTAGGACAGGCCGACGCCGAGGGCGCGCACCTGGGTCGGGAACAGCTCGGCTTTCACGATGCCGCTGATGCCGGTGTAGAAGCTGATCACGATCAGGCCGACCATGATCAGCGCGAAGGACAGGATCGGGTTCTGCGTGGATCCGATGGCGGTCATCAGCGGCACCACCATCAGGGTGCCGAGGCCGCTATAGAGCAGCATGTTGGCCTTGCGCCCGATCCGGTCCGACAGCCAGCCGAAGAAGGGCTGGATGATCATGTAGACGAACAGGGCCGCGGTGGAGATCTGCGAGGCCGTGACCTTGTCGATATGCGCCGTGTTGAAGAGGTATTTCGGCATGTAGGTGGTGAAGGTGTAGAAGCTCAGCGAGCCGCCGGCGGTGTAGGCCAGCACCACGCAGAAGGCGCGCCAGTGCTTGAACAGGGCCGCGAAGGTGCCGGAATCCTTCTTGGCCATGTCTTCCTTGGTCGCCGTCTCGTCGAGGGACGAGCGCAGGTAGAGCGCCACCACCGCTGCGACCGCGCCGATCACGAACGGGATGCGCCAGCCCCAGGCGGTCAGTTCCTGGGCGGTGAGGAAGCTCTGCAGGATGATGAGCACCAGCGAGGCGAGGAGCTGGCCGCCGATCAGGGTGACGTACTGGAACGAGGCGAAGAAGCCGCGACGGCCCTTCACGGCGATCTCGCTCATGTAGGTGGCGCTGGTGCCGTACTCGCCGCCCACCGACAGGCCCTGGATCATCCGGGCCAGCAGCAGCAGGGCCGGCGCGAGCTGCCCGACCGTGGCGTAGGTCGGCAGCACCGCGATCATCAGCGACCCGGCGCACATCATCAGCACCGAGATCAGCATCGAGGTCTTGCGGCCCAGGCGGTCGGCGATGCGGCCGAACAGCCAGCCGCCGATCGGGCGCATGAAGAAGCCCACCGCGAACACCGCGGCCGATTGCAGGAGCTGACTCGTGCTGTCGCCGGCGGGAAAGAAGACCGGCGCGAAGTAGAGCGCGAAGAACGCGTAGCAGTAGAAATCGAACCATTCGACGAGATTGCCCGACGAGGAGGCGACGATCGCCTTGATCCGGCGTCGGCTGTCGGCGGCGTCTTCCGCCTTGGTTGGGATGGCCCCGGCCCCACCTGTCATACGTCTCGTCCCTGTGCTCTGGGCAATGCCGTTCCGCGGCTTGCTTTGCGGCGACGTTACCGCCTCGAACGAGATTTCCAAAGGGCGATCAGCGGGTTGTCCGAAACAGCCAAGATGTTTCTGAAACCACGCTGTGGAAGACGCGAGTCTGAGCTTAGCTGCAACGTTACAATACGATTGGCGCAACCAGCGGGAAGATCAGCGCAAGAAAAACGGGAACGGTTTCTCGAAGATCCTCGTTGCGGACGACATCGACGTCCTGTGGCGTCAGGCAGCAATGAAAGTGGAATCGAACCCATGAACAAGCTCTTTCGGAGCACGGTGACGGCGGCGGCCCTGGTGATCGGCGCAACGAGCGCGTTCGCGCAGGGCGGGCCGGGTGGCGGTGCTGGCGGCGCCGGGGCTGGCGGCGGTGGTGGCGCCGGCGGGGCCGGAATGCGCGGTGGCGGCGCTGGTGGCGGTGCGGGTGGTGGCGCCGGCATGCGTGGTGGTGAAGCGGGCGGCGCCGGCGGTGCAGGAATGCGCGGCGGTGCCGGGGGCGCGGAGACCGGGGCCGGTCCGGCCGGGGGTGCCCAGCGCGGCGAGGCCGGCGGTCGTGGGGCCGAGGGTGGTGCGGCGCGCCAGGACGGGCGTGCGGGTCAGGCCGCCGGGGAGCGCGGTGGTCGCGAGGACGGCGGAGCCGCGGCCCGCGACGGCCGAGACGGCAAGGCCGACCGGGACGGCAAGGGCGATCGGGACGGCAAGGCCGATCGCGGCGGTAAGGCCGATCGCGACGAGCGCGGCGGTAAGGCCGATCGCGACGAGCGCGGCGGACGGGCCGAGCGCGATGGGCGTGGGGGTCGCGACGGCGGCGTCGAGCGCGAGGGCCGGGGTGGCCGCGGCGATCGTGGCGCCGTCCGGGGTGCCTATGGCCGCCTCGGCGCGCCGCAGCGCACCGAGTTCCGCCAGAGCGTCTTCCGCCGCGGCATCCCGCGCCTGGCCGCCGGCGCCTTCGCGCTCACCGTCGGCACGGCGATCGCCCGCAGCTACACCCTCTACGACCTGCCGCCGGACGTCGTCCGGATCGCGCCGGAATACGAGGATTACCGCTACGTGCTGGTGGACGACGACATCGTCATCGTCGATCCCGACACCTACGAGATCGTCGACGTGATCCGCGGCTGATCCAAGCGGTCGGAATCACGGTGGGGGCGGGGCTTCAGGCTCCGCCCCTTCGCGTTTACGCTCAGCGCTTGCGGTCGAGGAGGCCGGAGACCACCCGTGCGGTGTAGTCGACCATCGGCACGATGCGGGCATAGTTCAGGCGCGTCGGGCCGATGACGCCGACCACGCCGACGATCTTCTGGGAGCCGTCGCGGAACGGGGCCGCGATCATTGAGGAGCCCGAGAGCGAGAAGAGCTTGTTCTCGGAGCCGATGAAGATCCTCACGCCCTCGCCGCCCTCGGCCCGGGACAGGAGCTCGATCACGTCCTTCTGGGTCTCGAGATCGTTGAACAGCAGGCGGATGCGGTCGAGATCCTCGGCCGCCCGCAGGTCGTCGAGCAGATTGGCCTGACCGCGCACGATGAGCTGTCGGGCATCGGAGGGGCCGACGCTGACGGCGAGGCCGGCATCCACGAGGCGCTCGGTGATGGCGTCGAGTTCGCGCTTCATCGCCTGCCGGCCCGACTCGATCTCGGCGCGGAGCGTCCCGAGGGTCCGGCCCTGGAGCCGGGCATTAAGGTAGTTCGAGGCCTCCTGCAGGGCGCTCGCCGGCAGGCCCGGCGGCAGGTCGAGGAGGCGATTCTCGACGGAGCCGTCGTCGGAGACGAGCACGACCAGCGCCCGGGTCGGGTCGAGGCGGACGAATTCGATGTGCTTCAGGTGGACGTTGGTCTTGGTGGTCAGGACCACGCCGGCGCCGCGGGAGATTCCCGAGAGCAGCATCGAGGCCTCGGCCAGGGCGGAATCGAAGGTGTGGCCCGAGGCGGCCGCGCGCATCTGCGCCTCGATCCGCTCCTGTTCCTCGCGCCCGACATCGCCGAGCTCCAGCATCGCATCGACGAAGAAGCGCAGGCCCTGCTCCGTGGGCAGACGACCGGCCGAGGCGTGGGGCGCGAAGATCAGCCCGGAATGTTCGAGATCCGCCATGACGTTCCGGATCGAGGCCGGCGACAGGGCCATGGGCAGGATGCGCGCGAGGTTGCGCGAGCCGACCGGCTCGCCGGTCGTGAGATAGCTCTCGACGATCTGCCGAAAGATCTCACGCGAGCGTTCGTTCAACGCGCTGAGCACCTGCATCTGCTGCAATGTCGAAAAGGGGCGGGCGGGCTCTGTCACGGTCCATTCCTGAGGCGGAGAGTGTGACGGTCTCCCGAGTTTTACACAATGCTCCCCACCGTCGCTCCCGGCGGGCAACGCAAGGGAATACGAGAAACAGCTTGGCCGCGGAAGGCGTTCCGCTCGCGCGGCCCGCGGCGGATTCCACCCGCTCCGGGGCACCGGCGAGGCCCACAATCCGCCCGGCCTCGCTTGCCGGGCGAGGGCCGGAACCGTAAAGCCGCACTCCCATTACCACCGAAAGGAGAGCGGCATGCGGCCCTCGAAGCGCGCGAACGACGAACTGCGCATGGTCACCCTGGAGCGCGCCGTCTCCCGCCATGCCGAGGGCTCCTGCCTCGTCAGCTTCGGCGACACCAAGGTGCTGTGCACGGCCACCCTGGAAGAGCGCGGTCCGGGCTGGCTGCGCGGCTCCGGCAAGGGCTGGGTCACCGCGGAATACGCCATGCTGCCGCGCGCCACCCACGAGCGCACCCGCCGCGAGGTGAATTCCGGCAAGCCGTCGGGCCGGACCCAGGAGATCCAGCGCCTGATCGGACGCTCCCTGCGCGCCGTGACCAACCTGCCGGCCATGGGCGAGCGCCAGATCACCGTCGATTGCGACGTGATCCAGGCCGATGGCGGCACCCGCACCGCGGCGATCACCGGAGCCTGGGTCGCGCTGCACGACTGCTTCACCTGGATGCGCGGCCGCTCGATCATCTCGGTCGACCCCTTGCGCGAGCACGTGGCGGCGGTCTCCTGCGGCATCTACAAGGGCAAGCCCGTCCTCGACCTCGACTATGCCGAGGATTCCGGGGCCGAGACCGACGCCAACTTCGTCATCACGGGCACCGGGGGGCTCGTCGAGGTCCAGGGGACCGCGGAGGGCAAGCCGTTCTCGGAGGAGGAGCTGTTCGCGCTGATGCGCCTCGCCAAGGGCGGCATCCAATCCCTCGTCGCCCTCCAGAAGCAGGCCGTGGCACAGGGCGCCTCCGCATGAGCGCGCACCGCATCCTCACCGGTCGCGTCGTCATCGCGACCCACAATGCGGGCAAGCTCGTGGAGATGCGCGAGCTCCTGGCGCCCTTCGGCGTCGATGCCGTCTCGGCCGGGGAACTCGGCCTGCCCGAGCCCGACGAGACGGGGACGATGTTTGCCGAGAACGCGGCGATCAAGGCGCTGGCCGCCGCAACCGCCTCCGGCCTGCCCGCCTTCGCCGACGATTCCGGGCTCTGCGTCAATGCGCTGGACGGGGCGCCGGGGCTGTTCTCGGCCCGCTGGGCCGGGCCGTCCAAGGATTTCACCGGCGCCATGGCGCGCATCGCCGCCGAACTCGACAAGCGCGGGGCGACCACAAGGCGGGCGCATTTCGTCTCCGCCCTGGTGATCGCCTGGCCGGACGGCCACACCGAAACCTTCGAGGGCCGGGTCTTCGGCGAACTCGTCCCGCCGCGGGGCGCGAGCGGGTTCGGCTACGATCCGATGTTCCAGCCCGACGGCTACGACCGCACCTTCGGCGAGATCTCATCGGAGGAGAAGCACGGGGTCGACTGGCAGACGGGCAACGCCCTGTCGCATCGCGCGCGCGCCTTCGTGCTCCTGGCCCAGACCTGCCTGCGGCGACCCTGAGACCGGCCGCGGGATTGCCAAATGGCGGTCCCGCGCGCACATCCGCGTTATGACCGAACCGACAGGCCCGGACCACCCGACCCGCGACGCGGGGTTCGGGGTCTACGTGCACTGGCCCTTCTGTGCCTCGAAGTGCCCCTATTGCGACTTCAACAGCCACGTGCGCCACGCGCCCGTGGACGAGGGCCGCTTCCTGCAGGCCTTCCGCACCGAGATCGCCCACGTGGCCGCGCGTACGCCCGGCCGCATCGTGTCGAGCGTCTTCCTCGGCGGCGGCACGCCCTCCCTGATGCAGCCCGCCACCGTGGCGGGCCTGCTGGACGCGATCGGGCAGGCCTGGAGCGTGGCGCCCGGCGTCGAGATCACCCTGGAGGCCAACCCGACGAGCGTGGAGGCCGAGCGCTTCCGCGGCTACCGGGCTGCGGGCGTCAACCGCGTCTCCCTCGGTGTCCAGGCCATGGACGACGCCGCCCTGAAGCAGCTCGGGCGCCTGCACAGCGCGGCCGAGGCCATGGCGGCCGTGCGGGTCGCGGCAGCGCATTTCGAGCGCTACTCCTTCGACCTCATCTACGCGCGCCCGGACCAGAGCCCCGCCGCCTGGCGGGCCGAGCTGGAGGGGGCAATCGCCCGCGCGGCCGAGCACCTGTCGCTCTATCAGCTCACCATCGAGCCGGGCACGCCGTTCTACGGCCTGGCCGCCGCCGGCAAGCTGGTCCCCCCCGACGACGATTCCGCGCGTGCCCTCTACGACGTGACCCAGGAGGTCTGCGACCGGGCCGGCCTCCCGGCCTACGAGATCTCCAACCACGCCCGCCCGGGCGCGGAATCCCGGCATAACCTGCTCTACTGGCGCTACGGCGAATATGCCGGCATCGGCCCGGGCGCCCACGGTCGCCTCGTCGGCGAATCCGGTCGGATCGGCACCGTCACCGAGCGAACGCCCGAATCCTGGCTCGCCCGCGTCGAGGCACAGGGCCACGGCATCGTCGAGACCGAGGCGCTGGCCGCCGCCGACCAGGGCGACGAGTTCCTGATGATGGGCCTGCGCCTGCGCGAGGGCATCGACCCCCGGCGCTACGCCGCCCTGAAGGGCCGCAGCCTCGAGGCGGTCCGGATCGACGACCTCGTCGCCGCGGGGCTGATCGCCCGCCGTTCGGACGGCCGCATCGCCGCGACGCCCGCCGGCGCGCCGGTGCTTAACGCGGTGGTGGCCGCGCTCGCCGCCTGATCGGGTTTCGGACGATCAGGTCCCGGAGGGACCGAGGGTCCGCGGCGCGGGGCTGACGATGGTGGGCGCGCCCGAGCGGATCTCGTGGACCGCCAGGGCCCGGTCGCTCGGCCCGTCCGGCCGGAACCGGAAGGTCCCGTCGACGCCGGAGAAGCCGGACGGGTTGGTGAGCGTCGTGTCGGCGAAGCGCTGCGAGCCAAACTGGCGCGACAGGGCCGCCATCAGCGAGACCGCGTCGTAGGCGAGGGTCGCGACCCGCGGCGGCACCGCGCCGAAGCGCGCCTGGTAGCGCTGCGAGAAGCCGTTGAAGCCGGCGGCGTCCGGCGCCGCGAACCAGCCGCCCTGGAGGGCGGGCAGGGCGAAGACGCGGGGATCGTTCCAGACGGCGGTGCCGATCGGCCGGACCCGGCCGGGGGCGAACCCCGCCTTGGTCAGGGCCGGCGCGACGGTGGCGAGGCCATCCGGCGTGTCCGGCAGGAACAGCGCGTCGGCCTGGGCGGCCGGACCGGTGATCAGGCCGCCGAGGCGCCCGATGGCGGGGGCCGGATTGCCGACGGGATAGCGCTCGATCGCCACGAGGCGCGCGCCCTTGCGGGCCACCGCCTCGCGGAACTGGGCCTCGACGGCATTGCCGTAGCTCGAATCCGGAATCATCGCCGCGAAGGACTTGCGGCCGGACGCGACGGATTCGTCGACGACCCGATCGACCTCGGCCTGGGGCAGGAAGCTCAGGAGGTAGGTGCCGCGGGCCGCGACGCCGGCATCGGTCGAGAACGCGATGAGGGGCTTGCCCGCCGCGCGCACCACCCCGGCCGCGGCCTGGACGTTGGCGGCGAAGAGCGGGCCGAGGACGAGCTCGGCCCCGTCCGCCACGGCGGCCTGGGCCGCCTCGCGCGCGCCCTCCGGCGCGCCGCGGTCGTCCTTGACCAGGATCTGCAGGTCGGGCTTCTGAAAGTCCTCGATGGCGAGTTCGGCCGCGTTGCGCATCGCCGTGCCCACCGCCGACCCGGGTCCGGAGAGCGGCACCACCAGGGCGACCTTCACCGACCCGGTGCCGATCCGACCCCCCGCCGCGGGAACCGGCACGTCGGTTGCCGGCCCTTCGGCCTGGGGCGCGGGGGCCCGGTTCGAGACGCGTCCGCCGCCATCGGGTCCCCCGACGCAGGCTGCGAGCAGGAGCAGGGTCGCCATTCCGACCAGCCCGGATTTCAGCCCGTTCGCGCGCGTCATCGGTGGCCCCCCTGTCGCCGGCTGACGACCCACGCTTGCAGTCTAAGGGCGAAAAGTAAATGTGAGCCGACGTCCCCCACGCATTCCGCCCGAGGCCCCGATCGTGGCAAGGTCCCGGCCATGACCCAGAAGATCGACACGCGGACCCGTCGGCGGCGCGACCCGGCCTCGACGGGGCCCGGCGCCCGCCCGCCCGCCACCTTCACGGCCTTCGGGCTCGCCGCCGAAGCCGAGGCGATCGACCCCGGCCTCCACGTGGTGGCGACTCCGATCGGAAACCTCAAGGACGTCTCGTTCCGCGCCCTGGCGACGCTCGCCGCCGCCGATGCGGTGCTGGCCGAGGACACCCGCGTCACCCGCACGCTGCTGATGCATTACGGGATCACCACGCCCTTGGTGGCCTATCACGAGCACTCCAACGCGGCGGTGCGCGAGCGGATGATCGCCCGGATGCAGGCCGGCGAGGCCCTGGCCCTGGTCTCGGACGCGGGCACGCCCCTCGTCTCGGATCCGGGCTTCAAGCTGGTGCAGGCCGCGATCGAGGCCGGCCTCAGCGTCACGCCCATTCCGGGGCCGTCGGCGGTGATGACCGCCATCGTGGCCGCGGGCCTGCCCACCGACCGGTTCTTCTTCGAGGGCTTCCTGCCGGCCAAGTCCGGCGCTCGGCGCAACCGCCTGGAGGCGCTCGAGCGGATCCCCGGTACCGTGGTACTGTTCGAGTCCCCCCATCGTCTGCCCGAGATGCTGGTCGACGCCGTGGAGGTTCTCGGGCCGACGCGCCCGGCCGCCGTCGCCCGCGAGCTGACCAAGCTCTACGAGACCATCCGGCGCGGCAGCCTCGGGGATCTCGCCGCGCTCTACGCGGAGGAGGGCGCGCCCAAGGGCGAGGTGGTGGTGATCATCGGCACGCAGGAGGAGGCCCCCGATGCGGCCGAGACCGATGCGGGTCTCGACGCGGCCCTGACGGCGGCGCTCGCCCGGCACTCGATCAAGGACGCCGCGACCCTGGTGGCGGAGGAGACCGGCCAGCCCCGGCGGGTCGTCTATGCCCGCGCGTTGGCCCTGGCGCGGCGCGACGATGAGGCCTGAGGTCCGCGCGGTCGCGCGCCGGCGCGCCACCGAGCTCCGGGGCCGCAGCGCCGAGAGCCTCGCGCTCCTCGCCTTGCTGCTCAAGGGCTACCGTCCCCTCGGCGCGCGCTTCCGCGCGGCGGGGGGCGAGATCGACCTGATCGTCCGGCGCGGGGCGACGATCGCGTTCGTGGAGGTGAAGGCGCGGAGCACGCTGGCGGCCGCTCAGGGCGCCATCGACGGGCACAAGGTCGCGCGCTTCTCGCGGGCGGCCCGGGCCTGGATCAGCCGGCATCCGAACACGGACGCGGCGACCTTCCGGGCGGACGCGGTGTTCGTCGCACCCTGGACCTGGCCCCGGCACGTGGCCGACGCCTTTCCGATCCGGTGAGATCAGGCGCGGGCGGCGGCCAACGCGGCGATCAGCGTCCGCTTGAGATCGGCCTGGCTGAACGGCTTCTGCACGACCGGACGCTCGCGGAAGGGCTCGCGAATCCCGGCCCCGCCATAGCCCGTCGAGAACACGATGGGCAGGTTGCGCTTCACGATGGCCTCGGCCACCGGATAGATCGGTTCGCCCGCGACGTTGACGTCGAGGATGGCGACCTCGAAACTCTCGTTCTGCGCCATCTCGAGGGCGGTCGACAGACGCGCGGCGGGTCCGACGACGGTGCAACCGAAATCGAGTAGCATGTCTTCGAGCAGCATAGAGATCGCAGCCTCGTCCTCGACGACAAGCACGCGAGCCCCGTTGAGAAGGTCTTCGTCCACTTGAGCACTCACGCCGGGGCTTCTTCCCTTCGATCGACTTGGAATTCCAAAACGCCTTCCGCGGAAGGTGTTGAGGGGTTCGCTCCCACCGTGTGCAACCGGCCTCGCGTGATGCGAATGATGCAGGGCCTGAGCGAGACCGCAAGGCCCGCTGAACGGCCCGGCATAGAGCGAGCCGTCGCCCGTTCCGCGGGGCGTGTCAAGCACCTGGCCGTCGTCAAAGGCCGTCGGCAGGCCAGCAATGTTACGGTCTGAAACATTTCTGTGCCACCGAGCTCCACCGGTAGGCAGACGCCCCTGGAACGCCAACAACCTATGTTAACGAAACCGGACGGGCCGCGAGACTGGACACGACGCTCGGCCATTACGGGGCTCGCGCTCCTCAGCGCGCGAGGGGGCGGCGCGGCCGGAGCCGCGACCCCGCTCGTGGTGGCCTCCAAGAGCGACACCGAGGGCGCCCTGACGGGCGCCATGATCGCCCTGGTCCTGGAAAGGCTGAACCTCCCCGTCCTGCGCAGGCTCGGGCTCGGGCCGACCCTGATCGTTCGCAACAGCCTCCTCTCCGGCGAGATCTCGATCTATCCCGAATACACCGGCAACGGCGCCTTCTTCTCCGGCACGGAGAACGATCCGATCTGGAAGTCGCCGCAGGGCGCCTACGACACCATTCGGCGGCTCGACGCCGCCCGCGGCCTGACCTGGCTGACGCGGGCGCCGGCCAACAACACGTGGCTGATCGCCGTCAACGGGGCGCTCGCCCGACGCGAGCACCTGACCACGATGACCGACTTCGCCGGAGCCGTGCGCCGCGGCCTCATCCGGCTCGCCGCCTCCACCGAGTTCGTGGAGAGTGCCGCGGCTCTGCCGGCCTTCGAGGCGGCCTACGGCTTCTCCCTGCCCCTCGATCGCATCATCAGCCTGCCCGGCGGCGACACCTCCGTCACGGCGCGGGCGGCCGCGCAGGGGATCAGCGGCGTGAATGCCGGCATGGTCTACGGCACCGACGGCGCGCTCTCGGCCCTCGACCTCACCGTAATGAGCGATCCCCTGGCTGCGCAGATCGTCTACGAGGTCGCCCCCGTGATCCGCGAGGCCGATCTCGCCCGCCACCCCGAGATCGCCCCCGCCCAGGCGCGGGTGTTCACCCACCTCGACGCCGAGACCCTGAGGCGGCTGAACGCGCGCATCACCGTGGACGGCGCGGTCGCCGAAGCCGTGGCGGCCCGATACCTGTCCGAGAACGGGCTGCTGCCATGATTGTGGGGACGACGGACATCACGCCGCAAGGGCTCTCGATCGGGCGTCTCCTGCCGGCACTCGTGGCCACCGCATGGCTCGGTGCGCTGGCCCTCGCGCTGACCCGGCTGCCGGTGCTCACCATCGCGCGCAACCGGCTGGCGCTCGGGGATCCCTTGACCGGCTTGACGGCACTCGGCGGAACCGCCGTCCTCGTGCTCGGGATGAGCGCTCTCGCGATCGGCCTCCTGGTCTCGCGCAGGCGCACGGCTTCGGTGATCGCCCTATTCCTGCTGCTCCCGGCGATCCTGGCCTTCCTCCACGGCCTCGGTACGGGCGCCGCCCGGTCGCTCGCCGAACTCTCGCCGGCCGCGCGGGCCGGTCTCGGTTCGGGATCCTGGCTCGGCCTGACCCTCCTCGCCGGCGCCCTGGGCCTTGCCGTTCGGCGCTCTCGGCAACCGGGGCTCGGCCTCGCCATCGGGCTCAGCCTGACCCTCGCGCTCGTCGGCCTCGGATGGTCCGGCGCCCTCGATGCCCTGTCCCTCGCGGTCGAGTATGCGGCGCGGCGCGCGACGGTGAACGCAGCGATCGGAGAGCACATCGCCCTCGCGGGTGCGGCCCTGGTCGTCGCGGGGCTCCTCGCGGTCGGGCTCGCGCTGTTCCGGCGGGAGCAGGGACTGGTGGCCCTGATCCTCGGCGGGCTCCAGGTCGTGCCCGCGGTCGCGCTGCTCGGTGGGATGGTCGCCGTGATGTCGGGCCTCCTCCGCGCCGTCCCGGCCCTGCGGGAACTCGGTCTCTCGGCGCTCGGCCCCGTACCGGCCATCGTCGCCATCGCCGCCTACCTGGCCCTGCCGCTCTGGCGCGGGCTGAGCCTGGCCCTGCGGGCGCCCGACGACGACACCCTCCAGGCCGCCGAGGCCCTTGGCCTCTCGCCCGGACAGGTCCTGGTGCGGGTCCGCCTGCCGATCGGAGCGCCGATCCTCGTCGGGGCCGTGCGGGTCGCGGCCGTCCAGGGCCTCGGCCTCGCCACCCTCGGCGCGTTGGTGGGGGCCGGCGGCCTCGGCCGCATCGTCTTCGACGGGATGGCTCAGTTCGCGCCCGACCTGATCCTCCTCGGGGCGATTCCCGTCGTGGTACTCTCGCTGCTGACCGAGCGCGGACTGAGCCGGTTGGAGGCTGCCGCGCGACGGCGGTGGCACGCATGAGACGATCTCGGATGTCCGCGCCCCTCGGCTTCGCGCTGACCGGCCTCGCCCTCGCCGGAGCGAGCCATCCCACGGTCGCCCGCTGGATCACCGAGGCCCTGGGAGAGCCCGCACGGCGTCCCCTGTCGGTGGAGCGTCTCCTCGACCTGACGCGGGCCCACCTCGCCCTGGCCGGGATCGGACTCGCCCTCGTGGCCGTCCTCGGAATCGGCCTCGGCATCCTGGTCACGCGCCGCTTCGCCGAACCCTGGCGGCCGGCGATCGACGGACTTGCGGCCGCCGCCCAGGCGGTACCGCCCGTGGTCGTGGTCGCGCTCGCCCTGCCGGTCCTCGGTTTCGGCGGTCCCCCGACGCTGCTCGCCCTCGTCGCCTACGGGATCATGCCGGTCCTGCGGGGGACGGCGGGCGCCATCACGGGGGTGCCGCCGGAGGTCCGCGAGGCCGGACGGGCGATCGGCCTGACCAGGCTTCAGATCCTGGCCCGGATCGAACTGCCCCTGGCCGCCCCCGATATCGTCGAGACCCTGCGCACCGCCCTGGTGCTCGCCATCGCCACCGCCGCGGTCGGCGCCCTGGCGGGCGCCTCGACCCTCGGCACGCCCATCGTGGCCGGCCTGCAGAACCAGAACACCGTGGCGATGCTCCAGGGCACCGCCGCCACCGCCGCCCTGGCCTTCCTGGCCGACGCCGCGCTGCTGGCGGGCGTCGCCGGGTGGCGCGCTATTCGTCCTTGAAAACCACCTGAGCGCCGCGGCTGACACGATTGGCGAGATCGCGCGCATCCCAGTTCGTCAGGCGGATGCAGCCGTGGGATTCGGTCTTGCCGACCTTCTCCGGCTCCGGCGTCCCATGGATGCCGTAGGAGGGGATCGAGAGATCGATCCAGACCACGCCGACCGGGTTGTTGGGGCCGGGCGGAATGGTGAACTTGGTCTTCGCCTTCACGCCGGCGAATTGATACTTCGGATTGTAGGTGTAGGTCGGCGCGTAGGCGACGCCCTCGACCTTCGCCTCGCCGGACGGCGCCGGCTTCTCCTCGCTGCCGATCGAGGCGGGATAGAACGCGACGAGCTTGCCGTCCGTGTCGAAGGCCCGCACGTTGCGGCTCTCCTTGTCGACCTCGATGCGGGTCACGGTCTTCGTGTCGCGCTCCATCGGATCGCTGGCCTCGCCGCCTGACTCCTTCGCCTCCGTGGGCTTGCCCTCGTCGCGCCGGGCCTCCTTTCCGGCCGCTTTGGTGCCCGCGTCCTTGCCGGTTTCCGGCTTGTCCGCTTCCCGCTTGGTGGATTCCTGCTTGGTGGCGTTCTGGGCCTGCTTCTTCGCGGCCTTCTCCTCCGCCGTCGGCTTGCCGGTCTCCAGCGGCTTCACCGCCGCGACCAGGATCGTCGTACCGGCCTTGCCGAAATCCGCATCGGGATTTAGCGCGCTCAGGAGATCCGGGGCCATGTGGAAGCGCTCGGCCAGCATCTCGCGCGGGCTGGTATAGCCGAGGGCGTCGAGGTCGGCTTGGTCCTCCATCTTCGCCGGCATCTTCTCCACGAAGGGGCCGGCCGCATCGGCCTCCGTCACGGTGTACTCGGTCAGCACCGGATCGTGGCTCGTCGCCTGGAGCTTGTCGGCGAGGTCCGGCTCGATTTCCGTCTCGGCCTTCAGGCCGTTGGCGGTGGCGAAGGCCGCCAGGGCGCCGCGCAGGTTGTCGCCGTCCCGACCGTCGATGGCGCCGGGCGAGAAATGAGCCCGGTCCAGGAGGACCTGCGCCTTCACGAGCGCCGCCTCCGGCCGCTTGGTGCCGCTGCGCTTGGCGGCGTCGCCCTTCGACTCGGCCTCGTCCGACATCTTCGCGGCCCCCTTCTTCGCGGCTCTGCCCTGGGCGTCGGTCTTCTCACCACCCTTGGCGTCCGTCTTGGCGGCATCCCCCGTGGGCGCCAAGGCTGCGGATTCGACGGCCTCGCGCGTCAGGGCGGGGGATTCCGCCTTGTCCTTCGTCTCGGCCTGGGCGCCGCCCGACAGGGCGACCAGGGCGAGGGCGGCCAGACCGCCGCCAATCCGTGTCGAAGGATACCTGATCACTGAAGATCTCCCGGGCTATCTGCCTGATGTCGCACAAGTAAGCGCGCTGGACCTGATGGCGTTCCGCCCCTCACTGACACAGGCGGTGCCCGGCATTCCGCTGCCGCTCGTCGAGGTGAAGGTGGTTGGCGTGAGCCGCATCCGAGCCCGGGCCGAGGACCGTCCGGAAGAAGGCACAGGCCCGGCCACGCACCGCGGTGAGGAAGGTCGCCTCCGGCGTTCCCTCCGGCGCGGCTAGCACCGAAACCGCCGGGCGGTTGGCGAAGGTGAAGCCCATCACGTCGACGCCGTTGGCGAAACTGTGCTCGCTGAGCTTGGCATCGGGATCGTGGTTCTGGCCCCGGCATTCGTAGGAGGTCCCGATCGTCAGCCCCTTCAGCGGCTGGCCGAGGTCGCGCTCGGCGGCCACCTGCGCCTCCGTCGCCCAGCGGGCGAGGGATTCGGCGGCCTCGCAGACGAGGGTCACCGGCGGCACCAGGGCGAGGTCGTCGGCCAGCGCCGTGACCTTGAGGGGCTTGGCCGCCCCGCATTGGCCGTTCGCCAGGGCCGGCAGCGGCTCGAAGCGGGCGCCGAGGCGCTCCAGGCGGCGCCGGCAGGCGCTGTCGTCCACGGGTGCCACGGTGATGGCCAGGGCAGGGGTCGAGAGTTCGGCGGGCCGTGGGGGCGGCGCCGGGATCTCCGCGCCGTCCGCCGGCTTCACCGGCTCGGCTTCGCGCGTCCTGGCCGTCTCGGTGGAGGGGGACAGCTCGGCCGGTCGTTCGGGCGGGCGCGGCGCTTCGGCCTGGACCGGCGTCGCGAGTTCCGCCGGGCGGGGCGGGGGCGCCGGTGGCGGCATCGGGATCGCCGTCGCATCCGAAGGCACGCCCTTCTCCTGCGCCCAGCAGACACCCGTCGGGCCAAGCGCGCCGGCGAGCACCAGGGTCGCGGCTCCGACGAGACGAGAGGTGGGGCGGTGGCGCATCGCGTTTTCCATCTGGTCCGAATCCCATCTGATCCGAGCGTTCGGACGGCCTGTAACGGTCGGGAGGCTCTGCGGGTTCGCGAGGAGCAACCGCCGGGTCACCCGGAGACGAAACCGGCACCGTGTCGCCTGCCAGCGCAGGCGCGCCTTTGCGCTTCGCGCCAGCGTGCTTACGTTGCGGCGCGACGCGCGATGAACCGCACGAAGGAACCCGAATGACCACTGGCACGCCCGACGCTTCCCCGGCGATGGCTCCCGAGACCGCTGCCGCTCCCGTGGAGATCGGCCCCTTCGCCGACCCGGCCTGGTCGACGCCCCACGGCCTGCCGCCGTTCGAGCAGATCGCGCCCGCCCATTACCTCCCGGCCTTCGAAGCGGCGCTGACGCATCACCGTGCCGAGATCGACGCGATCGCGGCGGACACTGCGCCGCCGACCTTCGCCAACACGGTCGGCGCCCTCGAGCGGGCCGGACACGATCTCGACCGCGTCGCCTCGGTGTTCTTCAACCTGAGCGGAAGCCACACCAATCCCGAGCTTCAGGCCGTCGAGCGGGCCATCACCCCCCGCCTCGCCCGCCACGGCAGCGCGATCTACCTCAATGCCGCCCTCTGGGCCCGCATCTCCGCGGTGGATCCCGAGGCTGAGCAGCTTGGGCCGGAGGAACGCCGCGTCCTCGACCGCTACCGGACCCGCTTCCGCCGCTCGGGCGCCGACCTTGCACCCGAGGCCAAGGATCGGATGGCGGAGATCGCGGCCCGGATGGCCGAGCTCGGCACCACGTTCAGCCAGAACCTGCTCGCCGACGAGAGCAGTTTCGCCCTGCCCCTGGAGCCCGAGGATGACCTTGCCGGGCTGCCGCCCTTCCTCCGCGCAGCCGCGGCCGCGGCGGCCCGGGAGCGGGGCAGCGCATACGGCCACGTCATCACCCTGTCCCGCTCGCTGATCGAGCCGTTCCTCGTCTTCTCCACCCGCCGGGACCTGCGTGAGAAGGCCTACGAGGCCTGGACCCGTCGCGGCGAGAGCGGCGGCGCCACCGACAATCGCGGCATCATCGCGGAGATCGTCGCGCTGCGGGCGGAGCGAGCCCGCCTGCTGGGCTACGACAGCTTCGCCCATTTCAAGCTCTCGGACACGATGGCGGGCTCGCCCGACCGGGCGATGGACCTCCTGCGCAACGTCTGGACCCCGGCGCACCACCAGGCCGCCACCGAGCGGGACCGGCTGCAGGCGCTGGTCCAGGCAGAGGGCCACAACTTCGATCTCGCCAATCACGACTGGCGCCACTACGCCGAGAAGCTGCGCCGGGCCGAGCACGACCTCGACGAGAGCGAGATCAAGCCGTACCTGCCCCTCGACGGCGTCATCGCGGCGGCCTTCGATACGGCGGAGCGGCTCTTCGGCCTGCGCTTCGAGGAACTGGCCGACGTGCCGCGCTACCATCCGGACGTGCGCGCCTGGGCCGTGCGCAACGCGGATGGGTCCGAGGTTGGACTATTCCTCGGCGATTACTTCGCCCGGGCCTCGAAGCGCAGCGGCGCCTGGATGAGTGCCTTCCGCACGCAGGAGCGGCTCAACGGCGACATCAAGCCGATCATCGTCAACGTGATGAATTTCGCCAAGGCACCGGCGGGCGAGGCGACCCTGCTCTCCTTCGACGATGCCCGTACGCTGTTCCACGAGTTCGGCCATGCCCTGCACGGCCTCCTCTCCGACGTCACCTATCCGCTGCTGGCCGGCACCGCGGTCCCGGGCGACTTCGTCGAGTTGCCGTCTCAGCTCTACGAGCACTGGCTCGAACAGCCGGAAGTGCTGCGCAAGCATGCGCGGCATTACCGCACCGGCGAGCCGATGCCCGAGGACCTGCTGAAGCGCCTGCTGGCCGCCCGGACCTTCAACCAGGGCTTCGCCACCATCGAGTACACCGCGTCGGCCATCGTCGACATGACGCTGCACCTGTCGAGCGGCGGTGAGGAGGGCCTCGACGTCGCGGCCTTCGAGGCGGACGCCCTCAAGCGCATCGCCATGCCGGCCGAGATCGCGATGCGGCACCGGACGCCCCATTTCGCGCATATCTTCTCGGGCGACGGCTATGCGGCCGGCTACTACAGCTATCTCTGGTCGGAAGTGCTCGATGCGGACGCGTTCGACGCCTTCCGCGAGGCCGGAGACATCTTCCACCCCGAGACGGCGGCCCGCCTGCGCCAGTTCGTCTACGGCGCCGGCAACCTGCGCGACCCGAGCGAGGCCTACACCGCCTTCCGCGGACGGCTGCCCAGCATCGATCCGCTCCTGCGCCAGCGGGGGCTGGCGGCCTGAGGACGGGACTGACCGAAGACAGGGTAACGGTTTCGTAAAGAAACAGCCTTAACCAATGCTTCCTGCCCCATCAGGAAGCATTGGTCATGACGGATAAGGTCCTCGCGGCGTCGGCGGATGCCTCGCCCGAAACCCTGCTCAAGCAGGCGATTCTCGGGGCCCGCGCCTCGGCCGGGAAGGCCGCCGCGCCGTCGGTCGCCGAAAGCGCGTCCTGGACCGCGAGGCTCCGTGCCGAGCCACGCATCCTGGCGATTGCCGCTGCAAGTTTGGGCCTCGGTGCACTCGTGGGCGCCGGCGCGATGAGCCTGGCGGCCCCGCGCGCGACGGACGGTCACGAGACCCTGGCGCAGATCCGTCATCAGATCGAAATCGGCCGCACCGAATCCGACCGTCAGGTCGAGCGCTTGGCCAAGGGGCTCGCGCAACTCCAGGACACCGCCGAGGCCGCCCGCACGGAGGCCAAGACGCGTCACACGACTCTCGCGGAGCGTATCGGACGCACCGAGCAGACCCTGGCCACGAAGCTCGCTGCCACCGGCGACCGTCTCGAGCAGGCTGAGAAGGACCAGAGCGCCCGCCTCGCGGCACTGACCGTGCAGATCGAGAAGCGCGCCGCGGCCCCGGCACCGGTGCCCGTCGTCGCGCCGCAGGCCGCCAAGCCTGCCGCCCCCGAGCCCACCGAGACGGGCGCGATTCCGGACAAACCGAAGCCGTCACCGGCCGAAGGCTGGGCCGTGCGCGAGGTCTATGATGGCGTGGCGGTCCTGGAGGATCGCAAGAGGCGGCTCGTCGAGGTCGGTCCCGGCGACACCGTTCCGGGTGTCGGACGCATCGAGAGTATCGAGCGGCGCGGCAAGACCTGGGTCGTCGTCACCAAGCAGGGAACCATCACGCCGCAGACGTGGTGATGCCCGAACGACTGCGATGCCTCTGGCGCGTCCCGTTCAGGACGCCTGGGCTTCGATCTCGGTCTCGGGATGCCGAACCGGGAAGCGCGGCTCGACCGTCAGCGGGTCCGCCATCATCGAACCGCGTGCGGCGCGATTGCGACCGTGCGTCAGGGCGCGCGTCTGCGCCTCCGCCGACGGGTGCAGGATCGACGTCAGGAAGGCGAAGCCTTCGAAGTCGGAATCTAGGTTCTTGGCTTCGAACACTGGCATGGCGGTCACCGGACCCGAGGTCCTGAATGGCCCCCGGAGGGGGCCGCAGGACCCGTCATTGGCAGATAATGTGGACAACGGCAATAAGTTCCAAAAGGGCGCGATTATTTACCGTTAATTCACCTCTGCCCCCCGTCGAAGGTTAACTCGGTGCGGAAGCGCACCTGATTACAGTGTTCGCGCATCCCGATAGATCGCCGCCGGCAGGCCCGCGATGTCGGTCTCGACGGCCAGAAGATGCCCGGCCATCGGGTCCGCGGCGGGGTCACGCCCGCGCAGGGCGGTCGTCACGTACAGGGTGGTCAGGTCCGGTCCGCCGAAGGCGCACTTGGTCACGAGTTCGGTGGGCACCGGCACGACGCGCTCGATCGCCCCCGCCGGGTCGAAGCGGGTGATGCGCGAACCGCCGTAGTGGCAGACCCAGAGGTACCCCGCGGCATCCACCGTCAGACCGTCCGGCTTGCCCCAATCGGCTTCGAAGACCGCGAAGGGCCGTGCCGGTCCGATGCGGTCTTCCGCGATGGAATGGACCCGGATGACCCCCTCGGCGGTGTCCGCGGTGTAGATCCGGCTGCCGTCGGCCGTGACCACCGGACCATTCGAGACCGCGACGCGACCGCCGAAGGCATCGAGGCGCCCGCCGTGCCAGCGGTGGAAGGTCCCGGTGGGCTCCGCCTCCGCATCGTCCATGGTGCTGAAGTAGAGGGCGCCGTCCGGCCCGACATGGCCGCTGTTGAGCCGGTTGCCCGCGTGATGATCGTCGGGCGTCACCAGCGGTGTCCGCCGGCCGCTCTCCAGATGGAGCAGCACGACCCCGGATTCGAAACCGGCGAGCACGGTGTCGGGATCTTCGGTGAGGAGAGCGAAGCCCAGCTTCTCGTCCTGCGGATAATGCCGGGTCGTCCCGCTCGCGGGATGGTGGCGCCAGATCGTCGGGGTCTCGACATCCACCCAGGTGAGCGTGTCCGAGCGCGCATCCCAGGTCGCCTCCTCGCCGAGTTCGCAGCGGCAGGCAACGGCGACGCGGGGCGTATGCGGGTGGACGCGCAGGGTCATCGTGTCGGGCTCCGGGCTCGGCAGGGGGGCTTGTAGAGGTCGGGGGCGGTACGTCACTCCGGCGCCGTCGGTCAGGCGACGTCCTCGCGCAGGAGTTCGGTGTTCACTGCGAAGGCCGCCATGGCGCCCTCGGCGGCGGCCACGACGGCGAATTGCACCCGGCGGGAGGCGTCCCCGGCGACGAACAGGCCGGGCACGTTGGTGGTCTCGTACTCGCCGGTCGGCACCACGCCCTTTCGGGTGAGGTCGCAGCCGAGCTGCGTGATGAGCGCGGACGGCTCGCACGGCATCGGCATCAGGAACACGGCGTGGCAGGGCAAGCTCGTCCCGTCCGCGAAGGTGAGGCGCTGCGGCTGGCGCCCATCCCCCTCCAGGCGCCGGATCGGTGTCTCGACGATGCGGACACCGTGGCGGGCCAGGCGCGCGCGATCGCGGTCGGAGAGCGTGGTCGGCTGAGCATCGGTACAGAGGGTGACGTCGTCGCTCCAGACGGTCACCTCGAGGGCCATGCCCTTGGCCGCGTCGCCGTGAGCGTAGACGACGAGGGGCCGGTCCCGATTCTCGTAGCCGTCGCAATAGGGGCAGGAATGGACGCCGTGGCCCCAGTAGTGGTCGAAGCCCTCCACCGAGGGCAGGGCCTGGTGCAGGCCCGTCGCCAGGACCAGCTTGCGCGTCGTCTCGTGGGTGCCGTCGGCGAGGATGACCGAGAAGCCGTCGTCTTGGCCCCGGGCCTCGGTGACCTTGATTGTCCGGCGCTCCACCGTCGGGTAGCGCGCCAGATCGGCCTCGGCCTGCGCGCGCAGTTCCAGGGGCGGCGTGCCGTCCCGGGTGAAGACGCCCCAGCTCCGCGGCGTGACCGCGTTGCGCGGGTGGCCGGCATCGCAGAGGAGAACGTCGCGGCGGCAGCGGCCGAGGATGAGTGCCGCGTTGAGGCCTGCCGGGCCGCCACCGACGATGATGACGTCGCGCATGTCGTGCCGCTCCCCGGTCTGACCTGTCCGAAACTCAACGGCCGGACCCGGGGGGATGTTCGGTTCTTCGCCTCTTCGGACAGGAAAAAGGGCGCTCGCGCGCCCTGATTCCGTCCCGCAGGCGTGACGCGCCTCAGGCGGCGGTCGGCGCCTTCACGGGAATGCCCTTCTCGGACAGGAACTGGTGCAGCTCGCCCGACTGGAACATCTCGCGGGTGATGTCGCAGCCGCCAACGAACTCGCCCTTCACGTAGATCTGCGGAATCGTCGGCCAGTTGGAGAAGGCCTTGATGCCGTCGCGGATCGCCATGTCGTCGAGGACGTTCACGCCCTTGAACGGCACTTCCAGGTAGTTGAGGATCTGCACGACCTGGCCCGAGAAGCCGCACATCGGGAATTGCGGCGTGCCCTTCATGAAGACGACCACGTCCTGGGACTTGATCTCGTTCTCGATCGCGGTGTTGACGTCGCTCATGGTGTCGGTCCTCTGAGATGTGATGCTGATCTAATGATGGTCGGTCGGCCTGTTCAAGGTCGCGGCCAAGCGTTCGAGCGCCCAATCCATCGTGAAGCTCTCGGCGACGAGTTCGTCCGGGGTGAACGGCATCCTGTCGGGCAAGCCCGCGACGAGATGATCGTCGTACATCTGGAGCGACGCTTCCGCCTGGAGGCGGGCGGTCTTCCAGATCCAATCCCAATCGATCCGTCGTCGCATGCCCGGCGCGTAGGCCCGGCGTGCGGCGGCATGGAATGCGATCACCTCGACCCGCCACGATCGGGTCGACTGCGCACGCGGCGCGGACATGTATTTCAGGACATGGATGAGGGTTTGAAGGAGTTGCTGCTCCACGGCGCTGATCTGGGACCGGCCCACGCTCTCGATCTCCTCGGCCACGTTCTCCCAATCGAGGATGTTCGAGAGGTCCGGCCGGCAAGCGAGGGCGCGCAGGGTCGAGGCCTGCTGCTCGGCCCAGGTCACGATGTCGTCGTCGTAGAGGCTCGGCTGGTCCATGCGATCCGCCTCCGCGGAGGCCTCAATCCTGCGGGACGCCGGTGGTGAGCGCAAGCGCGTGCAGCACGCCCCCCATCCGACCCTGGAGCGCGCCGTAGACCATCTGGTGCTGGGCGACCCGGGTCTTTCCCTTGAACGCCGCGGACAGCACCGTGGCGGCATAATGATCGCCGTCCCCGGCCAGATCCTTGATCTCGATCCGGGCGTCGGGCAGCGCCTCTCGGATCATCGCCTCGATCTCGCGCGCATCCATCGGCATCGGGTTGGCTCCTGACGATCGGGAAGGGGGGCTTCAGGCCGGGACGCCGGCCGGCTGGCTCGCCATGTAGGCCGGCAGCCAGCCCTCATGGGTCTCGCGCAATTCGGCCACCGATATGGTCTCGCCCTGCGGCAGGGTCAAATGGTCGTTGCCCGTCACGCCGATCACCGCTGCCGGGATGCCCTGGGCGGAGGCGCTGTAGAGCAGGTCCGGCGCGGTCTCGGGGTCGACCGCCAGCAGGTAGCGGGCCTGATCCTCGCCGAAGAGGTAGGCGTGGGTCGGCACCCCCTGGGGCACCTCGGGAAGGGCCGCGCCGATCCCACCCGCCATCGCCATCTCGGCCAGCGCCACGGCGAGGCCGCCGTCCGACAGGTCGTGGACGGTGTCGACGAGGCCGGACGTGATGAGCCCGCGGACGAAGTCGCCGTTGCGGCGCTCGACCGCCAGATCCACCGGGGGCGGAGCCCCGTCCTCGCGCCCGGCGATCACCGACAGGTAGACCGACTGCCCGAGCCAGCCGGCGGTCTCGCCGATCAGGACGAGGACGTCGCCGGCGCGCTTGAAGTTCAGCGTGGCGTGGCGCGTCACGTCGTCGAGCACGCCGACGCCGCCGATGGTGGGGGTGGGCAGGATGCCGACGCCGTTGGTCTCGTTGTAGAGCGAGACGTTCCCCGAGACGACGGGAAAGTCGAGGGCCTTGCAGGCCTCGCCGATGCCCTTGAGGCAGCCAACGAGCTGGCCCATCACCTCGGGCTTCTCCGGGTTGCCGAAGTTGAGGTTGTCTGTGATGGCGAGGGGCCGTCCACCGACCGCGGTGATGTTGCGCCAGGCCTCGGCCACGGCCTGCTTGCCGCCCTCCACCGGATCGGCCTCGCAGTAGCGCGGGGTGACGTCGGCCGTCATGGCGAGCCCGCGCGGGCCGTCCTCGACCCGCACGATGGCGGCGTCGCCGCCCGGCTTCTGCACGGTGTTGCCGCCGATGAAGTGGTCGTACTGCTCGTAGACCCAGCGCTTCGACGAGAGGTCGGGCGAGCCCACGAGGCGCTTCAGCGCCTCGGCGCTACCCACGGTCTCGGGCACGTCGGCGGCGGCGAGCACCGGCTGGTGCGTGTTGGCGATGTGAGGCCGGTCGTAGAGGGGCGCCTCGTCGCCGAGCTCCTTGATCGGCAGATCGGCCATGACGACGCCGTCATGCTTCACGACGAAGCGGAGCGTGTCGGTGGTGTGCCCGATGATCGCGAAGTCGAGGCCCCACTTCACGAAGATCGCCTCGGCCTCGGCCTCCATGCCGGGCTTGAGCACCATGAGCATGCGCTCTTGGCTCTCGGAGAGCATCATCTCGTAGGCGGTCATGCCGGCTTCGCGGGCGGGCACCTTCTCGATGTGGAGCTCGACGCCGAGGTCGCCCTTGGCGCCCATCTCGACGGCCGAGCAGGTGAGGCCGGCGGCGCCCATGTCCTGGATCGCGATCACGGCACCCGAGGCCATCAGCTCGAGGCAGGCCTCCAGCAGCAGCTTCTCGGCGAAGGGGTCGCCGACCTGCACGGTGGGGCGCTTCGACTCGGAGGCGTCGTCGAACTCGGCCGACGCCATGGTGGCACCGTGGATGCCGTCGCGGCCGGTCTTGGAGCCGAGATAGACGATCGGATTGCCCACGCCCGTGGCGGCCGCGTAGAAGATCCCGTCGGTGCGGGCGAGGCCCACCGCCATGGCGTTGACGAGGATGTTGCCGTCGTAGCGCGGGTGGAAGCCCATGGCGCCGCCCACCGTCGGCACGCCGAAGGAATTGCCGTAACCGCCGATGCCCGCGACCACCCCGGAGACGAGGTGGCGGGTGCGCGGATGGTCCGGTGAGCCGAAGCGAAGCGCGTTCAGGGCCGCGATCGGGCGCGCGCCCATCGTGAAGACGTCGCGCAGGATGCCGCCGACGCCGGTCGTCGCGCCCTGGTAGGGCTCGATGAAGCTCGGGTGGTTGTGGCTTTCCATCTTGAAGACGCAGGCGAGCCCGTCACCGATATCGATGACGCCGGCATTCTCGCCGGGTCCCTGGATCACCCAGGGTGCCGAGGTCGGCAGGCCGCGCAGGTGCTTGCGGGAGGACTTGTAGGAGCAGTGCTCGTTCCACATCGCCGAGACGATGCCGAGCTCGGTCAGGGTCGGGTCGCGCCCGATCAAGCCACGGAAGCGCTCGAACTCGTCCGGCGTCAGGCCGTGCTGGCGGACCAGTTCGGGGGTGATCGGAACATCGTTGCGGAACATGCGACCCTCTCGGCACGGCCCCCGTCCGGGTCCGGCCGTGCGTGACGGCTCTAAAGCGGAACGCCGCGCCCTGGCAACACGCGATCGTGGATCGAGCCCGATCCGGGGCCCTAATCCTCCGGGCTTTCGGCGATGAAACGCCCTTTGGGCTGCTCCGTCACGTCCCGCCAGCGCCGGATCAGGGCGTGGACGGGTTCGGCACCGGCCACGAAGGCGACGTAGTCGAAGGCCTCCGGGTCGCGGCTCGACATCAGAAGCTGGAAGTGCATCCGGAACAGGTTCCATTTGCGCCGGGCGATGATGCGCTTCTCGATCAGGTCCTCGATCCGGACGTGAATCGCGACCGGGCGATGGACGAGGGGCGCCGGCAGCTTCGAGGCGCTGAGCGGATTGCGCTGGTGCACCGAGAGCCAGTCCCACTTGGCCCGGACGTCGAGCCAGCGGATCGCGTCGCTCGCCGCCACGCGGGCCAGGGCGCCGCGGGTCTCCGTGGCGCGGGGATCGAGGGTGATCCACGGGATGACGCTGCCGATGCTCACGAAGGAGACCGGCGTGCCGCGCCGGCCGAATTCGGGATCGGCCACGAGTA
This sequence comes from Methylobacterium sp. AC690, assembly GCF_979256535.1. Classification (NCBI taxonomy): domain Bacteria; kingdom Pseudomonadati; phylum Pseudomonadota; class Alphaproteobacteria; order Hyphomicrobiales; family Methylobacteriaceae; genus Methylobacterium; species Methylobacterium sp. AC690. The sequence continues at coordinate 123,228 of NZ_CEEDOX010000011.1, read as the reverse complement.
CCCGGTCGAGGGCCTCGAGCCCGAGGAAGCTCGACGAGGAATGGCCGATCACCACGATCTCGGACACCTGGCCCTCGGCGCCCCGGATGATCGACGCGAAGGCGTCGAGTCGGGCGCGCATCCGGGTGTCGGCGCCGCTGGCGTGATCGTGGGTGAAGGCGGTGTCGTCGACGAGGTGGGCCACGTAGAACGGCTTGCCGCGGGTCGCCCGCATGAGCAGCGCCAGGATTCCGTAGGCCAGCACGGGCACCGCCAGGATCTTCCAGAACCCGGACAGGCCGGGCACCAAGTCGACGGCCGCCGCCGCGACGCCGAGGCTCAGCACGACCAGGAACAGGTAGATCAGGTGGACCCCGAGGATGACCCGGGCGAAGCGCCGGGCCTCACGCCGGAAGGGACGGAGGTAGCCGGAGCGGATCAGGCGCCACCACAGGGCCGGCACCTCGAACAGGCGGCGGCCGTTGGCGCGGGGGAACCGGGCCGCGACGATGTCGTCCCAGCGCAGCAGCGTGTAGTGCGTCGTGTGTCCGTCGAGGTCGACGCGCCAGTCGACGGCGAGCCCGTCCGCGCTCCGCTTCGGATCGCCGACCGTGATCGCCATTCCGCGCCGGACGGCCGTCAGCCGGGCTTCCCGCCGGAACAGACCCCAATAGGTCTCGGGTTCGCGGGGATCGAAGCCCGGCATGTAGAAGACCTGACGGGCGGCCGGAGCGGGCGGATCTGAGGGCGTGATGATGGGGACCCGTCCAATTCGAAGCTGGCGGCCGCTGGCCGCGCCCGTCCCTACACGATGGCGATCCGGATAGACGAGTGCGAAAGCGCATCAGGGCGGCGACGGCGCGGCCGTCACGGTACGCCCTACCGGACGGCCGGCGCGTGGGACAGGAAATCGGCCACCGCCGCGACGAAGCGTTCGCCGTAGGCCTCGCGCTTGCGCTCGCCGACGCCGTGGACGGTGCGCAGGGCGTAGAGGTCGACGGGCTTGGTGCGGGCCATCTCGATCAGGGTCCGGTCGGGGAACACCATGAAGGCGGCAATGCCCTCGGCCCGGGCGATGGTGGCCCGCAGGCCGCGCAGGTGCTGGAACAGGGCCTCGGTGGCGGGATCGAGGTCGAGGCTCGCGTCCTCGCGGGCGGCTCCGCGCTTCCGATCGCGCGACTCGGCCACCTTCGGCTCGGGGTCGGGGCGCATCTGGATGGCCTCGCGGCCGAACAGGATCGCCTCACCCTTGTCCGTGAGCGAGAGCCCCCCGAACCCGTCGCCATTCTCGGTCACGGCCCCGGCGGCGAAGAGCTGGCGCAGCATCGCGCGCCAGGCGGCGATGGGCTTGTCGGCGCCGACTCCGAAGGTCTTCAGCGCCGTGTGTCCGTTGCGTCGAATCGGGTCGGATTCCTTCCCGTGCACCACGTCGCAGACATAGGCCGCGCCGAAGCGCTGGCCGGTGCGCACGATGGCCGAGAGCAGCTTTTGGGCCGGCACCGTCGCGTCGATGAGCGAGACGCCGCTGCGGCAGAGATCGCAGCGGCCGCAGGGCTCGCTCGCCTCGCCGAAATACCCGAGCAGGGACTGGCGCCGGCAGGTCGCGCCCTCGCAGAGGGCGATCATCGCTTCCAGCTTGCGCCGTTCCACGCGCCGGCGCTCGTCCGGCACCTCCTTCTCGTCGATCTGGCGACGGCGCAGGGCCATGTCGTCGAGACCGTAGATGGTCAGGGTGTCGGCGGGCAGGCCGTCGCGGCCGGCGCGGCCGATCTCCTGGTAGTAGCCTTCGACGTTGGAGGGCATGTCGGCGTGGCAGACGAAGCGCACGTCGGGCTTGTTGATGCCCATGCCGAAGGCGACGGTGGCGGTCATCACGACACCGTCCTCCTGCAGGAAGGTGTCCTGGTTCCGCATCCGCGTGCCCTGGTCGAGACCGGCATGGTAGGGCAGGGCGTTGAAGCCGTCCTTGGCCAGCGTCTCGGCCAGTTGCTCGGTGCGCTTGCGCGACGAGCAGTAGATGATCCCGCTCTCGGCGCGGCGGTGGCGCAGGAACCGCTCGATCTGGCGGGTCGGGTTGTCCTTCGGCGTGAAGGTCAGGCGGATGTTCGGCCTGTCGAAGGAATGGACGAAGGCCTTGAGCTCGCGGCCCGCCGGGAACAGCCGCTCGGTGATGTCGGCCCGGGTCGCCTTGTCGGCGGTGGCGGTGAGCGCCACGGTCTGGACGTTGCCGAGGGCTTCGCGGGCCCGGGCGAGATCCCGGTATTCCGGCCGGAAGTCGTGACCCCACTGCGAGACGCAGTGGGCCTCGTCCACGGCAAGCCGCCGCACGCCGGCGCCCCGCAGGGCATCCATTAGGCCCTCCATCATCAGGCGCTCGGGCGAGACGAAGAGCAGGCGCAGGTCGCCGGACCGGATCTGCCGCCAGGTCTCGCGGGCGGTCGCCTCCGCCACCGAGGAGTTCAGGGTCGCGGCGGCGACGCCGAAGCCGAGCATCTGCTGCACCTGATCGTGCATCAGCGCGATGAGGGGCGAGACCACCACCGTCAGCGAGGATTCCACCAGGGCCGGCAGCTGGTAGGTCATCGACTTGCCGGAGCCGGTGGGCATCACGGCGAAGACGTCGGTCCCGTCGAGGACGGCGCCGATCACCTCATCCTGGCCGGGCCGGAAATCGTCATAGCCGAAGGTGGTCTTCAACGCGGCGCGAGCCTCGTCGAGGCGGCTTGTCATGGGCATCCTGGCCTGGCGGTGAACGGACGGGCGGGCGGCTTAGGGCCCCGGTGTGTCGGCAATACGCTCGCCGCGCCGAACCGGGCGGCGGGCCTTTCCGGGGATCGGCTTAACGCCTCTGGCCATCCGAAGCGAGGAGGTCAATCACCTTGCGATCAAGCTGGCGGCGCGGGCCAAGGTCGGCACGTCCGAGACGGTGCGGCGGGCGCTGGTGCACGGGATCGCGCGGGCGCCGGCCGTCGCTGAGATTCGCCTAATCCGAGCAGGTCCAATCCAAGCCGTACGCGGCCCGGCACCAAGCATCGCTCCGGGTGATGGCGGATTCATGAAGGGGACATCGGCCGATATCTCGTCGGCGCTGGCTCGATCCTTATCGAAGGGCGATCGCGACCGCGGCACCCGCCATGACGGTCGCGGAGCCGCGGTTCATCCGACGGCGGGCTTGGCACGAAGTGAAGGTCCGGCGGGCGCGGTCGGCCGCGAGAACGTAGAGGGTCAGTACCGTCGCGAGCACCGAGATCAGGATGACCGCCATCGTCGCAAGGCCGAGCACCGAGAGATGCGGCAGATCGACGACGCTCGGGAGAAGCGCGAGGAAAAACAAGATCACCTTCGGATTTCCCAGGGTCATCGCCAGCCCGCCGAGGAACGTGCGCAGGGCATCCTGGCACGGGGAGGCGACCGGCAGGGCCGCGTCCACAGGGGCGTTCCAGGTCCTCCAGGCCAGGAAGACGAGGTAGAGGACGCCGCCGACCTTCAGGGCCACGAAGACGGGTGCGAAAGTTTGGGCCAGGAGCGCGAAGCCGCCGCCCGCGATGGTGAACCAAGTCAGGTCGCCGACGACCATCCCGAGGACGAAGCCGAGGATGCCGCGGGTGCCCGAGGTCATCACCCGGGCTACGAGGGCAGCGATTCCTGGCCCGGGCGAGGCCACAGCGCCAGCATAGATCAGCGCGAAGAGGAGGAGGCTCGAAAGAGGCATCGCAGCGCCGCGAATCAATCCCGGGCGATCCGCCCGTCCGCGACCTTGACCATATCCGCCCGCCCGTCCAGCTCGCCGAACAGGGCCGGGTCGGCCCCCGTCATCCAGACCTGTCCCTGAAGGGCTTCGAGGGCATCGAAGAGGCCGGCGCGCCGGCGCGGATCGAGATGGGCCGCGACCTCGTCGAGCAGGATCACCGGAGCCAGACCGCTCATGGCTTGAACCAGGCGGGCATGGGCGAGCACGAGGCCGATGAGAAGCGCCTTCTGCTCGCCGGTGGAGGCGGTGGCGGCGGGAACGTCCTTCGGCCCGTGGCGGACCACGAGGTCGCTGGTCTGCGGCCCGCTGAGGGTGCGCCCGGCGGCGCGGTCGCGGCTGCGGCCCTGACGCAGGGCCATGCGGAAGCGGTCCTCGGCCTCGATCGCGGGCCAGACCGCCACGAGGTCGTCGAGGTCGCCCTCCAGGCGCAGTCCGGCCCAGGGAAAGGGCTGGGTATCGTCGCGGGTCTCGGCGATCAGCCGATCCAGGCGCTCCGCGGTCTCGCGCCGGGCCAGCGCGACGGCGACGCCGAGTTCGGCCACCTCGCGCTCGATCGCGTCGAGCCACTGGCCATCGTTGGGCCGCTCGTCGAGCAGCCGGTTGCGCGAGCGCAGGGCGCGCTCCATCGCGTTGACGCGGGCGCCGTGGCTCGCATCCACCGCGAGAACGAGGCGGTCGAGGAAGCGGCGTCGCTCGCCGGCGGGACCGCGGAACAGGCCGTCCAGGTCCGGGGTCAGCCAGACCACCCGCAGGAATTCCGAGAAGGCCACGGGGGAGGGCGCGGGGGCGCCGTCGATCCGGCAGAGGCGGGCGGCGCGTCCGTCGAAGCCGGGCGGCTCGTAGCCGGTGCCGATCCGGTGCTCGGTCTCCTCCCCCGCCAGGGTCATCGAGACGGCGAAGCCGCCGGGGCCGCCGCTGCGCGGCATCGCGGCGAGGTCGGCCCGACGCAGGCCGCGGCCCGGCGAGAACAGCGAGATCGCTTCGAGGAGGTTGGTCTTGCCGGCCCCGTTCTCGCCGACCAGGGCGACGAAGCGGCGGTCGACCGCGAGGTCGAGGTCGGCGTGGTTGCGGAAGTCGCGACAGATCAGACGGGTGAGGCGCACCCGTCAGGCCTTAGCCGATCGGCCCGGGCCTGTCTCGCGCCGCGAGGGCGCGATGCACCGATCAGACCCGCATCGGCATCAGGACGTAGAGGGCGGCCGCGCCCTCGCGATCCTGGATCAGGGTCGGCGAACCCGGATCGGCGAGCTTGAACAGGGCGGTGTCGCCCTCGAGCTGGCTCGTGATGTCGAGGAGGTAGCGGGCGTTGAAGCCAATATCGAGGGCCGGCGCGTCGTAACCGACGTCGAGCTCCTCGGTCGCGCTGCCGGAATCCGGGTTGTTGACCGAGAGGGCGAGGCGGCCTTCCTGGACGGCCAGCTTCACGGCCCGTCCGCGCTCCGAGGAGATCGTCGAGACGCGGTCGACGGCCTTGGCGAAGACGTCGCGCTCGACCGTGAGGAACTTGTCGTTCCCGGAGGGGATGACGCGCTGGTAATCCGGGAAGGTGCCGTCGATCAGCTTCGAGATCAGCACCACGCCGCTGGCGAACTTGAAGCGGATCTTGGCCGGCGACAGGTCGATCTCGACGCTCTCGCCGCCATCCTCCACCAGCTTGATGATCTCGGAGACCGCCTTGCGGGGCACAATGATGCCCGGCATGTCGCGGCTGCCCTCGGGCGCCTCGATCTCCACCCGCGCCAGGCGGTGGCCATCGGTGGCGACGCCGCGCATGCGCAGCGCGCCCTCCACCTCGATGGTGTGGAGGTAGATGCCGTTGAGGTAGTAGCGCGTCTCTTCGGTCGAGATCGCGAACTGCGTCTTCTCGATCAGGCGCTTGAGGTCGGAGGCCGCGATCACGAAGTGGGTCGGCAACTCGCCGGCCGCGAGGTCGGGGAAATCGCCCTCGGGCAAGGCACCGAGGGAGAAGCGCGAGCGGCCGGAGCGGATCGTCATCTGCCCGGTCTCGCCGCTGGTCTCCAGGGAGACCTGGGCGCCGTCGGGCAGCTTGCGGACGATGTCGTAGATGACGTGCGCGGGCACCGTGGTGGCGCCGGCATCGACCACCTCGGCCGGGATCGTCTCCGTCACCTCGATGTCGAGGTCAGTCGCCTTCAGCTCAAGGCCGTCGGCATGGCAGCGCAGGAGCACGTTGGAGAGGATCGGGATCGTATTCCGCCGCTCCACCACGCGGTGCACGTGGCCGAGCGACCGAAGAAGGGCCGCACGCTCGACAGTGACTCTCATGGTCTGAACTCGTGGTCTCTCATCGGGCGCCGCCGGGAGGTGCGCGTTCGACGCGCTCCGGCCCTGCGGGCACCCTGGCACCGTGGCCGCTGAACTTGGCGAAGCCTCCCGGGGAACGCAAGTGCGAGAGGCCGGCTATCCCGTAGAGGATTCGGGGCGTCGCGGCACATCGCGACGCCCCGGGGACCATCAATCCTGGAGCATGCGCTTCAGGAGCTCGACCTCGTCGTTCAGCACGTTGTCCTCGCCGATCAGCTTGTCGATCTTACGCACGGCGTGCAGCACCGTGGTGTGATCGCGCCCGCCGAAGCGGCGGCCGATCTCGGGCAAGGAGCGCAGGGTGAGCACCTTCGAGAGGTACATCGCGATCTGGCGCGGCTTGACCACCGCGGCGGTGCGCCGCTCGGACAGGATGTCGGAGCGCGAGACGTTGTAGCGCGAGGCCACCAGCTTCTGGATGTCCTCGATCTTGATGCGCTTGGGCTCGCGGTTCTTGACGAGATCGCGGATCGCGGTCTCGGCGGTCTCCATGGTCACCGCCGTGCCGGTGAGGGTGGCGTGGGCCAGGAGCCGGTTCACGGCGCCCTCGAGGTCGCGGCCATTGGCCGTGATCGCCCGGGCGACGTAGGTGGCCACCGTGGGCGAGACCTCGAAGTTCGGATGCGAGACCTGGACGGCCGCCAGGCGCGCCGACAGGATCGAGGCGCGCAGCTGTTCGTCGAGGCTGCCGATCTCCACCACGAGGCCGCCGGCCAGGCGCGAGCGCACGCGCTCCTCCAGGGCTTCGAGCTCGGTGGGCGGACGGTCCGAGGCGACCACCACCTGGCGGCCGGCATCGATCAGCGCGTTGATGGTGTGGCCGAATTCCGCCTGGATCGACTTGCCCTGGATGAACTGGACGTCGTCGAGGATGAGGAGGTCGATCGCGCGCAGACGTTCCTTGAAGGCGAGCGCGTTCTGGGTCTTCAGGGCGTTGACGAAGCCGTACATGAAGCGGTCGGCGGTGAGATAGATCACCCGGCGGCCGGATTCCCGGGCGGCGTGGCCGATGCCGTGGAGGAGGTGGGTCTTCCCCAGGCCGACGCCGGCATGGAAGTAGAGCGGGTTGTAGAGAGCACCCTGGCCGTCGTGGCGGGCGACGCGCTCGGCCGCGGCATGGGCGAGGGCGTTGGAGCGACCGACGACGAAGCTCGCGAAGGTCAGGCGGTTGTCGAGGGGGGCGCCGTTCAGGTCACCGCCGGCCTCGCCGCGCGGCGCCTGAGCCGACTCGCCCTCGGTGAGGCTCATGGCGTCCCCGTGGGACGGCATTGCCGAGCCGGCGGCCTGGAGGCGGGCGAGGGGGCTCGCGGCGCTGCTCGCCGTCTTCGGAGCGCTGGGGACGGGGCGGGCCGCGGCGGAGGGACCGCGCACCGAGACGTCGAGGCGCGACACCGTCTCGACCTCGCTGCGGAACGTGGTCAGCACCCGGTCGAGGTAGTGGGACTCGATCCAGCTCTTCAGGAATCGGGTGGGCACCGTGAGGCGGGCGGTTCCGTCCAGGACCTCCACCAGTTCGAGGCGGGCGAACCAGCTCGCGAACACGTCCTCGCCCAGTTCCGCCCGCAGGCGGCGCTTCACCCGGGCCCAGGCGGCCACCGTATCGGGACCGCTCACGCCGCTCATGCCCATCTCGGCATTGCCGGACACGCTTCCGTCGACATGCATCATCGCTCTCCTCGTGCCGAGAGCGGAGGGCCGCCACCGGTACGTACGCACACTTGACTGACGTTGCGCCCCGCGAGGCATTCGCGGGACCCATAATACCGGACCAGAGTCAACTGCCTCTGGGGTGGCTTTTGTCGATGAAGCAAGCCTATCAACAATAAGCTACGGTTCTCCTAACAACGGGACTTATGGGGATAGCAAAAATTGCAGCAATTCCGACGCGGGCTTCCGGTCCCGAGTCCAGGCGACGCTCCCACCTTGTGGATGATTCGCCCTGGACTCGGCAGTCTGGGGTATTTGTTGGTTCATCGTGACACATCGTTAAGCTACACTCGCCCTCGACGGGTCGCAACCAAACAGATTTCGATTAGCGTTAACGCCTCGTCACCAGAACTGTCCTGATTCGGGAGTTCAACGCGCGCCATTGGCGAAGTCTCTGTCGCATTCATCTCAACATCCGCGCATCGGCTGCAGAAGACCGTGGTCGAGCACGTCCTGGCTTCGCGGATCGACGGGCCGAAACGAAAAAAGCCCGGCATCGCTGCCGGGCTTTTTCGCGTCTCTTCGGGAAGAGGGATTTAGGCGGCGAGCGCCTTCACCCGCGCGGCGAGGCGCGAGACCTTCCGGGAGGCGTTGTTCTTGTGCACGATGCCGTGCTGAGCGGCCCGCATGATCTCGGGCTCGGCGGCGCGGAGGGCGGTCAGTGCGTTGGACTGATCACCGGCGGCGATGGCCTCCTCGACCTTGCGGACGAAGGTGCGCATACGGCTGCGACGCGAGCGGTTGACCGCGGTGCGCTTCGCAATCTTGCGGGTCATTTTCTTGGCCGACACGGTGTTGGCCATGGGGCATCCTCGTCACGTTTGAGGCGATCGCGACGAGCCCGCGGGCTTGAGTGTCGGTGGATCGCGTGCAGGTTGTTCGGGCAATGGCGAAGCCGACGATCGCGGGGTGCGCGTCCGTCGGCGATGGGGGCTCTATAGCCACGCGTTGCCGATCCGTCAACGGAACGTCATCGTGCCGTCGTCGGTTCGCCGCCGTGGACCCGACAGACGATGGGCCACGCGCGAGCGGAAGAGGAGCGCGGATGCTGAGCGAGGCGGAACGGGCGCGGATCGCGCGGCATCGACCGGCGTCGGGCATGGCGACACCACGATTCTCCGGGGTCGCCAGCTTCATGCGCCTGCCCGTGATCGACCCGTCCGAAGCGCCTGGGCGAATCGATCTCGGCCTCGTCGGCATTCCGTTCGATGGCGCGACCACCAACCGGCCCGGCGCACGGCTCGGTCCGCGCGGGGTGCGCGAGGCCTCCACGGGCACCCGGGCCCGAAACGCCGCCACCGGCGTCGCGCCCTACGACCTCGCGGCCTGCGCCGATCTCGGCGACGTCCCCGTCAATCCCGTCGACGTGGCCGCCACGGCCCGGGCCATCGAGGCCTTTTATCGGCCCCTGGCGGACGCCGGGATCGTGCCGCTCTCGGTCGGAGGCGACCACTTCGTCACCTACCCGGTGCTGCGGGCCCTCGGCGCGGCGCGCCCCGTCGGCCTGATCCACATCGACGCCCATAGCGACACCGATGACGGGCAGTACGACGGTACGCGCCTCACCCACGGCACCCCGTTCCGCCGCGCCATCGAGGACGGCGTCCTCGATCCCCGCCGCATGGTGCAGATCGGCTTGCGCGGCAGCGTCGATTCGGCGGACGAGCTCGATTGGGCCCTGGCCCAGGGCGTCCACATCGTGCCGATGGAGGCGGTGATCGAGCGCGGCCTGCCGGCGGTGCTGGCCGAGGCCCGCGCCGTGGTCGGCACCGCGCCGACCTACCTGAGCTTCGACATCGACGCCCTCGACCCCGCCTACGCTCCCGGCACCGGCACGCCCGAGATGGGCGGCTTCACCGCCCGCGAGGCGCTGCAGATCGTCCGCGGGCTCCGCGGCCTCGACCTGATCGGCGCCGACGTGGTCGAGGTCGCGCCGCCCCTCGATCCCTCCGGGGTGACGGCCCTCGCGGGCGCCACGCTCGCCTTCGAGCTTCTCTGCCTCCCGGCCGAGGCGTTCGTCGCACGCAGAGCGTGTATCGAGCGCAGCTGACACACGCGCGTCATGCAGACAGGCCAAGAGCCCACGGAAGCTTAACCGTGGGGAACGGCCGTGTTGCACCATCGAAGCCGGGCGGCAGGCGCCGCCGGATCCGTGATCGCCGCGTTCGCGGTGGTCGGCGCCGCTTCGGCGCAGGAGATCCGAACCCCGAACATCAGCCGGGTGGCCGGGGCCGTGTCGGTCCCCTTCAATGGGAGCACCACTGTCAACCAGGGGCTGCAGGGGGTGGGCCGCCTCTCGGCCGACACCCGCGACTTCCTGGGTGATTCGCTGGGTTCGTTCTCGTCCCTGGCGATGGACCTGAGCACCTGGCGCCTTACGGGCGGCAGCTATCAGGGTACGCTCTACACGCTGCCGGATCGCGGCTACAACAATCCGGACGGCGGACTGTTCTCCGACTACGCCGGGCGCCTCAACCGCTTCACCCTGTCCTTCACGCCGGACCCGGGTGCGAACCTGCCCCAATCCACGGCCTCGCAGCGTCAGATCACCCTGACCCAAACCGGCGGGATCGTCCTGACCGACGCGCGGGGCCAGCGCTTCAGCGGCCTCGACCCGGGCGCCGGCTCCACGACGCAGCTGGGCGCCGTGCTGCCGTCGGCCACCACGGGGCCGAGCGCCGGCCGCATCAGCCTCGATGCCGAGGGTCTCGTCCGCAAGCTCGACGGATCCTTCTACGTCAGCGACGAGTACGGCCCCAACGTCTATTACTTCTCCGCGGCGGGGCAATTGCAGGGGGTCATCGGCATCCCGGCCGCCCTCCAACCCCGCACCGACGGACGCCTGAACTTCAACTCGACCACGCCGCCCACCGAGTCCGGTCGCCGCAACAATCAGGGGCTCGAGGGGATCGCACTGACGCCGGATGGGCGCGGCCTCGTCACCATCCTGCAGAGTGCGACGGTACAGGATTCGGGCGCCGGCCAGGAGCAGCGCGCCAATACGCGCATCCTCTACTACGACGTCTCGCGCACGCCGACGCCCGGTGCACCGACGCGCGAGTACGTGCTGCAACTGCCCACCTACAAGCAGAACGGCAACGGGGGCGCCCCCAACCGCACGGCGGCCCAAAGCGAGATGCTGGCCCTGAACGACACCCAGTTCCTCGTCCTGGCGCGGGATTCCAACGGCCTCGGGACCGGCTCGACGACCCCGATCGTCTACAAGAGCGTGCTGCTCGTCGACACGGCCGGGGCCACCAACATCGCCGGTACGGCCTATGACGGGGTCACGCCGATCGCGCCGGGCGGCGTCCTGCGCGCGGGCATCACGCCGGTCCAGACCACGGAGGCCGTCAACCTGCTCAATCCGGTGCAGCTCGGCCGATTCGGGATGAACCTGAACACCGATCCGGCCACGCAGACGACGATGCCGGAGAAGCTGGAGGCGATGGGCCTCGTCCCGGCGCTCAGCGAGAAGGCTCCGAACGACTACTTCCTGCTGGTGGGCAACGACAACGACTTCCTCAGCCGCAAGGGGGTGATCAACGGCCGGAGCTACGATGCGGGCCTCAACAACGACAACCTGCTGCTCGCCTACCGGCTGACGCTTCCGACCTACGTCGATCCCTACGCGCTCGCCGTGATGAAGCAGACCGCGCCGGTCGTCCTGCAGAGCCTCGGCGGCGGTCTGCTGGGCGTCGCGGCCTCCGCGACCCGCAGCGTGCAGGACCACCTCTCGGCCCTGCGCCGCGGCACCGGCTCGGCCGGCCCGTGGGGACGGGCCGCGGGCGCCTGGATCGGCGGTGATGTGGTCTTTGCCGATCAGCCCCGCAGCGGCGGTGCGGAGCTCGACCGAACGGTGGCGCAGGGCAGCGCCGGCATCGACCTGCCCATCGATGGCCCCTGGCGCGCCGGGATCGCGATCGGCGGTGGGGGCGGGTCGCTGCGCCGCGCCGGCGGTGTCCGCCAGGATCAGAGCGCGTTCACCGCGGCGGCCTATGCGGGCTACTATGGTCCGGGCTTCTACGCCCAGGGTATCGTCGGCGGTGCGCCGGTGGTGAACTTCGATCAGATCCGCCGCCCTGCCGCCTACGGACTCACGGGCACCGGCAGGACCTCCGGTCGCGCCCTCGCCCTGGATGCCGAACTCGGCGTGCCGTTCGCCCTCGCCGATGTCCGCCTGACGCCCTTCGCGGGCTTCACCCATCTGTCGGGGCAGGTCGAGGGCTTCACCGAGAGCGGCGCGGCCGGCAACAACCTGGCCTATCGCGGGCTCGCCGTCGCGCAGGACACCGCGCGCTTCGGTCTCGAACTCGCCTTCTCGGGTTGGGGCGACCTCATTCCGGCGCTCCGCGTCGCCTACAATCTCGCCACAGGTCCGGCGGGCAGCAGCGCCGCGGTCCGCCTCGCCAGCGTCGAGAATGCCATGGCGAGCGCGTCTGTGGCGGTCCCGTTCCTGCGCAGCGACTTCGTCACGGCGGGGGCCGGCCTCCAGGGCAACCTCACCGAGCAGCTCGGCTGGCGGCTCGACTATCAGGCCGCGATCGGGACCCGGGCAGGCCTGGGTCATGGCCTGACCGCAGGCCTGCGCTATCAATGGTGAGCGTGGGCCGGACTTGGCGGGTACCTGGCGTTCGGCCGGACCTCGGATCGATCGGTTGACCTGAGCGGCGCCGGCGCAGAGCCTGCGCCGGCCGATTCACCCGAAAGGTCTGCCGCTTGGAACCCGCTCTCACGCTCTACCACGCCCCTCAGACGCGCTCCTCCGGCGTGCGCATCCTGCTCGAGGAGCTCGGCGCGCCGCATACGCTGGACGTCCTCGATCTGCAGTCGGGACGGGGCCGGGAGCCCGCGTACCTACGGATCAATCCCCTGGGGAAGGTCCCGGCCCTGCGCCACGGCGAAGCGCTGATCACCGAGCAGGCGGCGATCTACCTCTACCTCGCCGACCAGTTTCCGGAGCGCGGCCTCGCCCCGCCCATCGGCGATCCGCTGCGTGGGCCGTACCTGCGCTGGATGGTCTTCTACGGGTCGAGCTTCGAGCCGGCGGTGGTGGATCGGGCGCTTCAGCGCGAGCCCGGGCCCAAGGCGATGTCGCCCTACGGCGATTTCGACGCGGTGCTGAGGACGGTGGTCGAGGCTCTCACGCCGGGCCCCTACCTTCTCGGGGAACGGCACTCCGCCGCCGATGTGCTCTGGGGCGCCGCGCTCGGCTGGACCACGGGGTTCAAGCTCGTCCCGGAAGAGCCGGCGATCATGGCCTACCTCGCCCGCGTCGATGCCCGTCCGGCGGTCCGCAAGATCATGGCGGAGGAGGCCGCCCTCTCGGCCGAACTCGCGGCGGCGCGGGCCTGAGCGCGGAGCCGGCCGCTTGCGGCCGACGGCCCGCATGAGACGCTGAGCGACCGGGCGCTCAGCCCGGCGGCAACGGCGTTCCGATGCTCTGGACCGCCACGTCGGAGGCGGACGCGGTGGGGGCATAGGCCGCGATCAGGTGGACGCCGATCACCGGTCCGAAGACCAGGGTCATCATCACGGCCATGATCAGCGCGACGTTGGCATCGCCGGTCGCCGCCTTTCGCGCTTTGGGGCGGCGCGCCTTGACGCGCACGAGCTTGGAGCCGTCCGCGCGGCGGAAGCTGAGGGTTCGCACGGGCGCCACGGCGACGCGCAGGCGTGGAAGGGCATTCGAAAAGGTCATCGGCTCACCTCGTTCGACCGGGCCATCGGGGCCGGTCGCGGGCGAGCCCGATCAAGCGATCAGGCGCGGGTCTCGCGGAGGGCCATCGGCGGCGCGGTCCATCGACTACTGTCGCTGGGCATTAGGGTCGGGAGTTCCTGTGGGGCCGCGCGGGCCAGCGGATCTGCTGCACGTGCGAACGACGCCGAAATGATGCGGCGGGAGACGTTAGTCAAGCCTTAACGCGCCAGCCCGCGATCGGCTCCGCGCTCTTTTTCAGGGCCTGTGGATCAGGCGTCGAGCAGGTCCGCGAAATGCCGGATCAGCCGCCGTCCGACCTCGTCCTTGTCGAGGGTCGGCCAGGTCTCGACGGTGCCGTCGCGCCCGACCAGATGGACGGTGTTGGCGGTGCCGCCCATCACGCCACCGGCCGGCGACACGTCGTTGGCGACGATGAGGTCGCAGCCCTTCCGGGCGATCTTGGCGCGGGCGTTGTCGAGGAGCGTGTCGGTCTCCGCCGCGAAGCCGACGACGAGCCGGGGCCGCCCAATTGAACGTCCCGCGATGGTGGCGAGGATGTCGGGGTTCTCGACCAGGGTCAGGGGCGCCGGCGCGGTTCCGTCCTTCTTGATCTTGGATCCGCGCGTCTCGGCCGGTCGCCAGTCGCCGACGGCGGCGGCGAAGATTGCGAGGTCGGCGGGGAGGGCGGCTTCGACCGCCGCCAGCATCGCGCGCGCCGTCTCCACCGCCACCACCTGAACGCCGGGCGGGTCAGGGATCGCCACCGGCCCTGACACCAGGGTGACCGTCGCGCCGGCAGCGGCGGCCGCGGCCGCGATGGCGTGGCCCTGGCGCCCGGACGAGCGGTTGGCGAGGTAGCGCACCGGGTCGATCGGCTCGTGGGTCGGTCCGGAGGTCACGAGCACGCGCCGACCGGCCAAGGAACCGGTCAAGGGACCGGCCAAGGGGACGGACGCCGCCTCGGCGGTCTGGTCGCGTCCCGCCAGGAAGCCGAAGCCGGAGGCCGGACGGGCCTGTTCCAGCATCGCCTCCACCGCGTCGGCAATCTCCGTGGGCTCGGCCAGGCGGCCGGGCCCGAACTCGGCCTCGGCCATGGCGCCGTCATTGGGACCGACGACGTGGACGCCGTCGCCGCGCAGGGTGGCGAGGTTGCGCTGCGTCGCAGGGTGCTGCCACATCCGCACGTTCATCGCGGGCGCGATCAGGATCGGCAGGGTCGTGGCCAGCAGCACCGTGGCGGCGAGGTCGGACGAATCGCCCGTGGCCATGCGGGCCATCAGGCTCGCCGTCGCGGGTGCGACCACGATGGCGTCGGCATCGCGCGCGAGCTTGATGTGACCGATATCGGCCTCCTCCGCCCGGTCGAACAAGTCCGTATGGGCGCGTTCGCCGGCGAGCGCCGCCGCCGCCAGGGGCGTCACGAATTCCTGTGCGCCCTTGGTCAGGAGCGGGCGCACCTGCGCCCCCCGCTCCCGCAGACGCCGGATCAGGTCGAGCGCCTTGTAGGCGGCGATGCCGCCCCCGATGACGAGGAGGATACGGCGGTTCTGAAGCGGGCGGGTCATGGTCGAACCCCTCGGGAGGCGAGCCTGACGGATCGTTGCGGGGCAGGCTAACGGAACGCCATCACCAGCGCACCGATGGCGATGCCCCAGAGGGCGACCGTCGACCAGATCGCGCGCTTGCGCTCGGCCCGGGCGAAGACGTCGAGACGGCCGGCTTCGCTGGAGCCCGACTCGTCGAGGCGCACCAGGATGCGGCGCAGGCGCTGGGCGAGGTCGGGAAGGTCCGAGACGACGTCTGTGATGGTGAGGGCCGCGCGGCCGAGGCTCTCGACCCGGCCCACCGGCCCGAGGTTCCGGGCGATCCACGAGCGCACCACGGGCTCGGCGCCGGTCCACATGTCGAGCTGCGGATCCAGAGAGCGGGCGACGCCCTCGACCACCACCATGGTCTTCTGCAGCATCACCAGTTCGGTGCGGGTGCTCATGTCGAACAGGGCGGTGATGTCGAACAGCAGGGTGAGCACCTTGGCCATCGAGATCTCGTCGGCCTTGCGCTGGTGGATCGGCTCCCCGATCGCCCGGATCGCCTGGGCGAAATCCTCGACTGAATGGTGCGCCGGCACGTAGCCGGCCTCGAAATGCACCTGGGCCACGCGCTTGTAGTCGCGCAAAATGAAGCCCAGCAGGATCTCGGCGAGGAAGCGCCGCTCCATGTGCCCGAGGCGGCCCATGATGCCGAAATCGACCGCCACCAGGGTCCCGGTCGGATCGACGAACAGGTTCCCGGGATGCATGTCGGCGTGGAAGAAGCCGTCCCGGATGGCGTGGCGCAGGAAGGACTGGATCACCGCCCGGCCGAGAGCCTTGGGGTCGTGCCCGGCCGCCACGATGGCGGCGCGGTCGTTGAGGCGGATGCCCTCGATCCATTCGCTGGCGAGCACGTCGCGGGCGGTCAGCTCCCAGTCGGGCTTCGGCACGCGGAAATCCGCGTCGTTCTTCGTGTTCTGGGCGAGTTCGGACATCGCGGCCGCTTCGAGCCGGAAATCCATCTCCATCATCACCGAGCGGGCGAGGATTTCCACCACCTCGCGGGGGCGCAGGCGCTCCGCCTGGGGCGAGAGCGCGTGGACCACGCGGGCCATGAAGCGCATGACCTGGAGGTCGCGCTGGAAGCGCTCGCGCACGCCCGGGCGCATGATCTTGATCGCCAGGACGCGCTCGGTGCCGTCGAGGTCGAGGAGATGGGCCTTGTGCACCTGCGCGATCGAGGCCGCCGCGATCGGCGGGCTGAACGAGACGAAGAGATGCGCCACCGGCTTGCCCAGCGCCGCCTCGACGAGGCGGATCGCGGTCTCCTGCGGGAAGGGCGGGACGCGGTCCTGCAGGGTCTCGAGGTCGCGCGCCGCCGCCATGCCGACGATATCGGGCCGGGTGGCGAGGAACTGGCCGAACTTGACGTAGCTCGGCCCGAGGCGCGTCAGCGCGCGCTGGAGCGGGCCGGCGCCGACTCCCAGGCCGGGACGCTCCAGCATCCGGCCGATTCGCAGCACGAATCGGAGGTGCGGTGGCAGATCGGCGGAATTCACCAGCGCGAGCGCGCCCTCGCGGGCGAGCACGAAGCCGACATGCGCGCCCCGGATCAGGTGAACGACGGCGCCGAGCATCAGGCGGCCCGCGTCGTGACGAGACCCACGGTCACGAGACCTTCCAGCCCGAATGGATCGCGACGATGCCGCCCGTGAGGGCGCGGTGGCTGACGTGGCGGAAGCCCGCCGCCTCGATCATCCCGGCAAAGCGCCCGGGGGAGGGGAACTTGCGGATCGACTCCACGAGGTAGCGGTAGGAATCGGCGTCGCCGGCCACGCGTGCGCCGAGGCGCGGGATCACGTGGAACGAGTAGGCGTCGTAGATCCGGTCGAGCACCGGGAGATCAACCTTCGAGAATTCGAGGCAGAGGAACCGTCCGCCGGGCTTCAGCACCCGGTGCGCCTCCGCGAGCGCCTTGTCGATCCGGGGCACGTTCCGGATGCCGAAGGCGATGGTGTAGGCGTCGAACTGCTCCGCCGGGAGCGGCAGGGCCTCGGCATTGGCCCTGACGAAGTCAATGCGCCCGGTGAAGCGGTCGCCCGCCCGCTCAGCACCCACCCGGAGCATCGCCTCGTTGATGTCGAGCACGGTGGTGTGCGTCGCGGGGCCGCCGGCCTCCAGGGCGCGGAACGCGATGTCGGCGGTGCCGCCGGCCACGTCGAGGTGCCGGAAGGGCCGGTTGCGCGGGGGCCGCAGCATCGAGATCAGGTGCGACTTCCAGGCCCGGTGCAGCCCGCCCGACATCAGGTCGTTCATGAGGTCGTAGCGCTTGGCGACCGAACGGAACACGTCGTCGACGCGGCCCTGCTTCTCGTCGAGCGCGACGCTCTCGAAGCCGAAATCAGTGGTCTCGTCGGTGGCCATGGGCGTCTCCATGGCCGTCTCCATAGCGAAGCCGTGCCGAGAGTGCCATCTGGCTCGATCGCGCAGGTCGCGTTCTCCCGAACTACGCGGCCGCTCGGCGGACGGGATCCGCCGGCTGATACAGACCCAGATCGTCCCAGGTGTTCCGGCCCTGCGCCTCCTGCGCCTGGCGGAACAGGACCGTGCGCATCGCATCCGCCTCGGCCGAGTCGAGATTGTTGCCCGCCTTGATCACCGTGGCCAGCGACAGCCCGAGGCGATCCAGGCCGAGCGCCTTCTCGATGAGGCCGACCAGCATGTCCGCGGTCTTCTCCTGCTTCAGCACCGCGACGGTGTCGGCGTCGAGATGCAGGCGCCGGGCGATGTCGTCGACCCTGTTCGGATCGTCCGGATCGGCCTTCAGCGCGGTGAAGGCATCCTCGACCGCTGCCATGAAGCTCGATTGCGTGGCGTAGGCACCGCGTTCGAAGCCGAACACTTGCCCGACGCGGTTCAGGAACGCGACCATCTCCTTCAGGGGGTTCGGCTGGTTCACGCCGAAGAGGGCGGCGCTGGCCTCCGCCTCGGTGCGCCGCGTTCCGGGTTCCTCGAAGGGCGCCGGCAGGCGGGTTCGAATGAGGTCCGGCGTTCCGGCCGACGTCGGTGCGGACGATTGCCGCAACAGGGTCAGAGCCGTCACCCCAGGACGCGTGGATAAGATCACTTCGCTGCTCCCGACATCAGGACCGTCGCCGGAACCGGGTTCGGCGATCGGTGAGCACAGAGAGCCCGAACCCACTGATATTCCTTTAAACTCTGGGTTGCATCAACGCGCCTGCACGGGTGCGGCGCCTTCGGCGATCGCTGCACGTCCCCATGGTTGGCAGCCGCGGACATGCCCATCTGGAGGGACAGCGTCGCCGAGAATGAGAAAGGGCGTCATGCCGGAGCTTCCCGAAGTCGAGACCGTCCGTCAGGGCTTGCTGCCCGCCCTGGTCGGCGCGCGCTTCAGCCGGGTCATTCTCCGGCGCGCGAACCTGCGCTTTCCGTTTCCGGATCGCTTCGCGGAGCGCCTGGAGGGCCGCACCGTGACGGATCTGGCGCGACGGGCGAAGTACCTCACCGCCGGCCTCGATTCCGGCGAGACCCTCATCATGCATCTCGGCATGAGCGGGCGCTTCGACGTGGCCCTGCCCGACGGACGCAACCTGTCGCCGGGGGACTTCTACCTCGAGGGGGCCCTCGGAAACGCCAAGCACGATCACGTCGTGATGGCGATGTCGAACGGGTGCACCGTGACCTACAACGACGTCCGGCGCTTCGGCTTCATGGACCTCGTTCCGACGCCCGCCCTGGCCGAGAGCCGGCATTTCGCCGGCATGGGGATCGAGCCCCTGAGCGAGGCCCTGACCGCCGACGCCGTCGCCCGGCTGTTCCGCAACAAGATCACGCCGCTGAAGGCCGCTCTCCTGGACCAGCGCCTGATCGCCGGTCTGGGCAACATCTACGTCTGCGAGGCGCTTCACCGCGCGGGGCTTCACCCTGAGATGCGGGCGGGACAACTCGCGAAACCGGATGGGACGCCGACGCCGAAGGCCCGGCGGCTGGCCAAGGTCATCGGTGAAGTTCTGACCGAGGCCGTGGCGGCCGGAGGATCGACCCTGCGCGATTACGCCCATACCGATGGTGGCAGCGGCGCGTTTCAACACGCATTCCGGGTCTATGACCGGGTCGGTCATCGCTGTGGAACACGGGGATGTACTGGCACGATCGAGCGGATCGTCCAATCCGGACGATCGACATTCTTTTGCGCGACTTGCCAGATCCGCCCGACAAAATAACGGGGGATGAGATCGTGCCACCGCGTCAATCGGGAAATCCCGGCTCTGGCTCGTTAAAGCTCATTTGATAAATCGCTGCGAAGATGATGTTCG
Source organism: Methylobacterium sp. AC690 (assembly GCF_979256535.1). Lineage (NCBI taxonomy): Bacteria > Pseudomonadati > Pseudomonadota > Alphaproteobacteria > Hyphomicrobiales > Methylobacteriaceae > Methylobacterium > Methylobacterium sp. AC690. The sequence goes on along the minus strand of NZ_CEEDOX010000011.1, from coordinate 103,896 downwards.
GCGAATGGACCTTCGGTTCTTCGGAAGACTATCCGTCCAACTACACGATGAGCGCTTTCAGCCCGATACAATCGGCTGGGCACGGCCCCCCTCGGAGGTGCCGAGCCTGACCGTTCGGGTTCGCCGGTCCGCTGGAATCCAGGGCACGCATGTACCCCAAAGCGAGCAACGAAGCCGAGCGCCTGAGGGCGCTGCAGGATCTCGATATCCTGCAGGCCGAGCCCGAACCGCACTTCGACGCCATCTGTCGCACGGCGGCGGCCCTGTTCGGCATGCCGATCTCCTACGTCTCGCTGATCGCGGCGAACCACCAGCAGTTCATGGCCAAGTGTGGCCTCGATCTCGACAAGACCGGCCGCGAGGGCGCGTTCTGCAACTACGCCATCCTGTCGGACGACGTGTTCGTGGTGGAGGATGCCTGGGCGGATCCGCGCTTCCGCGAGAGCCCCCTGGTGATCAATCCGCCGCATGTCCGCTTCTATGCCGGCGCCCCCCTCCTCGCCGAAGCGGGGTTGCGGGTCGGCATACTCTGCGTCCTCGACCAGGTGCCGCGCCAGTTCGCAGCGGAGGATCGCGCTCGGCTGCAGGATCTCGCCTCGGTCGTGGCGGCGCAGCTCAGCCTGCACCGGGCGAAGGCCAAGCTGCGGGAGCGGGAGGCGCATTATCGGCTCCTGGCCGAGAACAGCTCCGACATGGTGATCTGGGCGACCCTTGACACCGTGCGCCGCTACGTCTCGCCCGCCTCGCGCACCCTCCTGGGCTACGAGGCCGAGGAACTGATCGGCACCCGGCCCATGGATCAGGTCCATCCCGGCGACGCCGAGGCGTTCGAACGCCTCCTGGCCGATCTCTGCGCAGAGCGCATCACCCGGGCGGTGTCGACCCAGCGCTACCGCCGCAAGGACGGCAACTGGATCTGGGTCGAGGTCAACTTCAACCTGACCTACGATGCCGACAGTGAGCGTGCGACCGGCTACGTGGCGGCGGCGCGCGATATCAGCGCGCGCAAGGAGGCCGAGTTCCAGATCGCCCACATGGCCCGGCACGACGCCCTGACGGACCTGGCGAACCGGACGCTGTTTCGCGAGCGCCTCGTCCAGGAACTCGCCATGAGCCAACGGCGCGGCGCCAGCTTCGCCGTGCTCTGTCTCGATCTCGACCGCTTCAAGTTCGTGAACGACACCCTCGGCCATCACGCCGGCGACATCCTGCTCCGAACGGTCGCCGCCCGCCTTCGCGCCCTGGTCCGGTCCGAGGACACCGTCGCGCGGATCGGCGGGGACGAGTTCATGATCATCCAGACCGGGCCCGTGGTGGGCAGCAGCATCCGGACCCTGGCCCAGCGCCTGATCGAGGTCGTGTCCCAGCCGATCGACCTCGACGGCAGCAGCGTCACCGTCGGCGTGAGCGTCGGCGTCGCCATGGCGCCCCAGGACGGGACCGAGCCCGACCTGCTGTGCCGGAACGCCGACCTCGCCCTGTTCCGCGCCAAGGATGCCGGACGCAACACCTTCCGGCTCTACGAACCCGGGATGTGCTTCGGCGCGGCCTGACCCCGGTTCACCAGCCGCGGAGGTCGTCCCCGGTCGGCCGACGGCCCTGCGGGGTCAGCCCGTTGACGACCTGTGGCAGGGCCTGGGCCAGCTGCGACAGAAGGTCGTCGCGGTTCAGGCCGGTGCGCTGCTGAAGGGCGTTCACCGTGTCGGAGCCGAGGGCATCGGCCAGACGGGCGGGCGCCACCGGGCGGTTCTCGCCATGCCCGATCCAGGATTCCATGACGTCGCCGAGGCCGCCGCGCTGGAAGCGGTCGATCAGCCCATCGAGCCCGCCGCGGCCGTCCTGCGCCTCGTGATCGAGATGCGCGTAGGGACCCACACCGGCACTCCGATCTCCCGGCGCCGAGGCGCGATCGCCCGGGCCGTCAAGCATCCCGGAGAGATCACTGAAGTCGCCCTCGCGTCCGGGCAGCGGCGGGGCGTCCTCACCCCGATCGCGTCCGTAGCCCGGCTCCGGACCGCGGTCCTGGCCGAAGCCACCGAGATCGCCGTCGTCATCGCCGCGGGGTGCACGGGTTCCACCCTGTTGGCCGCCGCCCAGGAGGTCGCCGAGGCCGCCGGCGCCCTTCGACATCAGCAGCATCAGGAGCGCCTGGACGATCGGCGACATCGCGCCGCCGAGCATGCCGCCGCCTTGGCCACCACCCTGGCCGCCATTTGGGCCGCCCCGCTCGGGCTCGCGGCCGCCCCCGAGCACCTGTCCGAGAACGCCGCCGATGACTTGATCGAGCAGACCCATATGCGCTTCTCCCCTGTGTCGATGAACGGTCGCGACGGTGCGCCGAAACCCTAGTCGCGGCGCGTTCCGCCCGTGCCCGCACGATCCTTCGCCGGAAGGTGATCCAGCGGGTTCGTGCGCGCACCGGACTTCGCGTCCGACGCGGTGACGGCGGTGGTGGCGGAGATCGCCTTCGGCGGCGCGACCTGACCGGTGGGCCGCTCGGCGGCGCCGGTGGCGGCGTCACGGCCGGGCAGGGTGCCGGGCGTCGGCTGGTCGTTGGGATTCGCGGCCGTCTGCGCCGAGGCCGGACGCAGGCTCACGGGCCCGACGAGCAGGCCGACGGCGCCGGAGAGGGCGAGGCCCGACAGGAACAGGGCGGTGACCGCACCGCCGGCGCGGGGCCGGAAGGCCGGGCGGCAGGCGCCGGCGTGGGGCGAGGAGGTCTGGATCACGGGACAGGCTCCGGACGAGAGGGGACGTCTGTTGCCGAACCAAGCCCCGCCGCCGCCGATGGGTTCCGGCCCGCGGACGCGCAAACGGGAGAGGTCCCTCGCGATCAGCCGCGCTTGCGTCCGCCCCCGCCCTTGTATTTCGGCTTCTGTCCCCCGAGCCCCTGCGTCGAGCGGGCCTTCGGGCGTTCCTGCCAGACCGGCGCGCCGAGCGGCAGCTCGCGGTCGGTGCCCGGCCCCATATTGTCGAGGGTGGGCTTCGAGATGCGGCTCTGCTTGGCGCCGAAGCGCCCCGCCTCCCGCTCCACGTCGCCCTGGCGGGCCATCGGGTCGTCGGAGACCAGCAGCTCGGTGGCTTGCAGGCGCTTGAGCTCGTCGCGCAGGCGCGCGGCCTCCTCGAAGTCGAGATCGGCGGCGGCGGTGCGCATCCGCTTCTCGAGGTCCGCCATGACCGCCTTGAGGTTGTGCCCGATGGTGACGGCGTTCTTCGCCAGCCCCGTATCCACCTGGACGTGGTCGCGCTCGTAGACGCTGTCGAGGATGTCGGCGATGCCGCGCTTCACGCTCTGCGGCGTGATGCCGTGCTCTTCGTTGTAGGCCAGCTGCTTGAGGCGGCGGCGCTCGGTCTCGGCCATCGCCCGCTCCATCGAGCCGGTCACCTGGTCGGCATAGAGGATGCAGCGGGCATCCGCGTTTCGGGCCGCGCGGCCGATGGTCTGCACCAGCGAGGTTTCCGAGCGGAGAAAGCCCTCCTTGTCGGCATCCAGGATGGCCACGAGCGCGCATTCCGGAATGTCGAGTCCCTCGCGCAGGAGGTTGATGCCGATCAGCACGTCGAATGCGCCGAGACGCAGGTCGCGGATGATCTCGATGCGCTCCAGGGTGTCGATGTCGGAGTGCATGTAGCGCACCCGCACGCTGTTCTCGTGCAGGTATTCGGTCAGGTCCTCGGCCATGCGCTTGGTCAGGGTCGTGACCAGGGTGCGGTAACCGGCCTGGGCCACCTCCCGCACCTCGCCGAGGAGGTCGTCGACCTGCGAGCGCGCCGGCCGGATCTCGATCACCGGGTCGACGAGGCCGGTGGGGCGGATGACCTGCTCGGCGAAGACGCCGCCGGTCTGCTCCATCTCCCACTTGGCCGGCGTGGCCGAGACGTGGATCGATTGCGGGCGCATCGCGTCCCATTCCTCGAAGCGCAAGGGGCGGTTGTCGAGGCAGGAAGGCAGGCGGAAGCCGTATTCCGCCAGCGTCGCCTTACGGCGGAAATCGCCCTTGTACATGCCGCCGATCTGCGGAACCGTGACGTGGCTCTCGTCGGTGAAGACCAGCGCGTTGTCGGGCAGGTACTCGAACAGGGTCGGCGGCGGCTCGCCGGGCTTACGCCCCGTCAGGTACCGCGAATAGTTCTCGATGCCGTTGCAGGCCCCGGTGGCCTCGATCATCTCGATGTCGAAGGTACAGCGCTGCTCGATGCGCTGTGCCTCGATCAGGCGGCCCATCTTCGTCAGCTCGTCGACCCGCTGTTTCAGCTCGGTCTTGATCCCCTTGATCGCCTGCTGGAGGGTCGGGCGCGGCGTCACGTAGTGCGAGTTGGCGTAGACCTTCACGAACTTGAGGTCGTTGATCTTCTTGCCCGTGAGGGGATCGAACTCGGTGATCGATTCGATCTCGTCGCCGAACAGGCCGATCCGCCAGCCGCGATCCTCCAAGTGGGCGGGCCAGAGTTCGATCACGTCGCCGCGCACCCGGAAGGTGCCGCGGGCGAAGTCCGACTGGATGCGCTTGTACTGAAGCGCCACGAGGTCGGCGATGAGCTGCCGCTGCTCGATCTTCTCTTCGAGTGACACCGTGAACGACATCGCGGTGTAGGTCTCCACCGAGCCGATGCCGTAGATGCACGAGACCGAGGCGACGATGATGACGTCGTCGCGCTCGAGCAGGGCGCGGGTGGCGGCGTGGCGCATGCGGTCGATCTGCTCGTTGATCGACGATTCTTTCTCGATGAAGGTATCCGAGCGCGGCACGTAGGCCTCGGGCTGGTAGTAATCGTAGTACGAGACGAAATACTCGACCGCGTTGTCGGGAAAGAAGCTCTTGAACTCCCCGTAGAGCTGAGCGGCCAGGGTCTTGTTCGGTGCCAGGATCAGGGCCGGACGCTGGGTCTCGGCAATGATCTTGGCCATGGTGAAGGTCTTGCCGGAACCGGTGACGCCCAGGAGCACCTGGTCGCGCTCGGCCTTGCGGACGCCGTCGACCAGCTCGGCGATGGCGCGCGGCTGGTCACCGGCCGGCTCGAACTCGGATTTCAGCGTGAAGGCGACGCCGCCCTCGGACTTCTTCGGCCGATCGGGCCGGTGCGGTACCCAGGTCTGGCCGTCCCGGAAGAGCGGATTGCCCTCGGTGAGCAGGCGCGAGAGCGCATCGACGGTGGCCGAGACGCCGTCCGTCGCCAGCGAGGTCTCGTCGTCGTCCGCCGGTTCGACCGCCCCCAGACCTTCCGGGACCGGTCCGTCTTCCGGTGCACGCAGCCCGAGGGCCTGCGCGAGGCGCGGATCGACGTCGGCCGCCTCGCCATGGGCGAAGGTCGCCTGTGCGGCCTCGCCGAAGCCCATGCCGGACGCCTTGTCGGGGACGGTCGCCGAAGGCTTGCTGGCAGCCGCCGACGCCTTGGTACGCCCACGCGCCGGCTTCGGCTGCCCGGGACGGGCGGGGGCGGGCGGCGCGATCGGCGGAAGGCGATTCCGGTTCAGCGCGGGGCTGAGGAGGGCCGCCAAGTGCTCGTCGAGGGGCTGAAGCTCCGGCTTCGACGCCTTGGAGTTCGGCGTCCTCGGCGCCGAGGCCTTCGGTCCAGGCGCCTTTGCCCCGACAACTTTGCCGCTCGCGCGCTTGCTGTCCGAGCCCGCGCCGTCTGAGCCCTCACCGTCAGAACCTTGGGAATTCCCGACATTCGTCGTCAGAACCTCCGTCTCGGCAGCGGGGTCGGACACGGCGCGTGGCTTCTTCGGAGTCGGCATGGTGCAAGTATGGTTTCTACCGGCCGCTTGGAAAAGGGTACGCCGCCACCGGATGTTACGCCCCTGGCGATCCGCCGAGGCGGGAAACGCCGCACGGGGCGATTTATCGCGCCTCGCGCCCCAGGTCGGGAGTCGCCTTCGGTCCGCGACGTGGCAGCCCGCTTCGGATCGCACGCCTTCCCGAAATCGTCGACGGCCTCAGGGGCCGGGTTCCCCCTGATGCAAGATTCAACGCACGGCTTCCTCGACACTGGCGCCCGTAAAGCTAGGTTTCGCGCAGGACCGACGCCGTAACGTATTCCAGACCGGACAGACCGATGGACCCCGACACGTCACCGAAACCTGAGACCGCGCCGAAACCCGAGCTCGATGCCGACACCCTGGCCTTCGCCGCCCGGGTCTTCCAGTACGCCCGCATGGGCCACGCGGAGGAGCTCGCGGAGCTGTTCGAGCAGGGCCTGCCGGCGAACCTGCGCAACGACAAGGGCGACAGCCTGCTGATGCTGGCGGCCTACAACGGACAGGCCGAGGCGACGCGGGTGATCCTCGAGGCCGGCGGCGATCCCGAACTCGCCAACGACCGGGGCCAGACACCGCTGGCCGGCGCCGCCTTCAAGGGTGACAGGGACATCGCCGGCCTGCTCCTCGCCCACGGCGCAGCGGTTGACGGTACGGGAACGGGCAGCCGCACGGCCCTGATGACCGCGGCGATGTTCAACCGCACCGAGATGGTCGCGCTGCTGCTCGCTCACGGGGCCGACCCGGACAGGCGGGATGGCGCCGGCCAGACCGCCGCCGCCCTGGCGGACTCCATGGGGGCGGCCGACACGCCCGCGCAGCTCGCCGGGGCGAAGCGCCCGGGCACCACCGGCTGAGCCGGAACGTTCCCGTCCCACGATCTGCGGCGGATCGCCCGGCCACGGGGCGACCGCGACGAGGAAAGCTCATGCCGAACGTGTTTCGCCGCGGCCTCGCCGCGCTCCTCCTCGCGAGCCTGCCCGGCGCGGCCCTGGCGGCCGACGACTGGCCGATGTTCGGGCGCGACCACACCAACCAGCACTTCTCGCCCCTCACGACGATCGACCGGGCCAACGTGAAGGCGCTGCGTCCGGCCTGGATCTTCCAGACCGGCATCACCGGCTATTTCCAGGCGGAGCCCGTGATGGTGGACGGGACGCTCTACGTCTCGACCACCCAGAATCACGTCGCCGCCCTCGATGCCCGCAGCGGACGGGTCCTGTGGACCTACACCCACAAGGCGCGGACGGAGAAGATCTTCGGGCCGCCCTCGAACCGGGGCGTGGCCGTCTCCGGCGGTAAGGTCTTCGAGGCGACCATGGACGGTCGGATCATCGCCCTCGACGCCGCCACCGGAAAAGTCCTGTGGGACCATGAGGCGGTGCGCCCCGAGGAGGGGGAATCCGAGACCGCCTCGGCCCTGGCGGACAGGCTCGGGGCCGGCACGGTCCAGGGGTCGAGCCGTCTCGGCTTCAAGATGCCGCCCCTGGTGGCCGACGGCCTCGTCATCGTGGGCGTCGCCGGCGCCGGCTACGGCCTGCACGTGGAGGACGCCAAGGGCGGCCTCGACGGAGGCGCGGTGGTGGGGATCGAGGGCGGCTATGGCCGCCGCGGCTGGCTCGCAGCCTACGACGCCGCCACGGGAGCCGAGCGCTGGCGCTGGTACGTGACCAAGGCCGACGGCTGGGAGGGGGACTTCGCGGCGACCACGTCGGACGGCGTGCCGCTGCACCGGGACATCGCCGCCGAGAAGGCCGCGGCCCCGGCGCATCCCGAGGCCTGGCGGGTCGGGGGTGGCTCGCTCTGGATGACGCCGGCCTACGACCGGGATCTCGGGCTGATCTACGTCGGCACCGGCAATCCGGCCCCGCAGAATTTCGGCCTCTCGCGCCCGGGCGACAACCTCTACACCATGAGCCTCGTCGCCCTCGATGTCCGCACCGGACAGCTGCGCTGGTATTATCAGCAGGTCCCGCACGACGAGTGGGGCTACGACGTGGCGAGCCCGCCCTTCCTTCTCGACCAGCCAACGCCGCAGGGCCCGGTCAAGGCCGTGGCGCAGGGCTCGAAGACCGGCTGGCTCTACGTCCACGATCGCACCACGGGGAAGCTCCTGGCGAAGTCCGAGCCGCTGATCACGCAGAAGAACCTCTACGCGCCGCCGACCGAGGCCGGCACGGTCGTCAGCCCCGGTCCGCTCGGGGCGATCTCCTGGCATCCGGTGGCTTATGATGCGCACCGAGGAACCGCCTTCGCCCAGGTCCGGCACGGGGCGACGACCTACGTGGTTCGAACGGTGCCCGCCTCCGGCGACCGCCCGGCGATCCGCTACACCGAAACCACGGAGGCCAAGGGCGAGCCGAGCTTCAGCACCTTGACGGCGGTGGACCTTGCCAAGGGCGGCGCGATCAAGTGGACGGTGAAAGGCGGCAGCCGGCTCTCCGGTGGGACGCTGGCCACCGCCTCGAACCTCGTGTTCTCCGGGGAGGAGGATGGCCACCTCGATGCCCACGATGCCGAGACCGGCGCGATCCTGTGGCGCTTCCAGTGCGGCGCCGGCATCGGCGGCCCGCCGATCACCTACGCCCTCGACGGCAAGCAATACGTCGCGGTGGCGGCTGGCGGTGCCTCCTTCACGAAGGGTTCCGGCTTCGGCACCGGCGACGCCCTGGTGGTCTTCGCGCTACCCGATTGAGGATCTGGCCGCCCCATGGCCGATGTGACATGAGAGCGCGGTCGGCGCACGGCTTGCGTGTGTTCGTCCCGTGCAACCAGAGACCGTGCTCCTCATGACGACCGACACCCCGGCACCGCGCCAGCCCGATGACCGCGGCCCACCCGTGGTCCGCACCATCGCGATGCCCGCCGACACCAACCCGGCCGGCGACATCTTCGGCGGATGGCTGATGGGCCAGATGGACCTCGCGGCCGGCAACATCGCCGCCCGGCGCTCCCGGGGGCGCTGCGCCACGATCTCGGTGGAGGCCATGACCTTCCATCGGCCCGTCATCGTCGGAGACGAGGTGAGCATCTACGCCTGGATCGTGCGCGTCGGGCGCACCTCCATGGGCATCCAGGTCGAGGTCTGGCGCCGGGAGCGCGAGGGCGAGGAGACCATGAAGGTCACCGAGGGGCTCTTCACCTTCGTGGCGATTGGACCGGACCGCCGGCCCCGGGTGATCCCGGCGGAGATTGAGACCGCCGGGGCGTGATCCGTCCGGGTCCCTCACGCCGGGCCATCCTCGGCGGCGCTCTCTGCCTCGCCGGGGATCACGGCCTCGGTGCAGCGCCGGGCTTCGCGGCGGCGCCGTCCTGGTCGGCCGACAGCCTCCAGGCCGCGGCCGCGCGCACGGGGGTCGCCTATGGCTCGGCGGTGAACGGCGTGACCCTGCGCCAGAACCCCGCCTACGGGCGGGCCCTGGCGCGGGAGGCCGGCCTCCTCGTGTCCGAGAACGCGATGAAGCTGACCAATGCCTGGCGTGCACCGGAAGCCCTCGATTTCACCTACGCGGACGAGGTCGTGGCCTTCGCGGAGGGAAACCGCCAGCGCCTGCGCGGCCACACCCTGGTCTGGCACGAGGGCCTGCCCGCCTGGATCGAGGCCCGGCTCGCCGCCGGGGAAGGCGAAGCCTTCCTGCGGCGCTGGATCGGCGCCATGGCGGGGCGATACCGGGGCCGGATCGAGGCCTGGGACGTCGTCAACGAGATCTGTGGACCGCAGGATGGTCGTGCGGACGGGCTGCGGCGCACCCCGTGGCTCGCAGGCCTGGGCCCCGGCTACGTCGACCTCGCCTTCCGCATCCAGCACGCGGTCGCGCCGGACGCGGCCGGGGTCTGGAACGAGAACGACCTCGAGCTCGACGCGGACTGGATCGATCAACGCCGTACGATGGTGCTGCGGACCCTGGAGGGGATGCGCCGCCGGGGCGTGCCGATCCGCCGGCTCGGCCTGCAGGGGCACCTCTACGCCAAGCACCCGCTGAACCAGGACAAGCTCCGCCGCTTCCTGACGGAGGTCGCCGCCCTCGGGCTCGCCATCGAGGTTACGGAACTCGACGTCAACGACCGGACCTATCCCGCCGACCTCGGCGCCCGCGACCGGGCGGTGTCCGACCTCGCGCGCCGCTTCCTCGACGTGGTGCTGGACGAGCCGGCCGTGCTCAACGTCTCCACCTGGGACATCACCAACCGGAACACCTGGCTCAACACCAATCCCGAGCGCCGGCGCGCCGACGGTTTGGTTCAGCGCGCCCTGCCGCTGGACGAGCACTTCGCGCGCACGCCGCTCTGGTCGGCGATGCACCGGGCCTTCGTCGATGCGCCGGACCATCGCAAGGCGCGGGACGCCCTGCGCGCCGCGTGAGCCCCTAGCGGGGAACCATCCGCGCCTGCTGCGGCCGCTCGCCGGCCTGCTGGCGCAGGAAGGCCGCCATCTCGGCCAGCACGGGAGCCTTGGAGCGGAAGGTCACGGAGAGCGCCAGCAGGGTGTCGGCATGGTCGAGGCCGGCATAGATCCGCTCCTGCACCGGCACGCGGGCGGCGCGCAGGCGCGCGGCGAGGCTGCGGGTGTTGGAGGGGCGCACGGTGGTGTCGCCGTCGCCCGAGGCGAGGAAGGCCGGCGGTGAGTGCGTGCCCGCGAAGGTGATGGGCTGGGTCGCCGCCTTGTCGGGGGCTTCCCCGAACAGTTCCGTGGCGGTGCCGGCATCGAGGGGCAGGAAGTCGTAGGGGCCGGATAGGCCGGCCACCGCCCGGATCACCCGCGGATCGACGCCGGCCCTGCGCAGGTAGGTCGGGTTGAGCCCAAGCATCACGGCATTGTAGGCGCCGGCCGAGTGCCCGGCGAGGACGACCCGGCTCGGGTCGCCACCATAGGCTGCGATGTTCTGCTCGACCCAGGCCAGGGCCTGCGCTCCGTCGTCGAGGAAGTCCGGGAAGCGGACCTCCGGGTAGAGCCGATAATCCGGCAGCACCGTCACGAATCCCTGCGCCGCGAGGGCCTGTCCGACGAAGGCGTAATCCTCCTTCGCGCCGTTCTTCCAGGAACCGCCATAGAAGAACACCAGCACGGGGGCGCCGGCCGAGCCGGCCACGGGCGTGAAGACGTCGAGGCGCTGGCGCGGATGGCTGCCGAACGCGGCGTCCTTCAGGCTGAGGCGCCCGCCCTGGTCGCGGGGACCGATCGCGTCGAAGAAGGCGAGGGGGGAGCAGGCCGTGATGCCGAGCGCAACGAGCGCGAGTCCGGCGAGGCTGGCAAGGACGGCGAGAACCCGGGTCATGCATCTCTCTGTTGGGGGGCGAACCCCCTGTGACAGGGCTGGCGCGGCGGATTCATGGCGCGCATTCGATTCTCGGCGCGATGCGGAGTCGTAAGTCCGACCGCGTCCCGGTCAGGTTCTGAGGACCAGGCAGGCGCCGCCGACCTGGCGGATACGCCCGCACAGGCCATCGGCGGCCTCGCGGCTCTGGGCCGGGATGCGGATGCGGTAGAAGGCGCGGGTGCCGCGGCTGCGCAGGCGTGTGCCGATGATCATCGGACGAACATCGCCGATCACGCTTGTGTAGAGCTTCCGTGTCCGCGCGAAGCTCTGCAGCGCCAAGGATTTCGAGAAGTTTCCGGCGAGCTGGATACCCCAGGGCGCTGCCGGTCCCTCGTTTCCGCCGAGGGCGAACCGGTCGCCGCGCGACGGAATGCGCAGGGCCGCCGTCACCTTGAGGCAACTGGACTCGGATTCCGCCTTTGGCTCCGCTGCCTGGCCCTCGGCAGTCTTCGCTTCGGCGTCCTTGGACTCCGGGTTCTTGGTCGAACCCGCCTTGGTCGACCCCGCCTTGGCCGACGGCGCGTCGCCCTCCGGCATCTCGATCGCCGCGCCGGGGCGCCAGGCCTCCGCGGGCGAGCCGGTGATCGCCAGGACGTAGTTCCGGGTCTCGGTCGGCAGACCCCCGGTGCCGGCGAGCCAGGCGGAGACCCGGCCCGGCCCGCCATTGTAGGCCGCCGCTGCCAGCCCGAGATTGCCGAATTGCCGGTTGAGGTCGGCGAGCAGGTGGGCCGCGTGCGGGATCGCCTGCTCGGGGTCGAACGGATCGGTCAGGCCGCGCTCCCGCGCCGTACCCGGCATGAACTGCGCGACGCCCTGTGCGCCCACGGGGCTCACGGCGGTGACGCGAAAGGCGCTCTCCCGCCAGATCAGGCGCGTCAGGAACGGCACCGGCAGGCCGCGGGCCTTCGCCGAGCCCTCGATCAGACGGCAGAGGGCCTGCTCGACCGTCTCGGTCGCGCCCTCGGCGGCCGCGCGGGCCGATCCTGGGGTGAAGGCGCCGACGAGGAGGAGCGCGAGCAGGGCGGCGGAGAAACGGCGAAGGAGCGAGGTCACGGTCGGGTTGTAGAGCGTGTGCGCCGACGATCAATTACAAACGCCGCCGACCGCGTCGCATCCGCGTTCGCCGATCCCGCAGGCCCACGCTATAACGCTCAGGGTTGCGACCTCCGCCCCGCTGCAGAACAGGCCTCGATGCCCGAAACGCTCCTCGACGTTCAGGACCTGTCGGTCGCCTTCCGCTCGCGGGAGCGCGAGACCCGCGCCGTGGATCGCGTGAGCTTCACCATCACGGCCGGCGAGACGCTGGCCCTCGTCGGGGAATCCGGCTCGGGCAAGTCGGTGACCGCCCTCTCGATCCTGCGGCTCCTCGACGGCAGTGCCACCCATCCGGGTGGCCGCATCCTGTTCAAGGGCGAGGACCTGCTGACCCTGCCGGAGAAGCGGCTCCGCGGCATCCGTGGCGCCGACATTACCATGGTGTTTCAGGAGCCGATGACCTCCCTGAACCCGCTTCACGCGATCCAGCGGCAGATCGGCGAGGTGCTGGAGGTGCATCGCGGCCTCTCCGGCCGCAAGGCGCGCGCCCGCATCCTCGAACTGCTCGAACTCGTCGGGCTGCGCGACGCCGAACGGCGCCTCAACGCCTATCCGCACGAGCTCTCGGGCGGACAGCGCCAGCGCGTGATGATCGCCATGGCCCTCGCCTGCGAGCCGGACCTGCTCGTGGCCGACGAGCCGACCACCGCCCTCGACGTCACGGTGCAGGCCCAGATCCTCACCTTGCTGGCCGACCTGCAGAAGCGCCTCGGCATGGCGATGCTGTTCATCACCCACGACCTCGGCATCGTGCAGCGCATCGCCGACAACGTCTGCGTGATGCTTGCCGGTCGCGTGGTCGAGGCCGGCCCGGTCGCCGAGATCTTCGCCCGGCCGCAGCACGACTACACCCGCCGCCTCCTCGCCTCGGAGCCGAAGGGCCGGGCCAACCCGGTGCCGGCCGACGCCACACCCCTGCTGGAGGCCGGCCCGCTCAAGGTCTGGTTCCCGATCCGCGAGGGCCTGCTGCGCCGGACCACCAGCCACGTGAAGGCGGTGGACGGGGTGTCGCTTCGGGTCCGGGCCGGGGAAACCGTCGGGGTCGTCGGCGAATCCGGTTCGGGCAAGACCACGCTCGGCCTGGCGCTCCTGCGCCTCACCGGCTGCGAGGGCCCGATCGTGTTCCTCGGTCGGTCCATCGCCGGCCTGCCGCCCGCCGCCATGCGTCCGATCCGGCGTGACATGCAGGTGGTCTTCCAGGACCCCTACGGCTCGCTCTCGCCGCGGATGACGGTGGCGGACATCGTCGCCGAGGGTTTGGTGGTCCAGGGGGCGGTGAAGACGCGGGCCGAGCGGCAGGCGGTGGTCGCCAAGGCGCTCGGCGACGTCGGGCTCGATCCGGCGACCATGAACCGGTACCCGCACGAATTCTCCGGCGGCCAGCGGCAGCGCATCGCGATCGCGCGCGCCATCGTGCTCAAGCCGAAATTCGTCGTCCTGGACGAGCCGACCTCGGCCCTCGACCGCTCTGTCCAGGCCCAGATCGTCACCCTGCTGCGCGACCTCCAGCGCGAGCGTGGCCTCGCCTACCTGTTCATCAGCCACGACCTGAAGGTGGTGCGGGCGCTGGCGAACTACGTGCTGGTGATGCAGAACGGCCAGGTCGTCGAGGAGGGGCCGGCCGAGGACATCTTCGCCGCGCCGAAGACCGCCTACACCCAGGCGCTGTTCGCCGCCGCCTTCGATCTCCAGAGCGACACCGTCGCCGATCCGATTCCGGCCTGAAGGGGACGGGCATGCCGCGCGCCTTCCTCATCGTCCTGGATTCCGTCGGCATCGGCGGCGCGCCGGATGCCGATCGCTACGGCGATGCCGGGTCCGACACGCTCGGTCACATCGCCCGCGCCTGCGCCGAGGGGCGCGGCGACCGGGCGGGCCTGCGGCACGGCCCCCTGGCGCTCCCGAACCTGGCCCGCCTCGGCCTCGGCCTGGCGGCGCAGGGCGCCACCGGTGCGGTGCCGCCGGGCCTCGAGGCGGTGAGCGACCCGACGGGCGCCTACGGCCACGCGGTGGAGGTGGCCGCCGGCAAGGACACGCCCTCGGGTCATTGGGAGATTACCGGCGTCCCGGTCCGCGAGCCCTGGGGCTACTTCCCCGTCGCGGTCCCGACCTTCCCGGCCGCGCTGACGGAGGCGCTGATCGCGCAAGCCGGCCTGCCCGGCATCCTGGGCAACTGCCATGCCGCCGGGGTGGCGATCATCGACGGCCTCGGCGCCGAGCACGTCCGGACCGGCATGCCCATCTGCTACACCTCCGCCGACAGCGTATTCCAGATCGCGGCACACGAGGAAAGTTTCGGGTTGGAGCGGCTCTACGCCACCTGCCGGATCGCCCGCGAGCTCTGCGACGCCTATCGGGTCGGCCGCGTCATCGCCCGCCCCTTCGTCGGCGCCGCGCAGGCGGGATTCCGGCGCACCGCCAACCGCAAGGACTACGCGGTCGAACCGCCCGGCCGGACGCTCCTGGACGTGCTCCAGGCCTCCGGACGGAGCGTCGTCAGCGTCGGCAAGATCGGCGACATCTTCGCCCATCGGGCGACCGGGCAGGAGATCAAGCCCGGCGGCAACGCCGCCTGCCTCCAGGCCGCGCTGACCGCCTTCTCGGCGTTGCCGGAGGGCGGCCTCGTCTTCCTCAACCTCGTCGATTTCGACACCGAGTACGGCCACCGCCGGGACGTGCCCGGTTACGCCGCCGAACTCGAGCGCTTCGACGCCCGGCTGCCCGAAATCCACGCCGTCCTGTGTCCCGGCGACCTCTGCATCATCACCGCGGACCACGGCAACGATCCGACCTGGGGCGGAACCGAGCACACCCGGGAACAGGTTCCCGTGCTGGCCTTCGGCCCCGGCGTCACGCCGGGATCGATCGGTCGACGCGAAACCTTCGCCGATCTGGGCGCGACCCTCGCACGGCATCTCGGAGTCGCACGCCTCGATGCGGGAACGGGCTGGAACTGACGGACAAGGGGGATCACCATGCGGGACGAGGACGACCGAGCCATCCGACAGGCCATCGCGCACCGGGTCGGGGAGCCGTTGGACACGCTGTCGGTCGAGGATCTCGACGAGCGGATCCAGTTGCTGCGGTCCGAGATGGAGCGCCTGGAAGCCGCGCGCCATGCCAAGAAGGCGGCGCTGGAGCGGGCGGACTCCCTCTTCCGGCTCTAGAGTTTGTCGGGGATGGGTGGGTACCAATCATCCCGAAAAGCCAAATGTGGTGCGGGGAATCAAGGGCCTCTCTGGCGCAAGATGAGCCTCAGAAACACTCGGGCCTTTCGCGCAGGAATTGCTCCGAAGTTAGATTTTCAACGAAGGAATTTCCGCTCTCCCCCAAATGGGGGATGAAGGTCTTCCAACCCCGCGCTTGAATGTCGCAACACAAAAAAGCGAGGGCGGTCATGCTTGATAGATGGACGATGGCGCCATGGATGCGCCGGCGACTTGCCCGGCACGTGCGTCGGGGTACGAGCGATCGCATGATTGCGTGCCTCATCAATCCGGCGCCCGGCTCCGTGTCCGAGAGTGTCGCGCCGCCCGCACAGAGAGCTGAGATCACCGTCGAGTACGATCTGTCGAACGTCATTCTGTTCCGCGCGCTCGCGGCGAACCGGGCGGGCGCGGGCCGGGACGCCCGCTGACGCCGGGGTCAGCGGATTAGGCTGAAGCCCGAGATCAGCCGGGCCAGATCCACCTGACGGGTCACGCCTGTCTTGGCGAAGATCGCCTTGACCTGACTGCGAATGGTTTCCGGCCGCACGCTCTGCTGCACGGCGAGGATCGAGATGGTCGCGCCGTCGGCGATGCCCCGCGCGATCCGTGCCTCGGCGGCCGTGAGGTCGAACAGTCCCGACAGCAGTTCGGTGCCCGGCACGGGACGCGGCAGGACGGGGGCCGCCACCATCAGCATGGTACCGCCACCGAAGACGTCCTGGGCCTGACCGCGCATGGGCAGCAGGTGGAGCACCATGGCGGGATGGTCGTCGTCGGCCGGGATCGGGATCGAGCGCGCCGCCTGGGCCCGCTGTCCGGCGAGCACCTCCGCCATCAGGGCATCCGCCCCCGGATGGGCGAGGGTGACCCGCTCACGCTGATCGCGCACCACGCGCGGCACCAGGCCGGCGAAGCCCGCATTGCGTTCCTGCAGGCGCCCATCGGGCGAAACCACGGCCGCCGGTAGCCCCATCACCTCCAGCGCGCCCACCGCGGCGCGCGCCCGCTCCAGCTTCAAGCGGGCCGAGACCAGGGCCGCGCGACCGAGATGCGGCCGCAGGGAGTCGAGGATCGCCGTCGCGGACTGCGGGACCGGCCCATCCTTGTAGCGACGCTCGATGCTGAAGATCAGCGTATCGCCGGTGGTGAGCGGGCAGGCCGTGGCCGCACCCCAGCCCAGACCGCGCGGACGCAGGAATTGCTGGATCAGGACGTCCTGCTCCAGTTCGGCCTGGGTGTAGACGTCCTTCTCGCGGACGAAGCCCGCATGCCGGGCGCCGAGGAGCTTCGCCGTGCGCTGGCCTACGCTGCTCCAGCCCCCGGCGGCGAAATCGGCCATGACCTGATCGAGGGATTCGCTGTTGATCCAGCGATGGGATTCGAGGTCGGCCGCGATCAGGACCGTTCCCTGGGCCCCGGCGATGTCGGCGAGTTGATCCAGGACCGCCGGCCAGAGTTCGGGGAGGATCGCAGCCTCGTAGATGAGGTCCGTCAGGGCTTCGAATTCACCCTGTCCCGAGGACTCCCGCACGGCCAGTGACCCACATCCCAGGGTGTCTATTTCGTAAAGACCATACAGCCAAAGTTTCCCGCTCGCCAAGGGTATTTGTGGCAAATTCCCGTGATCTGCCCGCTGGATACGGGACACCCGACGTGATTTCGTCGGTGTGGCGTCGGGGAGGTCTCGTCAGCCGATCCCTTCGTGTTAGGGGAAAGGGAGACGGGGAACCTTCAGCCGACACGACCGGTCATGTCGAGTCGGAGCGGGGGCGGGGAGTGTGGCGTGCGGCATTGGCGCGAAGGACCGGGTGACCGGCGAAGCTACCACCACGGCAACCTCAAGGAGGCGCTGATCGAGGCTGCGCGCCGCTTCATCGCCGAGCGCGGCATCGGCGGCTTCACGCTGGTGGATGCGGCCCGCCTCGTCGGCGTCACGCCGGCGGCGCTCTACCGCCATTTCCGCGGGCGGGAGGCGCTGCTCGAAGAGGTGGCGGGACGGGGCTTCGCCGACTTGGCCGAGCGGCTCGCCCGCGCCCTGACCGCGAAGGGCACGCCGCTGGAGCGGTTCACCCGAATGGGCGAGGCCTATCTGGCCTTCGCAGAGGAGGAACCCGGCTACTACGCGGCGATCTTCGAGACCCGCGGCCTCGCCGCCGCCGTGCCGAACGCGGTGCCGAGCGCGCGCCCGAGCCCGTTCGACCTGCTCGTGGAGGCGCTTCAGGCGACATTCCCGGAGGGGTTCGGCGGTGTCGCGCCCCGGTTCATCGCGCTCGAGGTCTGGGCGCTGGCGCACGGCCTCGCGACCCTGTCCGCGTCCGGGCACCTGCCGAGATCCGCCGGCATGCCGGACAAGTACGAGCTGCTGCGCGCCGGCGTGCTCGCTCTCGTCCACGGCGCCGCGTCGGGCGGGCGGACGCGCGAACAGCTCTGACCGGATGGGCGCCCCTTGAAAGCGTGCCGGTCCATCCGCAAGTGAATGTCGTTCACATTTACATTGGAGCCGTGAGCCGTGAGCTTCTCTTCCTCTCCCTTCACCACCGGGAAGGTCTGCCGTAGCGGCCCCTTCCCCAAGCGATCCCTGGAAATCGGCGCCATCGTCGTCGCCTTCGTCTATTGGTGGCCCCTGGCGGCCGCTTACATCGCCTGGAAGGTCGCGGGCTATCCTGCGCTCAGCGAGTTGCGGGGCCTCGCCGGCCGCGGCCTCTCGTGGAACGCGGGAGCCACCCGCTCGCGCTTCGCCGCGGCGTTCGAGGCGGCCAATGGTGGCAACACCGGCAACCTCGCCTTCGACGCCTACCGTCGCAGCGAGATCGAGCGGCTCGACGCCCAGCGCCGTGCCCTCCAGGAGGAGAGCCGCGCCTTCGCCGAGTTCGTCGAGGAGCTGAAGCGGGCCAAGGACCGTGAGCAGTTCGACGCTTTCATGCAGAAGCGCCGCAGCGCGGACACGACCCGCTCGGTCTGAGCGGCGGTCTTCACCTGACCATCGGGGCTTCCGGCTCAGGCCGGGAGCCCCTTTTTCGTGGAAGCGGCCCCCGCCATGGCCCTCGCTCGGACTGCTGCGATGCTCTAGAAAACCGGTCTCGGTCTTGCCTGGGTCTCCCCCGCGCCGTCGATCAGACCTCGGCCCAGGAATTTGGCAGCAGACCCCGGCCCATGGAGTTCCAGCGATGCAGGCAGCCGCCGCGACCGTCCGGGTGGTCGACCACCCCCTCGTCCAGCACAAGCTGACCCTGCTGCGCCAGCGCGAACGCTCGACTAAGGGCTTCCGCCAGATCCTCAACGAGATCGGCATGCTGCTGGCCTACGAGGTCACCCGCGACCTGCCGCTGGAAACCGTGACGATCGAGACGCCGATCCAGTCGATGGAGGCGCCGCAGATCGCCGGCAAGAAGCTGGTCCTGGCGCCGATCCTGCGCGCCGGTGTCGGCTTCCTCGACGGCATGCTGTCCCTGGTGCCGTCCGCCCGCGTGGCGCATGTCGGGCTCTACCGTGATCCCGAGACCCTGGAAGCGGTGGAATACTATTTTAAGGCGCCCTCGGACCTGGTCGATCGCACGGTCCTGGTGCTCGACCCGATGCTGGCGACCGCGAATTCGGCGGTGGCGGCGATCAACCTGCTGAAGCAGCGCGGCGCGCAGGACCTGCGCTTCGTCTGCCTGCTCGCCGCCCCGGAGGGCATCGCCCGGCTCCAGGCCGCCCACCCGGACGTGCCGGTCTGGACCGCGGCCATCGACAGCCATCTCAACGACCACGGCTATATCGTCCCGGGCCTCGGCGATGCCGGTGACCGGATGTACGGCACCCGCTGAGGCAGCGCCCAGGCGGCGCGACCTTGCCAAGCACCGTCCGGGCGGCACATGACGGGGCTTCCAGGAGGAGACCCCGATGACAGCCAGCCTGCCCGAGACCATGCGACAGATCCGCTTCAAGGGCGCCGGTGGGCCGGACGTGCTGGCCCTGGAGACGGTGCCCCTGCCGCAGCCCGGGCCCGGTCAGGTGCTCATCGAAGTGGTCGCCGCCGGGATCAACCGGCCGGACATCCAGCAGCGCGAGGGCAAGTACCCGCCGCCGAAGGGGGCCACCGAGATCCCCGGCCTCGAGGTCGCCGGCCGCATCGTCGCCCTGGGTGAGGGCGTCTCCGGCGTCGCGATCGGCGACGCGGTCTGTGCCCTGGTGATCAGCGGCGGCTATGCCGAGTTCGCCGTGGCCGAGATCGGCCAGTGCCTGCCGAAGCCGTCGTCGCTTTCTCTGATCGAGGCCGGCGGCCTGCCGGAGAACTACTTCACCGTCTACAGCACGGTGATCGAGCGTGGGCGCCTCAAGCCCGGCGAGTCGTTCCTCGTCCATGGCGGATCGAGCGGCATCGGCTCGACCGCGATCCAGATCGCCAAGCATCACGGCGCCCGGGTCTTCGCCACCGCCGGTTCGGCCGAGAAGTGCGACTTCTGCCGCGACCTCGGCGCCGAGGCGGCGATCAACTACCGCGAAGCCGACTTCGCCGAGGAGGTGAAGCGGCTCACCGACGGCAACGGCGTCGACGTCATCCTCGACATGGTCGGGGCGCCTTACCTCGCCAAGAACCTTTCGGCCCTGGCGGTCGAGGGGCGCCTCGTGCAGATCGCCTTCATGCAGGGCTACAAGGTCGATGCCTTCAGCATGACCCCGATCATGATGAAGCGCCTGACCTTCACCGGCGCGACGCTTCGGGCGCGTCCGAAGGCCGAGAAGGCGGCGATCGCCGAAGGCTTGGCCCGGGATGTCTGGCCGCTGCTGGAGGCCGGGACGATCCGCCCGATCATCCACGCCACCTTCCCGTTGGAAGAGGCCCGTCAGGCGCACGAATTGATGGAATCGAGCGCCCATCTCGGCAAGATCATGCTGGTCACCGGCCGCTAGGCCGAACCTCGGCGGGAACTCCGCTCTCGACCCTCGCGTTTCAGACCCGAGCAGGAATCACGAGCCGAATTCATGGGAATCGGTGCTCGGGTCGAAACATCGGTCTTCAGGACCGTTCAAGCGAGGATCGCATGGCAGAGAAACTACACGGTCAGGAAGCCCGGCAGGGCAATCGCGGCAAGCCGGTGCTCTACGTTCTCGTGGCCAGCCTCGTGCTGCTCGCGATCGCCATCACCGGCCTGATGACGTGGCAGGGCGCGAATTCGCCGAAGGACTATGCCAGCCAGAGCCAGGACGCCTCCCGCCAGGAGGTGACGGGCTCCGTGAAGGGGTCGTCCAACGCCACCTCGTCGTCGAACACCGGTTCGGTGCCGGCCGCGAACCCGGCCTATCCGAGCCCGGCCCAGCCGGCCGCGAACGGTAACAAGCAGTAACAGCGGATCGTGCGTTCCGGTCCGCCTCAGCGGGTCGGCACGGGCGTCTCGCCACGATAATCGTAGAATCCGCGCTTGGACTTGCGTCCGAGCCAGCCGGCCTCGACGTATTTCACGAGCAGCGGACAGGGCCGGTACTTCGAATCGGCCAGCCCCTCGTAAAGCACCTGCATCACCGACAGACAGGTATCGAGGCCGATGAAGTCGGCGAGCTGCAGCGGACCCATGGGATGGTTCGCGCCGAGGCGCATCGCCGTATCGATCGACTCCACCGAACCGACGCCCTCGTAGAGGGTGTAGATCGCCTCGTTGATCATCGGCAGCAGGATGCGGTTGACGATGAAGGCCGGAAAATCCTCCGACATCGTCGATGTCTTGCCGAGCTTGGCGATGAAGGCCTTGGCCGATTCGTAGGTCGGATCTTCCGTGGCGATGCCGCGGATCAGCTCGACGAGCTGCATCACCTGCACCGGATTCATGAAGTGGATGCCGATGAAGCGCTCCGGTCGGTCCGTCGAGGCAGCGAGGCGCGTGATCGAGATCGACGAGGTGTTGGTGGCGATCAGCGCGTCGGGCTTCAGCGAGGCGCACAGCGTGCTGAAGATCTGGCGCTTGGTCGATTCGTCCTCGGTGGCCGCCTCGATGACGAGATCGCAGGGCGCGAGGTCGTCGAAGCTCTCCGCCGCCACGATCCGGGACACCGCGCTGCGGCGCTGATCGTCCGCGATGGTGCCCTTGGCCACTTGCCGCGCGAGATTGCCGTCGACGGTGGCGAGGCCGTTGTGAATGCGGGCCGGGTCGCGGTCGTTCAGGCGGACGTCGAGCCCCGCCATCGCGCAGACATGTGCGATGCCGCTGCCCATCTGCCCGGCGCCGATGATGCCGACCGTCCTGATATCGATGCCCATCGTCTGCACTCGCACCCCTGGAGCGTCCCGCCGTTGCGATCCGGGCCCCGCCCGGCCGCCGGGGGCGCCCGCCTCGCTTATAACGTTTCGCGGTCGCAGCGTCCTAGAGCATTTCCACGCCGGGAGGCCATCCGTACCGGTCGGCCGATCCGCGCGACGCGCACCGGCCGGCCGTGCCCGCTCGGTCTCAGCCCTTCGCCTTGGCGATCTCGGACTGCAACTCGGGGACGATCTGGAACAGGTCGCCCACGAGGCCGTAATCCGCCACCTGGAAGATCGGCGCGTCCTCGTCCTTGTTGATGGCGACGATGACCTTCGAGTCCTTCATGCCGGCGAGGTGCTGGATCGCGCCCGAGATGCCGACGGCGACGTAGAGGTCCGGTGCTACGACCTTGCCGGTCTGGCCGACCTGCCAGTCATTGGGGGCATAGCCCGCATCGACGGCGGCGCGTGAGGCGCCCACGGCAGCGCCGAGCGTATCGGCCAGGGGCTCGATCAGCTCCTTGAACTTGTCCGAGGAGCCGAGCGACCGGCCGCCGGAGACGATGATCTTGGCGGCGGCCAGCTCGGGACGGTCGGACTTGGCGATCTCCTCGCCCTTGAAGCTCGATTTGCCGGAAGAGGCGGCCGTCTGCACCGGCTCGATCGCCGCGGCCGCGCCACCCTCGCCGGCGGGCTTGAAGGCCGCCATGCGGACGGTGATCACCTTCTTGCCCGCACCGGCCTGCACGGTTTGGATCGCGTTGCCGGCGTAGATCGGGCGCTCGAAGGTGTCGGGCGAGACCACGCTGATGATGTCGGAGATCTGAGCGACGTCGAGGAGGGCGGCCACCCGCGGCAGCACGTTCTTGCCGGTGGTGGAGGCCGCTGCGACGAGGTTGTCGTAGGGCTCTGCCAGGGAGACGACGAGCGCGGCAGTCGGCTCGGCGAGGAGGTGATCGTAGGCGGCGTCCTCGGCCAGCAGCACCTTCTCGACGCCGTCGAGCTTGGCCGCGGCCTCGGCGGCGGGGCGGCTGCCGGCACCCGCCACGAGGGCGTGCACGGATCCGCCCAGGGCGACGGCGGCCGTCAGCGCCTTCAGGCTCGCGTCGCGGACCGCGCCGTTGTCGTGCTCGATGAGGAGTAGGGTGGCCATGGTGTGCGAACCTCGAAATCGATCAGCAGGAGGGTCCCGGACCCCGTCTCACCCGCCGCGTCGATGCGGCGGGCTCTTGAAGCCATCGGCTGGGCGGCGTCTCAGAGGACCCCGGCCTCGCCCTTCAGCTTCTGCACGAGTTCGGCCGGGGATCCGACCTTGATGCCGGCCTTGCGTCCGGCAGGCTCCACGGTCTTGAGCACGGTGACCCGCGGGGTCACGTCGACGCCGAGCGCATCGGGGGCCAGCTCCTCGAGGGGCTTCTTCTTGGCCTTCATGATGTTGGGCAGCGAGGCGTAGCGCGGCTCGTTGAGACGCAGGTCCGTGGTGACGATGGCCGGCAGGGTCAGGGTCACGGTCTGGAGGCCGCCGTCGATCTCGCGCGTGACGTCGATCGAGCCTTCGCCGAACTCCAGCTTGAAGGCGAAGGTGCCCTGGGGCCAGTCGAGGAGGGCCGCCAGCATCTGGCCGGTCTGATTCGAATCGTCGTCGATGGCCTGCTTGCCGAGGATGACGAGGCCGGGGGCCTCCTTCTCGACCAGGGCCTTCAGGATCTTGGCCACCGCCAGCGGCTCGACCACGCCGTCGATCTTCACCAGGATCGCCCGGTCGGCGCCCATGGCGAGGGCGGTGCGGAGGGTCTCCTGCGCCTGCTGCGGACCGATGGAGACGGCGACGATCTCGCTGACCTTGCCCTTCTCCTTCAGGCGAATCGCTTCCTCGACGGCAATCTCGTCGAAGGGATTCATCGACATCTTGACGTTGGCGAGGTCCACGCCCGAACCGTCGGCCTTGACCCGGATCTTGACGTTGTAGTCGACGACCCGCTTGACGGGCACCAGAACCTTCATGGCGTTCACAATCCTCCGCGCGGATAATATTGTTCGACCAGGCCGGCGCGGCGCGCAAAGGAACTCCGGGACACCCGGAGCTCCAGAACCCTGGTCATTGAGGCGGCGGACCGTAACGGCCTCATTTCCGCCTTGTCAACGCGCCCCGCAGCCGCCTGTCCGGGCGGGGGTCTTCGCGGACCGACGACCGGCCGCGTGGGTTCGGGTTCGCAACCCGCTGGTATTCCGAATGCCTGTGCCTCAGCGGTTTTGACCCGGTACCCAGAGCACGTCGTCGGCGCCGTTCGCGTTGGCGGTCCGGCTCGCTACGAACAGGAAATCGGACAGCCGGTTGAGGTACTGGAGTGCCTCGGGCGAGACGATCTCGCCCTCGGTGGCGGCCAGGGCCACGGCCAGCCGCTCGGCCCGCCGGCAGATCGTGCGGGCGAGGTGGAGGGCGGCCGAGGCCGGCGAGCCCCCGGGCAGCACGAAGGACTCCAGGGGCGAGAGGTCGGCGTTCAGCGCGTCGATGTCGCGCTCGACCCGCTGCACCTGTGCGGCGACGATCCGCAGCGGCTCGTATTTCGGCGGCTCGGCGCTTTCCGGGGTCGCGAGGTCGGCGCCGAGGTCGAACAGGTCGTTCTGAATCGCGCCCAGCATCGCGTCGAGGCGCGAATCCGCATGCAGCCGCACGAGCCCGATGCACGCATTGGTCTCGTCGACGGTGCCGTAGGTCTCGATCCGCAGATCCGCCTTGGAGCGCCGTTCGCCGCTCGCCAGGGCGGTCGATCCCTTGTCGCCGGTGCGGGTGTAGATGCGGTTGAGGGTGACCACGATGGCGTCCGATCCTGAGCGGGGCCGGCAAGACGCGCCGGCAGGAGCGGGAACCTAGCGCAGTTTGCCGCCGCTGGGAGTCGCGGAATCGGAACGCGAAGGGCCGGCCCCGCATCGGCGGAACCGGCCCTCGAAGCTCACACGAAAGGCGAGCGCAGCGAACTCAGAAGGTGTAGCCGAGCTTGCCGCCGAAATTGGTCAGGCCGCGGTTGTTCGCGCAGAGGCCCGCATTCGACATGTGCTCGACGGTGGCCATGACGCTCCAGTGCTCGGTGAGCCGGAAGCCGAGGGCGGCCGCCTCGCGGAACAGCGGGTTGCAGCCCAGCGTGTTGAACCCGGCCGGCGCCGTCGGCTTCGGCCCGGTGTAGCCGTTATGGGCGCCGGCGCCGAAGAAGCCCTCGAGGAAGACGATGTTGTTCAGGGTCTGCGGGAAGAGGTCCACGGTCCAGGTCGCGCCGATATAGGCGTAGCTGGTGCGGCCGCCGAAGTTGTAGCTGCCGCCAACGGTGGCCCGGGGCACGAAGGCCTGCCAGAAGGGATCGACGCTCACCAGCGGCTTGGAGAAGAGAATTTCGCCGTTGATGTTGCTGGTGTTGTGCTCGGCGCTGCCGGGATCCTGCACGGCGCCGCCGATGCGGACCTCGGAGACGATGCTCAGGGGCTTCACCGGGCTGACATAGGCGGCCGGCGGCGCGGACGGGAAGTCGGCGGCCTGGACCGGCATGGCCGTGGCGAGCACGACGGCGGCGGCAGCAAGGCGAAGCGAGGTGGACTGCATCGAGATGGTTCCGGTTTGACCGGGCATGTCTAGCAGGCCGCTCGCGGCATCGGCAGGCGTCGGAGGCCTCGCGACAGCGATAGCTGTGCGGTGAGACCTCCTGGCCACACTCGCCGGCCGCACCCGCCCCGTTGGCGCCGCTCAGGCTGCCGGCGCGGGCGCCATCGCACCGGTGTCGCCCTGCCGATGCCAGACATACCAGGCCAGGAGCGCGACCGGCACGCCGATGAGCGCGGTCGCCACGAAGAACCAGGCGAAGCCGGTCGACTCGATCACGAATCCGGACGCCCCCGCCAGCAGGCTGCCGGGGAGGGCGCAGAGGGAGGTCAGGAGGGCGTACTGGCTCGCCGCGTGCTCGGTGGCCACGAGGGTCGACATGAAGGTGATCAGCACGATCGAGGCGATCGCGTAGGCGAAGCTGTCGATGCTCACCGCGATGGCGAAGGTCCAGAAGGCGTTTCCGCCGTCTCCGCCGTGCAGCGCCAGGTAGGCGAGGCTGAGATGCGAGGCCGAACCGAACACCGTGCCGGCGAGCAGGCTCGCCATCATGCCGATCCGCGGGACCACGTAACCGGCCAGGACGGTACCCGCGAGGGCGACGCCGAAGCCGAACAGCTTCGTCACCGTGGCGATGTCGGTGTTCGAGTAATGTAGGCTCTTGAACAGCGGCATCGCCATGGCGCTGGCGACGTAGCCGGGCATGCGGAAGCCGGCCACCAGGAGCAGGATCGGGATCGCCAGGGGCCCGAGGCGGCGGACCAGGTCCCGGATCGGTGCCACGATGGTCTCGACGAAGCCGGGATGGTCGTGGGACGCGGTCCGGTCTGACTCCGGCTCCGGCGCGAGGAGGGCGGCGATCACCCCCGGTGCCATCGCGACCACCATGCAGAGGTAGGCCGCCCGCCAGCCGTAGGCATCGGCGAGGTAGAGCGCGCCGGCTCCGGCCACGAGCGTCCCGATGCGCCAGCCGATCTCGGCCCATGACGACATCAGCGCCTGGCGCTCCGCCGGCGCCACGGTGATGCGCCAGCCGTCGATGACCACGTCCTGGGTCGCCCCGGCGAAGCCGAGCGCGAGGGAGAACGCGATGGTCCAGGCGAGCCAGTGCCCGGGATCGCCGAAGGCGACGCCGGCGAGCGCCAGCATCACGCCGAGCTGCGAAACGATGATCCAGCCCCGGCGCCGGCCGACCAAGCGGCTGATCAGGGGCGCGTCGTAGCGGTCGAGGAAGGGCGCCCAGACAAACTTGAATTTATACGCGAGGGTCAGCTCGCTCATCAGTCCAAGAATGCCGATGGGCACCTTTTCCTCGGACAGCCACGCCGATTGGGTGACGTAGACGAGGAGAAAGGGAATCCCGGAGCTGAAGCCGAGCCCCAGCATCGCGGCGATGCGCCGGTCGAGGACCGACCTCAGGAACGCAGCGGCGCCCATCGGCCCGGGATCAGGCCGAACGCCACCAGACCACGCCCATGATGAAGATGATCGCCACGAACTGCAGCAGCACGCGCAGGCGCATGAGCTTCTGCGAGAGGTTGGCGCTGCCCCCGCGCATCATGTTGAACAGGCCCAGGAACAGGACCACCGCCACCGCGACGCAGGCGAGGAGCACGAGAGAGTTGGAGGAGATCACGGCGTCAGGTCTCGTGGCTGTCGGGTCGGAAATCGTCACCCCTCATATGGGCTCCTCCGGTGGAGGAGCCCAGGGGGGCAGGTCGGTGCGTCAGTTGCGGCGCAGGAGGCGCTCGAAGTAGTCGAGCTCCTCGCGCGGGCGGCTCGGGTCGCCGAGCTTGCGCCGCAGCTCCTCCATGATGCGCCGAGTGCGCTGCACGGCGGATTCGTCGGCCGTCGGCACCCGGGCATTGCCGTTGGTCATGTCGCGGCCCTTGGTCGGGCGGCCGAGGGGATCGTCGTCGCGGTTGCCGGCCTGGCCCTGCTGGCTCGGCTTCTCGCCTCCCTCGCCCTCGCCTTTTCCTTCGCCCTCACCCTCGCCCTCGCCCTCGGCCATTTCCTGCATCTGCTTCTGCATGCCTTCGGCGCCCCGCTTGAGGCCGTCCAGGGCCCGGCCCTGGGCGTCGACCGCCTCGCCGTCCTTGCCCTGGCCGAGGGCGCCCTCGGCCTCGCGCATCGCCTCCTCGGCGTCCGACAGGCCCTCCTCGCCCTGCATGCCGAGGTCCTTCATGCCGCGCTGCAGGTTCTCCAGGCGCTCGCGGAGGGCCTGCTGGCGCTGGCCGGCACCGCCCTTCTGGCCCTCGCCCTTCTGGCCCTGCTCACCCTTGCCCTGCTGGCCTTGTCCCTGCTGCCCTTGTCCTTGCTGGCCCTGGCCCTGTTGTCCCGGCTGGCCTTTCTGGCCGTCGCCCTGCTGGCCGGGCTGACCGCGCTGCGGGCGCTGGCCGCGCGGACCCTGGCCCTGCTGGCCGCGCTTGTCCTGCCCGTCCTTGAAGGTCTCGTCGCGCAGGTCCTGCTGCTCGCGGGAGAGCTTGTCGAGCTCATCGGCCTGCTTGCTCATCTCGCGACTGTTGGGATCGGACTTGCCGCCGGGCTCCGCGGTCTGGAGATTCTCGAGGATCTCGCGGAGCTGGTCGAGGAGGCGCTGGGCCTCGGCCGTGTCACCGCGCTTCATGGCCTCGGCCATGTCGTTCAGCATCTTGTTGAGGTCGTCCGGCGTCACCGTCTTGGCGTTCGCGTTCGGCGGACTCTTCTCGGCCTGGGGCTTCCCGTCCTTGCGCTGGCGCTCGGCCATGCCCTTCATGAACTTGTCGAGGGCCTGTTTCAGGTCCTCCGTCAGCTTCTTGATCTCCTCGTCCGGCGCATTGCGCTCGATCGCCTGCTTCAGGTTGTCCTGGGCGGAGCGAAGGCTCTTCTCGGCATCCGAGAGATCGCCGTCCTCGATCTTCAGCGCCATCTCCCAGAGGAGTTCGGCGACCTCCATCAGCGCCGCGTCGCTCCGCGCGGCCTTCAGGCGCCGCGAGGCGGCCTTGAGCCCGAGGAAGATGCTGGCCTGCGGCGTGAAGGTGTCGGGCGCGATGAGGAGCGCGTCGAGGGCGGTCTGGACCCGGCCGCGGCTGTCGTCGGGCGCGGTGATCAGGCGCCGGCGTTCCTCGGCCAGCGCGCGCGCCAGCGGCTGGGTGAAGACCCGCGCCGGCAGCGTCACCTCGGCGGTGGCGGTACGTCCCTCCTGCCCGGCCTCGTCCTTCACCACCAAAGTCAGGCGCACCCGGGCGCCGGACCACGGATTGTCGGTGAGGTCGACCAGGGTCTTGGTGTCGTGCTCGCCGGTGGCATCCGCCGGCAGGGCCAGGGAGATCCGCGGAGGCGGCACCAGCGCGCGGGCATGGGCCAGGGGCTCCACCACACCCTCGGCCGACGCGATGCCGTAATCGTCCTTGGCGCGGTAGGTCAGGTTGAAGGTCCCGCGGGCATTCACCTCGAGGGCGCCGATACGCTCCACCTCGGGCGCCGTGTCGGGGATGGTCTCGACCAGGAGATGCTGCGTCGTGCCGCCCGCCGTCACGGTCAGGTCGGCGACGCCGCCGGTCAGTTGGAACCGGTCCTCGCGCAGGTCCGCATGGGGCGGCTTGCCGGGCAGGGCTTTCAAGCCGGCATTCGGCGTCAGGACGGCGTCGCCCTGGCCGGCGATCCGAACGATCAGGGTTGCGTTGACGGGCGCGCGCAGGCGCTGCTGCTCGCCGTTCATCGTCACCACCAGGGGCGGCAGCCGGGTGTAGAGGGGCGGATCGATCCAGCCGTCGACCCGGAAGGTCGGACCGGGCGGGGGCGGCGCCTGCCAGTCGAAGGCGCCGAGGATGCGGGAACGCCATTCCGCGCCGGCCACGAACAGGCTGGCCACGGCCGCGACGATCAGCCCGGCCCGCAGCGCGAAGGGATCGCGCCGTGCCATGGCGGGCCGGGGCGGCGGGGGCTTCAGCCCGGCCACGGCCTCGGCCGCGCGGGCCTGATGCAGCGCCCAGAGCGCCCGCGTCGCCGGGTCGGCGGTGCCGACCGCGAGCGTATCCTCGATGGAGGAGGCGGGATTGTGGGACAGCGTCCCGCCCATGGCTGCGGCCGCGCGATCGATCCGCGCCAGGGCCTCGCGCCGGGTGTCGCGCCGCAGGCGGGCCAGCGGCAGGAGCGCGGCGACCAGCGCCAGGGCGAAGAGCAGGAGGCCGGCGACGCGGCCGAGCGGCGGCAAGTCGAGCCAGAGCCCGAGCCAGGACAGGGCAAGGAACGCCAGGATCAGCCCGAGGCCGCGCCACAGGATCGGCCAGGCGCGCTCCCAGAGGCCGGCCGCCTGCGAGCGGGCGACCAGTCGGTCGAGCCGCCGGCTCAGCACAGCACCGCCGGTGCCCTGCTCTGGCCCGTTGCTCGTGGAGGTCGCCGGGTCGGCCTCGCCCATCGTATCTCGCTCCTCGCGCGCCGCATCGGCGTCGCGCTTTCGCGCAAGGCTAGCATGGTGCGGGCGCCACGCGACGGGGTCAAATCATCCCAGGCCCGAATCCCTCTCCGGTCCGGCGACGTCCGGTCCGTGATCTGAACCCGCCGCGTCCCTCGCGTGTTGCAGCCTCACGTTCAGCGCGTTGGAAGGATGTCCGCCATGGTCGATGTGAAGCCCCTCGTCGATGCCCTCGTGCGCACGCGCCGCGGCCCGCTCGCCGCCGGTGCGGCTCTCGGCGGCCTCGCCCTGGTGGCGGGCCTCGCCGCCCGGGCCCTGCGCGGGCCCATCACGCCCGAGAGCGCCCCGGCGCCCGCCGCGCCCGTCGTGAACGAGGACGAAGCCCGGCTCATGCTGCGCGCCATGGTGGCCGCGACCCTGGCCGACGGGATGATCGACAAGGACGAGCGTCAACGCCTCGACGCTGCGGTTCAGGCCTCCGGCCTCGCCAAGGACGGCGCGGCCTGGCTGGAGGCGGAGATCGCCGATCCGGTCGATCTCGACACCATCACCGATGCGGTGAACACGCCCGAGCAGGCCACGCGGATCTACTCCGCGGTGCGGCTCTCCGTCCTGGCGGACACGCTGCAGGAGCGCGAGTTCCTCAAGCGTCTCGCCGAGGCCCTGGACGTTCCGGGCGAGGCGGTCGCGCGCATCGAGGGCGAACTCGCCGCCTGAGGGTCAGCCCTGCGGGCTGAGCCAGTCGGGCATCCGGTCGAGGGCGATCAGGTCCTCGTAGCTCTGGCGCGGACGCACGATAGCGGCCTCGCCGCCGCGCACCAGCACCTCCGGCACGAGGAGGCGGGAATTGTAGGTCCCCGCCTGGACAGCGCCGTAGGCGCCGGCGCTCATCACCGCGATGAGGTCGCCCGGGGCGACCTCCGGCATCTCCCGGGCGAGCGCGATGTAGTCGCCGCTCTCGCAGACCGGCCCGACCACGTCGGCGACGAGGCGCGGCGTCTCGGTCGTGGGTTCCTTAACGGGCCGCAGGCCATGGTAGGCGTCGTACAGGGTCGGGCGGATCAGGTCGTTCATCGCCGCATCGACGATGACGAAGGTCCGGCCCTCGGTGCGCTTCACGTAGATCACGCGGGTCACCAGGATGCCGGCGTTGCCGGCGATCATCCGGCCGATCTCGAAGACCGGACGCAGGCCGAGCGGCGCGAAGTGCGGGCGCAGGATCGCCGACAGGGCCGCCGGCTCCGGCGGCGGCGCGTTGTCGTCGCGGTAGGGGATGCCGAGGCCCCCGCCGAAATCGATGTGGTGGAGCGGATGCCCCTCCGCCATGAGCTCGCGGGCCAACCCGGCCAGGAGGCCGGCGGCGTGGTCGAAGGGGGCCAGATCGGTGATCTGGCTGCCGATATGCATGTCGACGCCGGAAATCGCGAGGCCCGGTAGCGTTGCCGCCTGGGCGTAGACGGCCCGGGCTCGGCCGATCGGGATCCCGAACTTGTTCTCGGACTTGCCGGTCGAGATCTTGGCGTGCGTGCCGGCATCGACGTCCGGATTGACCCGGATGGAGATCGGCGCCGTCAGCCCGAGGCTGGTCGCTACGGCGGAGAGTTGGGCCAGCTCCGGCTCGCTCTCGACGTTGAAGCAGAAGATGCCGGCCTTCAGGGCCGCCGCCATCTCCGCCTGCGTCTTGCCGACGCCTGAGAAGACGATGCGCTGCGGATCGACGCCCGCGGCCAGCGCCCGGCGCAACTCACCCTCGGAGACGATATCCATGCCGGCGCCGAGGCGGGCCAGGGTCGCCAGCACCGCCTGGTTCGAGTTCGCCTTCATGGCAAAGCACACGAGGGCGTCGTCCTCGCCGAAAGCCTTGGCGAAGACCTCGTAGTGGCGTTCCAGCGTGGCGGTCGCGTAGCAGTAGAACGGCGTTCCCACCGTCTCGGCGAGCGCGGTCAGGTCGACATCCTCGGCCCGGAGACGACCGTCGCGATAGTGGAAGTGATGCATCGGCCTGCCTGCGGGCATCCCGCCCGGGGATTTCGGGCCTGCGCGCGGCGCGTCCGGGCGGGCGCGCCTTCCCGCACGAGGCCGGGGAGAGGGCTGTGGTGACCCGCTTCTACAGCAGCGGATCGAGCAGGAAAGGCTCCTTGGGCACGACGTAGCCGCGCTTGGCGCCGCGGGTGGTCTTCACCGGCGCCTCGGCACCCGAGCCCGGCACCGCCAGGGTGTCGAGTTCGTCCCCGGCCCGGACCGCGTCCGGCTCAGGGGTCGCCGCGCCGCCGCCGAGGCCGACGCTCTGGGGCAGCGCCCGCGGACTCGCGACGCCGGGCAGACCGGGGCGCGCCACCGAGCGCGCCGCGGCCGTGCCGGGCGGCGGCTCGAGGGCGCCACGCCGGCCACAGGCCGAAGCGGACAGCGCGATCAGGCCGATCGCGGCGATCGTCGACAGGGGGCGGGCAGGGAAGAACATCAACGCTTGCGATCCGGAACGCGATGGCGGGCAGCATAGCCGTTGCGGCTCGGCGATGCGAGCGAAACGGCTACGCTGTCCCGCGCGGCGTCGGGTTAGGCCTCAGCCCTTCTTCTTGCCGTCCGTCTTCTGGTAGACGTCGATGGCGCGACGGCAGTTCTCCGAGAGCTTGGTCCAGTTGGTCTGGAAGCACTTGTCGAGGGCCGGATCATCGGTGGCGAGATTGCCGCAATAGGTCAGGTAGTCGCCGGTGCAGTACTTCTTCAGGGTCTCGTTCCCGCGCTTCGTCTGAGGGGCGGTCGCGGCCCCTTGCGGCTGGGCCGCGGGCTGGGCGATCGCCGGGGCGATCGAGGCCGTGGCAGCGAGGAGGAAGGCAAGCGACGTGAGCTTAAGGGCCATAGGGGGCGCGGTCCGTCTCAAGAAACAGGGGAATGGGCGATCCGATGAAGCGCCGAGATGGTCGAAACATGGCGCGCGGATGGTCGCCGCGTGGTCAGGCCGCTTTCTACGCCGCGTTTTCCCGTCCGTGCAACGTCCGCGGCGTTTTCCGGCGCACATGACGCGCCGGGTTCGACCCCCGCATCGCGTTCAGTTGGAGCGGGCCGGAATCGTGAACGCTGCGGCGGGCGGAAGCCGGTCGCGCTGCATCAGGCTGTCGGCCACATCAGAGATCCGGCGGCGCAGATCGGCGGCCTCGCCCTCGCGGCGCGCCATCACCTCGGCCAGGGCGTCCTCGGCCGCCGTGAGGCTGGCCCGCAGGGTCTCGCGCTCGGCGACCAGGGTCGCGGTCAGGTCGGGGACCTCGGAACGGGGCGCGGCGGGAAGGCTGGCGGCATCCGCCGGGGCAGGGGCGGACCGGGCCGCGATCAGGTCGTCGAGCACCTCCTGATGCGCCTGCTCGAGCACCTGCAGCGTGGCGAGGCCCAGCGCGGTGTCCTGTCGGGCCGCTTCCAGGTCGCGCTCCACGTCGCTGAGGGTGGCGCGGGTCGCGGCCAGGACCGCTTCGCGCTCGCTCAGCGTGGCGTCGCGCGCCTCGATCGTGCGCGTGAGGGCGGCGGCCTCCATGGTCCGGGTGCCGATGGCGGCGAGATCGGCGTGGCGATGGGCCTGAACCGCCTCGACCTTCCGCTCCAGGCGCCGCTGGGCCACGGCGAATTGCGCGCGCAGGTAATCCTTCTCGGCGGCGACTTCCGAGATCGAGAGGGGCAGGCGGGCCGCGATGCGGCGCTCCGACAAGCGGGCGGCCCGGGCGTTCACGGCCGGCAGAAGCAACAGGGCGCACAGGCTCGCAGCCAGGAAGCCGAGCGCGAAGATCATCACGGTTTCGATCACGCGGAAACGCTCGCTCAACACGCCGTGGACGACAATGACGACGGACCTGGCCGTCGACCCTCGTCGGCTTGTTTAGCCCATGTCCCCCCGGGATGGGCAAGACGCCCGGGGACACACCCCGGCCGCCTCGCGAATCAGAAGGGATTCCAGGTCGGCTTCGCCGTGAACTTGAGATAGCCGATATTGATGCCGAGGCGGGCGCCGACCCCGGTGCGGATCGGTACCACGACGATGTCGTCGGCGGTCACCGCCGTCATCCCGAAGCCGCCGACGAGGTAGGCGGAACCGTCGACGCCGCCGAAGCGGCGATAGAGGCCCGACACGGCGGGCAGGTTGTAGACCAGCATCATCGTGCGGTCGCCGTCGCCGCCGACGTCGAAGCCGATGGAGGGGCCCTGCCAATAGACGCGGCGCTGCCCGGCATTGCGGGTGTAGAGCGTCCCCTCGCCGTAGCGAACGCCGCCCACGATGGCGCCGGACGCTTCCTGGCCGAGAATGTAGCCGTTGGGCTCACCCCAGCGCCGGGTCGCCTCCTCCACCAGCTGGGCGAGGCCGCGGGACATCGAGCCGAAGAAGCGGTGGCCGTTGTCGACCAGCTCCTCGGGACGGAACTTGCCGGGCGCCCCGTCGCTCACCGCGAGGGCGCGGGACGAGACGCCGAGGAGGAGGGCGCCTGCCAACGCGCCGACGATGCTGCGCCGGGTCGCGGGCTCCTGCGATGGACGGGCGCGGAGGGCCCGATGGTTCGACGTCATGCCTCGTCCCTCCTGTCTGCCGACACCCACCCGAGGGCGCTATCGTCTTGCTAACCGAGACCGCGCTATGGACCGGACTGTCATCCTAGAGACCGTTCCGGCCGGGGCCGGTGCGTCTCGATACGCGGCGATCATGATGCGAAACAAAGCAACATGTGGTTAACGCGCCGTCACCTGCTTCGCGTCGCCGCGGCCGGCGGGCTGCACGCCACCGGCGCAGGCGCCGCGACCCTGCCGCGGCTGCCCGGGGGCCGGATCGCCCTCGCGGGGTTCGACGCCGTCAGCTACTTCCTCGACGGTCCCGAGGCGGGCCGACCGGCCTACGAGTTCCTCTGGGACAGGCGGACGTGGCGCTTCGCGCGCGCCGCGAACCGGGAAGCCTTTCGCGAAGACCCGGCCGCCTACGCGCCCCGCCTCGGCGGCTTCGATCCGATCGGCGTCCTCGCGGGCCGCCTCGTGGACACCGACCCCCTGGTCTATGCCCGCCTGCCGGGCCCGGACGGGACGGACCGGCTCTACCTCTGCCGCAGCGACGCGCACCGGCTGCGCCTCGTCGCCGAGCCGCACCTCGCCGCGGAGGCGGAACTGCTTTGGCCGACGCTGAAGGATCAGATCGAGCGGAATTTCCCCGACTGACCGCGCCCGGCGATCAGATCCGGCGCTCGTCCTGCGGCGCGTGCCGCTCGGCGGGGCGCGTGGAGGGACTGCGCTCGGGCAGGACGAGGTTGGCCGCATAGCTCGCGTCACCGAGGGCGGCGAAGGGGCCGTTGCGGTAGCTCCGGGTGTAATGGCCGTAGGTCATCGGCCGGCCGGCGGGCGCCACGACGCAGCCGCCCGCCACGGTGAGGATGTGGTCGCCGGCCGCCGTATCCCATTCCATTGTCGGGCCGCAGCGCACGTAGATGTCGGCCTCGCCGGCGGCGATGAGGCAGAACTTCAGGGCCGAGGCCGCCGAGCGGGTCGCCCCGACCCGGAGCGCGCCGAGACAGGCCTCGGTCTCGGTGTCGCCGTGCCGGTTGCTTCGCAGGGCCACCAGCCCCTGGTCCGGCCTCGGGCGCACCGCGATCGGCAGGCGCTCGCCGAGATGTCCGTCCCGGATCTCCGCCTCGTAAGCCTGCCCGCCCGCACCCCAGACCCGGTTGAGGCCGGGGGCGGCCAGGGCCGCCGCGATCGGGCGGTCGCCCGCGATCAGGCCGATATTGACGCTGTATTCCGCGTTGCCGGCGAGGAAGTCCCGGGTGCCGTCGAGGGGATCGACCAGGAAGAAGAGCGGCGCCGGCGGCTGGTCGTAGGACGATTCCTCGGCGATCACGGGAATGCCCGGCCAGTATCGGGCCAGTTCCGCCAGGATGAAGTCCTCGGATTCGGCATCCGCCTGACTTGCCGGCGAGCCGTCGGGCTTGAGCACGTGCGGACAGTCGCCCCCGTGATGCCGCTTCAGGATCTCGCCCGCCCGGCAGGCAATTTCCATCAAGGTAGCCGCAATACGGTCGCGCGTCGGCGCATCGATCGACATGATGGGCACTATGATGCCCGCGCCACCGGCCCTTGTCGACCCGGATCGCGAACGGTCCGGGTGCTTTTCAAAGCTTCCGGCGCCGTCTATCGGTGCCGTTCACGACCGGACGCGGCCCCGAAACGCCTGCGCGGAGCGCACCATGACCCCCCTCAATCTCGACGCCCTCGATCTGTCCGCCCTCCTGTGCTCACGGGTCTGCCACGACGTGATCAGCCCCGTCGGCGCGATCGTGAACGGACTGGAGGTCCTGGAGGACGAGAGCGACACCTCCATGCGCGAATTCGCCCTGGAGCTGATCGCCAAGAGCGCGCGCCAGGCCTCGGCCCGCCTGCAATTCGCCCGCATCGCCTTCGGCGCCGCCGGCTCGGCGGGTGCGTCCATCGACCTCGCCGACGCCGAGAAGGTGTCGCGCGGGATGTTTGTCGACGACAAGACGCAGCTCGCCTGGAGCGCACCGCAGGCGCTCTACCCGAAGAACAAGGTCAAGCTCCTGCTCAACCTCGTGATGATCGCCCAGAGCGCGATCCCGCGCGGCGGTCTCATCGACGTGGTGGTGCAGGGCGACGGCGAGGCGCCGAGCCTCGTGCTCAAGAGCAAGGGCTCGCACGCCCGCATCCCGGCCCACGTGGAAGATATGATCGCCGGGACGCCCGAGAACGGCACCGTGGACGCGCACGGCATCCTGCCGTTCTATGCCGGCCTCGTCGCCCGCGCGGCGGCGATGGACGTGCGCTTCGCGATCGAGGGCGACACCGTGACCATCACGGCGACCCCGACGGCCGCCGCGATCCCGGAGGCGCCGGCCCAGGCGCCCGCGGAGCCGGAGGCCGATCGTCCGTCGGATTCGGAGCCGCCGGAGACGGCGCTGGCCTGAACCGAGCCACGTTTCGGCTCATCGACGGGAGATCGACGAATATAGTCGCGATCTCCCGCTTTATCGTCCGCGGTGAAACCCTTCCCTAACCGGTTAGGGGGCAAAGTCGGTCCTGCACAGACTGTAGTGCGCGTATGGACTGAGTACCCGTCATGGACGACTTGTTGCGTGAGTTCCTGACCGAGAGTGCCGAGCACCTCGACACGGTCGATGCCGAGCTCGTCCGGTTCGAACAGGATCCGAACAATCAGACGATCCTGCGGAACATATTCCGCCTCGTCCACACCATCAAGGGCACCTGCGGGTTCCTCGGCCTTCCGCGCCTGGAAGCCCTGGCGCACGCCGCCGAGACCCTGATGGGTCAGTTCCGCGACGGCATGCCGGTCACCGGCCCCGCGGTCAGCCTCATCCTCGTCACCCTGGACCGCCTCAAGGCGATCCTGGGCGACCTCGAGGCCACCGGCTCCGAGCCGGCCGGCAGCGACGATGATCTCATCGGCGCCCTGGAGGAGATGGCCTCCGCCCCGATCGCCCCCGCCGCGCCCGTCCCCGCGCCCGTCGCGGACATCAAGCTGCCCGACCCGGTCGTGCGCGAACTGAAGCCCGGCGAAGTCACCCTCGAGGATCTCGAGCGCGCCTTCATGGAGGCCGAGGGTCCCGATCCGTTCGACGTCGCTCCCGCTCCCGCGCCGGAGCCGGTCGCCGCCGCGGCACCCGAGCCGGTGCGCGAGGCGCCCGCCCCGATGCCCGTTAAGGCCCACGAGGCACCCGCGAAATCCGCCGATGCGCCTGCCGCCCCCGAGGGTGAGGGCGGCATCGCGAAGGTCCAGACCATTCGCGTCAACGTCGACACCCTCGAACACCTGATGACGATGGTGTCCGAGCTGGTGCTGACCCGCAACCAGCTCCTCGAGATCGCCCGCCGGCACGACGACTCGACCTACAAGGTTCCGCTCCAGCGCCTCAGCCACGTGACGGCCGAGCTGCAGGAAGGCGTCATGAAGACGCGCATGCAGCCCATCGGCAACGCCTGGCAGAAGCTGCCGCGCGTGGTGCGCGACCTGTCGTCGGAACTCGGCAAGCAGATCGAGCTCGTGATGAGCGGCGCCGAGACCGAGCTCGACCGCCAGGTCCTCGAAGTCATCAAGGACCCGCTCACCCACATGGTGCGCAACTCGGCCGATCACGGCATCGAGTCGGCCGCCGACCGCAAGGCCTCCGGCAAGCCGCTGCGCGGCACGATCCGCCTCTCCGCCTACCACGAGGGCGGCACGATCACGATCGAGATCGCCGATGACGGCAAGGGCCTCGATCTGGCCGCCATCCGCCGCAAGGCCGTCGAGCGCAAGATCGCGAGCCAGGCCGAGGTCGAGCGGATGACCGACGCCCAGGTGGCGAAGTTCATCTTCCATCCGGGCTTCTCGACCGCCGCCGCCATCACCTCGGTCTCCGGCCGCGGCGTCGGCATGGACGTGGTCAAGACCAACATCGAGCTCATCGGCGGTGTCATCGACATCAACACGCAGCTCGGCCGCGGCACCACCTTCACCATCAAGATCCCGCTCACCCTGGCGATCATCGCCGCCCTCATCGTCAAGGCCGGCGAGCAGCGCTTCGCGGTGCCGCAGGTGGCGGTGCTCGAACTGGTGCGGGTCGACAAGGCGACGGCGCAGAAGGTGGAGCGCATCAACGGCTCCCCGGTGCTGCGCCTGCGCGAGCGCCTCCTGCCGATCGTCACCCTCACGGGCGTGCTCGGCCAGGACCAGGCCGCCGATGCCGTCGATTCCGGCTTCGTGGTGGTCGCCCAGGTCGGCCGCCAGCGCTTCGGCATCCTCGTCGACGAGGTCTTCCACACGGAGGAGATCGTCGTGAAGCCGATGTCCTCCAAGCTGCGCCACCTGCCGCTCTTCGCCGGCAACACCATCCTGGGCGACGGCGCCGTGGTGCTGATCGTCGATCCGAACGGCATCGCCCAGCAGGTCAGCCAGGGCTCGCAGTCCGGCGCCATCCCGGTCGAGGCCGAGGTCGAGGAGGTCGAGGCGGCTGACGCCAAGGCGACGCTCCTCGTCTTCAAGGGCGGTGCGGGCAGCTACAAGGCGGTGCCACTCTCCCTGGTCACCCGCCTGGAGGAGATCGAATCGGCCAAGGTCGAGTGGGTCGGCGGCCGTCCGCTGATCCAGTACCGCGGCCGCCTGATGCCGCTGGTCCCCGCCGATCCGTCGATCGAGATCCGCACCTCCGGCACCCAGGCCCTGGTGGTGTTCTCCGACGGCGAGCGCGCCATGGGCCTCGTGGTCGACGAGATCGTCGACATCGTCGAGGAGCGCCTCGACGTCGAGATCTCCGCCGACCGCTCGGACCTCATCGGCTCCGCCGTCCTGCGCGGCCGCGCCACCGAGATCATCAACATCGCCCACTTCCTGCCGCTCGCCTACGACGACTGGGCGCGGGGCCCCAAGAAGACGGTCAAGCGCAGCTCCACGCTCCTCCTGGTCGACGACTCGGCCTTCTTCCGCGAGATGCTGAGCCCGGTCCTGAAGGCCGCCGGCTACAGCGTGATCACCGCGGCCAGCGCCGATGAGGCGGTGGCGACCCTGCTCTCCAACGGCCGGATCGACGTGGTGGTGTGCGACCTCGAGATGCCCGGCCGCAACGGCTTCGACCTCGTGGGCGCCATGCGCAAGGTGGAAGGCCGCGTCGCCGGGCTTCCCGTCATCGGCCTCTCCGGCACCATCGGGGCCGAGGCCATCGAGCGGGCGCGGACGCTCGGGATCGCCGACCTCGTGGCGAAGTTCGACCGCAGCGGCCTGATCTCGGCCCTGGCCGAGCTCGACGTCGCCAGCCTCGCCGTCGCCGCCTGACCGGCCCGCCCCCTTCGGAGTCCACGCCCATGATGCAGGCCGCCAACACCAACGCCGCGGAAACCGTCGGCACCCACGACTTCGTCACCGTGTTCGTCGGCGAGACCATGTTCGGTCTCGCCATCGACCGGGTCCACGACGTCTTCATCCCCGCCGGCGTGACGCCGGTGCCGCTCGCCCCGCCGGAGATCGTCGGGCTGCTCAACCTGCGCGGTCGCGTCGTCACCGCCCTGTGCCTGCGCCGCCGCCTCAGCATGGCGCCCCGCACCGGGGACAGCGCCCAGATGGCGATCGGCCTGGAACAGGGTGGCGAGACCTTCGCCCTCATCGTCGACGGCGTCGGCGAGGTGCTCAAGCTCGGGGCCGAGACCCACGAGCCGGTGCCGATCAACCTCGATGCCCGCTGGCGCGATCTCACCCTCGGCGTCCATCGCCTCGACGGCCGCCTCCTCGTCATCCTCGACGTCGATGCGCTCCTCGCCTTCGGGACGAACGCCCGCACCGCCGGCGCGGCCTGAGCCCCATCGCAAGGAGAAGGGTCCGATGAAAACCTGCCTCATCGTCGACGACTCCGCCGTCATCCGGAAGGTGGCGCGCCGCATCTTCGAGACCATGAACTTCGAGGTCGGCGAGGCCGAGGACGGCGAGAAGGCCCTGAGCGCCTGCGGCAAGACCATGCCGGACGCGATCCTGCTGGACTGGAACATGCCGACCATGGACGGCTACGACTTCCTGCGCGCCCTGCGGAAATCCCCGGGCGGCGAGAAGCCCAAGGTCCTGTTCTGCACCACGGAGAACGACGTCGGCGCCATCGCCCGCGCCCTCCATGCGGGCGCCGACGAGTACATCATGAAACCCTTCGACCGCGACATCGTCACGGCGAAGCTCGCGCAAGTCGGCTTCGCCACCGAAGCCGACGCGGCCTGACGCGGACCTGGACCGGGCATCACCGCCCCGTCCGGGGCCAGTTCCTCCCCCGACCGTTCCTCCGCGTCGCTCACAGCGTGAAATCCATGATGGCCGCCACCGCACCGACCTTCGCGTCGACCCATGCCGCGCCGCCGCCGCTCGCGGGGCAGCGGGTCCGGGTCCTGATCGCAGACGATTCGGCGGTGGTGCGCGGGCTGGTCGCCCGCTGGATCGGCGAGGCCGGCTACGAGGTCGTCGCCACGGCGGCCAACGGCCGGATCGCCCTCGAAGCGATGTCGCGCCACGACCCCGATGTCATCCTCCTCGACATCGACATGCCGGAACTCGACGGCACCCAGGCCCTGCCGCTGCTGCTCGCCAAGAGCCCCGGCGTCCAGGTCATCATGATGTCGACCCTGACCACCCGCAACGCCGACATCTCCCTGCGCTGCCTGGCCCTCGGGGCCGTCGACTACATCCCCAAGCCCGAGAGCAACCGGGGCGTGACCACCTCGGACGCCTTCCGGACCGACCTGATCGAGCGGGTGCGCATCTTCGGCTCCGCCCGGGCCCGCAAGCGCGGCGCTTCCGGCGCCCCGATCCCCGTCTCGCCCGGAATGCCGGCGCCCGCGCCGGTCTCGGCCCTGCGCCCGACCGCGCCCCTGGTGCTGCGGCCGAAGGCCCGCACCGGCGTCGCGCCCCGCGTCCTGCTCATCGGCGCCTCCACCGGCGGCCCCCGCGCCGTAGGCGAGGTCCTGGAGAAGATCGGCAGCGCCACGCTGCGCCAGTTTCCGGTCCTCATCGTGCAGCACATGCCGCCGGTCTTCACCGCGGTCTTCGCCGAGCATCTCGGCGTCCGCACCGGCCTGCCGGCCGCCGAGGGCAAGGCCGACGAGCGCCTGCAGCCCGGCCGGATCTACGTGGCGCCGGGTGGGCGCCACATGGGCCTCGGCGGAAGCCGCCAGGACGTCACCATCCGGTTGCATGACGGACCGGTGGTGAATTTCTGCCGGCCCGCCGTCGACGTGCTGTTCCAGGATGCCGCCGCGATCTTCGGTGCCGCAGCCCTGGCCGTCGTCCTCACCGGCATGGGCTCGGACGGAACCGGCGGGGCCCGGGCGCTGACGGAGGCCGGGGCGGCGGTACTCGCCCAGGACGAGGCCACCAGCACCGTCTGGGGCATGCCCGGCAGCATCGCCAAGGCGGGACTCGCCCAGGCGATCCTGCCCCTCGGCGAGATCGGACCGGCGTTGCGCAATCTTCTGACGGGGCAGGGCGCATGACCGACGTCGAATTCGATTTCCTGCGCGCCTACCTGAAGACCCGCTCCG
Organism: Methylobacterium sp. AC690; assembly: GCF_979256535.1. NCBI lineage: Bacteria > Pseudomonadati > Pseudomonadota > Alphaproteobacteria > Hyphomicrobiales > Methylobacteriaceae > Methylobacterium > Methylobacterium sp. AC690. Next base: position 62,266 of record NZ_CEEDOX010000011.1, on the reverse strand, counting down.
GTCTCGCGCTCAGCGGCGAGAAACGGTACCTGGTGGAGAGCCGCCTCGGACCGATCTGCCGGCGCTTCAACCTCGCCGATCTCGGTGCACTGGTGACGGCCCTGAAGGGCGGCCGCGACCTCGCGATGGAGCGGGCGGTGGTCGAGGCGATGACCACCAACGAGACCTTCTTCTTCCGCGACCGCACGCCGTTCGACCTGTTCCGCGACGTGCTGCTCCCGGAAGCCATGGCCCGCCGGGCGGCGCAGCGCCGCCTGCGGATCTGGTGCGCTGCCGCCTCCACCGGCCAGGAACCCTATTCCCTGGCGATGATGCTGCAGGACGCCGCCCCGCGGCTCTCCGGCTGGACCGTCGACATCATCGGCACCGACCTGTCGACCGAGGTGCTGGAGAAGGCCAAGGCGGGGCTCTACAGTCACTTCGAGGTCCAGCGCGGCTTGCCCGTTCAGTCGCTGATCAAGCACTTCGAGCAGGTCGGCGAGCAGTGGCGCATCTCCGCCAGCCTGCGGCAGATGGTGGATTACCGCCCGCTCAACCTGCTGCAGCCGTTCGATTCGCTGGGCACGTTCGACATCATCTACTGCCGCAACGTGCTGATCTATTTCGATGCGCCGACCAAGGGCGACGTGCTGGCCCGCCTCAGCAACAGCCTGGCGGCCGACGGCGCGCTGCTCCTGGGGGCCGCCGAGACGGTGATCGGCCTGACCGAGAAACTCGTGCCGAACGCCAAGCACCGGGGCCTGTACAACCAGGCCGGCGCAGCCCTCGCGCCGCAAGCCCGGCCGCTGCCGGTGCTCACCCCGGCCGCCGTGGCGATCACGCCGGCAGCGGCCGTCGCCCCGGCGATGCGCCGGGTGGTCGGCCTCTGACCGGCCTCCGCGGATCTCGGTGACGGCACGTGGCGCGGGCGAAAGTCCGCGCCATTGTCTTTGGGCGGTCGACGCCGCGCGGGGGAGGGGGCGCCGGAGTCGCAGGAGCGTGGGATCCCGCACAAACAAAAAAGGCCCCGCTCGCGCGGGGCCGTTTCGCCGTCCGACCGGAGGTTCAGACGGCGATCCGCTCTTCGCCCTCGTTGGGCTCGCGCAGCACGTAGCCGCGGCCCCAGACGGTCTCGATGTAGTTCTTGCCCGAGGAGGCGTTGGCGAGCTTCTTGCGCAGCTTGCAGATGAAGACGTCGATGATCTTCAGCTCGGGCTCGTCCATGCCGCCGTAGAGATGATTGAGGAACATCTCCTTGGTCAGCGTCGTGCCCTTCCGCAGCGAGAGGAGTTCCAGCATCTGGTACTCCTTGCCGGTCAGGTGCACGCGGCTGCCGGAGACCTCGACGGTCTTCTGGTCGAGGTTCACGATCAGGTCGCCGGTGGTGATCACCGACTGGGCGTGACCCTTCGAGCGGCGGACGATCGCGTGGATGCGGGCGACGAGCTCGTCCTTGTGGAAGGGCTTGGTGAGGTAGTCGTCGGCGCCGAAGCCGAGGCCCTTCACCTTGTCCTCGATGCCGGCCATGCCGGACAGGATCAGGATCGGGGTCTTCACCTTGGCGACGCGGAGATTCCGCAGCACCTCGTAGCCCGACATGTCGGGCAGGTTCAGGTCGAGCAGGATGATGTCGTAGTCGTAGAGTTTGCCGAGATCGATCCCCTCCTCACCGAGATCGGTGGTGTAGGTGTTGAAGCTCTCGGACTTGAGCATCAGCTCGATGCTCTGCGCGGTCGCGCTGTCGTCCTCGATCAGAAGTACCCGCATCGTCGGTCCCCAGCCCAGCCGGCCGTGTGCAGCGTATGGGCAAGCCCCCGCCGTCCGCTCGCCACCGGCCCGTGGCGAACGCTCATTCGTCAATGACGTGAAACGCTATTCGTTAATCGTTAACAAACCCTGTTTCACGGACGCAAGCACCCAATTGGATCTCCGGTCCGGCCACGCTTCGAACCGTTGACGGTCTGTTCTCGTTCGACCGCCTCCCGGCGCGATGCGAAACCTTCGCAGCGTTCCCTAAGTGCCTTGCCCGCTTGGACTTGTTGCGCGCTGTCTCTTCCGAACAACGACACCGGAATGTCATCGACCGGACGGAAATTTTTTACGACCCGGACCGAACCGGCGGCGCGCTACAACCCCGATGCACACAGTGTTAAGGAGGGAGGTAAACGAATGGTTGAGAGACGCATCGATGACCGATCGCAATCCTAGCGTCGGACGCTTGCGCCTGGCTGACGCGCGCAGTGCCCTCGCGGGAATTCAGGTCCTGGAGACCTACGGACGGGTCGTGGCGATTCGCGGCCTGCTGATCGAGGTGGCGGGTCCGGTGGCGGCCATGCGCCTCGGCGGACGCCTCGACATCGCGGTCGAGAACGGCCTCGGCGCCGTGCCCTGCGAGATCATCGGCTTCCAGGGCGACCGGGCCCTGGCCATGCCCTTCGGCTCTCTCGAGGGGGTGCGGCGCGGCTGTCCGGCCCTGGTGCGGGACGAGGCCGCGGGCGCGGTGCGTCCCTCCGCGGCCTGGCTCGGCCGGACGATCGATGCCCTCGGCCGGCCCATCGACGGCCTGGGGCCGCTGCCCCCCGGGCCGGCGATCTATCCCCTGCGGGCCGATCCGCCCCCGGCCCATGCCCGGCAGCGGGTCGGTCCCCCCCTCGACCTCGGCATCCGCTGCATCAACACCTTCCTGACGATGTGCGCCGGCCAGCGCATGGGCATCTTCGCCGGCTCCGGCGTCGGCAAGTCGGTGCTGCTGTCGATGCTCGCCCGCTACACCGCCGCCGACGTGGCGGTGATCGGCCTCGTGGGCGAGCGCGGACGCGAGGTGCAGGAGTTCCTCCAGGACGACCTCGGCGCCGCCGGCCTCGCCCGGTCCGTGGTGGTGGTGGCCACCTCCGACGAGCCCGCCCTGATGCGCCGCAACGCCGCCTACGTCACCCTGGCGATGGCGGAGTATTTTCGCGACCAGGGCGCGCAGGTCCTGTGCATGATCGATTCGATCACCCGCTTCGCCATGGCCCAGCGCGACATCGGCCTCGCGGCCGGCGAGCCGCCCACCGCCAAGGGCTACACCCCCACCGTCTTCAGCGAATTGCCGCGGCTCCTCGAGCGGGCCGGGCCCGGGACGGGGCAGGGGGCGATCTCCGGCCTGTTCACCGTCCTCGTCGAGGGCGACGACCACAACGAGCCCGTGGCCGACGCGGTCCGGGGCATCCTCGACGGGCACATCGTGATGGAGCGCGGCATCGCCGAGCGCGGGCGCTATCCGGCGATCAACGTCCTGCGCTCGGTCTCCCGCACCATGCCCCGCGCCTGCGACCCCGCGCACCTGCCGACGGTGCGCCGGGCCCGGCGCCTGCTCTCCACCTACGCCGACATGGAGGAGCTGATCCGTCTGGGCGCCTACCGGGCCGGCGCCTCGCCGGAAGTGGACGAGGCGATCGCGCTGATGCCCGAAATGGAGGCTTTTCTGGGTCAGGGTAAGGAAGAAGCAACTTCGATCGGCGAGGGTTACCGTCGCCTGGCAGAGATCGTCGGCGCTCCCTGAGGGGACGCCCCGGCTTCCTCTCCCGATGCCGGGCCCGGGGCGCGGCCAGTCGCGCACCGGCGAGCCGTGCGTTGCGTGGAGTGAACCCGCCCATGAAATCCCGTGACACGTTGATCCGGCTGCGACGCTTCCAGGTCGACGAGAAGCGTCGCCGCGTGACGCAGATCGAGATGATGAAGGCGGACTTCACCCGCATGGCGTTGGAGCTCGACCGCGAGGTCGCCCATGAGGAGAGCCGCGCCGGCATCACCGATCCGGCCCACTTCGCCTACCCGACCTATGCCCGGGCCGCCGCCACCCGCCGGGACAACATGCGCCAGTCGGCCGCCGCCCTCGAGGGGCAGCTCGCCGAGGCCAAGGCCGAGCTCGGCGAAGCCTTCGAGGACCTGAAGAAGATCGAGATCCTCGACGACCGCGAGCGCAGCGCCGAGCGCGTCGCCGAAGCGGCCCGCGACCAGGCCGCCATGGACGGAATCGGCCTCTCGCGCATCCGCGCCTGACCCGGGGAACGTGCCGGCGCCCCCGCGGCGACCGGCACGAAACCGTCATGATCCCGTGGGAAGAGCCGTCCCTGCCGGGGCCGCGCGGAACCTTGCTTGCGATGCAGCGCATCGTCGTGCAGGGAGGGCCCGAACAGGGGCGCGCCGAACCACCATGAAGAAGATCAGCGATTTTATCTGGCCGATCATCGGCCTCGCCGCCGTGATCGGTTCGGGTTACCTGCTCTACAAGGAGCTGGCCGGCATCTCCATGGCGGAGATCAAGGGCAGCTTCGCCGCGATCCCGGTGCACCGTTTCCTGCTCGCCGGCCTCTCGACCCTCGTCGCCTACGCGGCCCTGGCCTGGTACGACCGGATCGCCCTGCTGCACCTCGGCGTGAACCACATCTCCCTGTTCTTCGTCTCGGTCTGCTCCTTCACCACCTACGCGCTCTCCCACAACATCGGTGCCTCGGTGTTCTCCGGGGCCGTGGTGCGCTACCGGGCCTACACCGCCAAGGGCCTCTCCGCGGCCCAGGTCGCGGTGCTGGTCGCCCTCTGCTCCTTCACCTTCGGCCTTGGCACGATCCTGCTCGGCGGCTTCGTGCTCACCGTCCTGCCCGACACCCTGACGCGCCTCAACGGCTACCTTCCGGCGGTCCTGACGGACCCCGCCACCGCCCGCATCCTCGGCGCCGGTCTCCTGGCCTTCGTCGCCCTCTACGTGGCCGGCTCGCTGCTGCACCTGAAGCCGCTGACGATCCGCAAGTTCAAGCTCGAATATCCCCGCCCGCGCATCATGGGCCGCCAGCTCATCGCGGCTCCGCTCGAGCTGCTCGGCGCCGCCGGCATCATCTACTTCGCCCTGCCGGAGGCCGGGAACCCCGGCTTCCTCGTCGTGCTCGCGGTCTTCCTCGCCTCGTTCTCGGCGGCCCTGGTGTCGAATGCCCCCGGCGGCCTCGGGGTGTTCGAGCTGGTCTTCGTGGTGGCGATGCCCGACATCGCCCGGCCGTCGGTGATCGCCGCGCTGCTGGTCTTCCGGCTGTTCTATTTCTGGCTCCCGTTCCTGATCTCGGTGGTGGTCGTGCTCCTCTACGAGCGCAACCGCCTCGCCTCGGCCCTGCGGGACAAGCCCCACGACCCGGCCTCCCCGGAGGCGCCGTTGACCGCGCCCGGCCTCGACGCCCATGCCCTCGAGCGCCGCATGGAGAAGAAGCCGGTCTGAGCCGTTCTTCGGGAGAGATCGGAGACGCACGACCGGTTCGGAGCGGCCGGCGTCCGTTCAGGGGACCCGAGGCGAAATCTTCGGCTTCCGTGCAGATCGCGCGTCGGGCCCGGCGCGGTTGAGAACGGCCCGGGCGCAGCGCGATCCCGATCGCTTCCCCGATTCCTTCGGCCGACAGGGTCGACGAGCGCCACGTCCACGGCTTGGCCATGACCTTGGCCATGAAGCTTGGCCATGAGCGAGAGCGCGGCCGCGCGTGCCCGCGAGCTTGCCGGACCGGCCCGCGGCCCTGCGGTTCGTTCGCGGGACCGGCCTCTCTCCCGAGCGCCGGGTCGCCTCTCAGACCGAACCGACGGTGCGGAGCCGGGCACGGGGATGGATCTCCGCCTGGCTCATCACCGGCGTCTCGCGCCGGAAGCGCTCGATGATCGAGCGCACGAACGGCCGAGCCTGGACCGAGGTCACCAGCACGGGCATCTCGCCCATGCGGGCGGCCGTCTCGAAGCGGTCCCGCACCGTGTTGACGAACTCGGAGAGCTTCGAGGGCTGCATTGCCAGGAAGCGCTCGTCGCGCTCGCCCGCGATCGACTCGAGGAAGGCTTGCTCCCAGGCCGGCGACAGGGTGATGATCGGCAGCATGCCGTCCGGCCCCTGGTACTGGGCACAGATCTGGCGGCCGAGGCGGGCGCGGACATGCTCGACGATATCCCGCGGGTTCTTCACGTGGCCGGCGACCTCGGCGATGCCCTCGATGATCGCCCCGAGGTCACGGATCGAGACCCGCTCGGCCAGCAGGAACTGCAGCACGCGCTGGATGCCGGTGGTGCCGATCTGGCTCGGCATCACCTCCTTGAGGAGGTCGGCATGGTCCTTCGAGACCTCGCGCAGGAGCTTCTGGACCTCGACATGGTTCAGGAGCTCGGAGACGTGCGCCTTGATGATCTCGGTGAGGTGGGTGGAGACCACCGTGGCGGCGTCCACCACGGTGTAGCCCTTGAGCTGGGCCTGGTCGCGCAGGGAGGCGTCGATCCAGGTGGCGGGCAGGCCGAAGGTCGGTTCCAGCATGTGCTGGCCGGGCAGCTGCACCTGTCCGCCCATCGGGTCCATCGCCATGAACTGGCCGGGGAAGATCTGTCCCGTACCGGCCTCGATCTCCTTGACGCGGACCACGTAGGCGTTCGCGTCGAGCTGGACATTGTCGAGGATCCGGACCGACGGCATGACGAAGCCGAGTTCCGCGGCGAGCTGGCGGCGCAGGGCCTTGATCTGGTCCGTGAGACGATCCTGTCCCTCGGGGCCGTTGACCAGGGCGAGCAGGGCGTAGCCCATCTCGAGCTTGAGGTCGTCGAGCTTCAGCAGGTCGGTGACCGTCTCCTCCTTGGCGGCCGCGGCGGCGGCCACCGCGGAGGCATCCATCGGCGCACCGTCGGCATCCAGCGGCGGCGCCTCGCGGGCGACCTTGGCGAAGTGCCAGGCGGCGTAGCCTGAAGCCCCGGCCAGGGCGAGGAACGGCAGCATCGGCATGCCGGGCAGGAGGGCGATCAGCACCATGACGCCCGAGGACATGCCGAGCGCCTTGGGGTAGTTCGCGAGCTGCTTGCCCAGCGCCTTGTCGGCCGAGCCCTTCACGCCCGCCTTCGAGACCAGGATGCCGGCCGCCGTCGAGACGATGAGGGCGGGGACTTGCGAGGCGAGGCCGTCGCCGATGGTCAGCAGGGTGTAGGACTTCGCCGCCCCCAGGAACGGCATGCCCTGCTGGGCGACGCCGATGATGATGCCGCCGATCACGTTGATGAAGGTGATCAGCAGGGCGGCGATCGCGTCGCCGCGGACGAACTTGGAGGCACCGTCCATGGCGCCGAAGAACGAGGATTCCTCCTCCAGGGCGGCGCGGCGGGCCTTCGCCACCTTCTCGTCGATGAGCCCCGCCGAGAGGTCGGCGTCGATGGCCATCTGCTTGCCCGGCATCGCGTCGAGGGTGAAGCGGGCGGCGACCTCGGCGATGCGGCCCGAACCCTTGGTGATGACGACGAAGTTCACGATGATGAGGATCGCGAACACGATGATCCCGATGACGAAGTTGCCGCCCATCACGAAGTTGCCGAAGGCCTCGATGACGTGGCCGGCGGCCGCCGTGCCCTCGTGGCCGTGGCCGAGGATCAGGCGCGTGGAGGCGAGGTTCAGGGCGAGGCGCAGCAGCGTCGCCACCAGGAGCAGGGTCGGGAAGACCGTGAACTCGAGCGGATTGTCGATGAACAGCCCGGTCATCATGATCAGCACCGAGATGATGATCGAGACCGCGAGCAGCAGGTCGAGCAGGAAGGCCGGCAGCGGGAAGATGAGCACCGTGAGGATGCCCATCACGGCGGTGGCGAAGAACAGGTCCGTGCGCTTGGAGAGCGCGTTCAGGTTCGCCCGGTTCGGGATCGCGAAGCTCGCGAACTGTGCGAGGCTCCCCCCGGAACCCCCCGCCGGAGCCGGCGCGGCGGCAGCCGTCTCGCTCATCGTCACCCTCAATGCCCCCGAGGTGCGGGGGCCCGGCAAGTTTTGCCGAGTGCAGGGTTAGCGAAGGGTTAACACTGGGCCGCCGGCCGCCCCCGCGGGCGGCCGAACCGCCTCAGGCGAAGTATTTGCGGGTGACCACCGCGAGCGCGAACGCCAGTCCGGCGCCGCCGGCGATGAGGCTGATCATCAGGAGGCGACGGGGCTCCTGGGAGGATTCGGGCTTCACCGGCTCCACGATCATGCTGAAGAACTCGATCTGGCGCTCCGCGATGATGCGCGCGCGCTCGTTCGCGGCCAGCACCTTGGTGAAGTACTTCTCCGCGTCCGCGCGGTCGGCGTCGTAGGCCTCGAACCGGGTGAGCGCGTTCGCCAGGATGCGGCGCTGCTCCGGGTCCTCGCTGGCGGATTGCCGCTCGATCCGCGCGATGTTGTCGTCGAGGTCCTTGATCTGGGCCTTCATGTCCTGGATCCGGCGGGTCTCCGGCGAGAGATCGCGCTGGCCCTGGATGAGCTGGACCGCCAGGTTGATGCGGGCCGTCCGCAGCTCGGAGAGCACCTTCAGGTTGCTCTCGTTGGTCTTCTGCGCATCGAGGACGCCGTCGCGGTTGCGCAGGGCCGCCACCTCGGTGCGAATCTTCAACATCCGCTCCTCGGCCCGCTTGAGCTCGCGCTGGCTCTCCAGCACGGCATCCTCACGGGCCCGGCCGCTCAGCGCGTTCACCATGCGCTCGCTCTCGGCCAGGATCGCGTTCGAGAGGTTGAGAGCATCCTGCGGGTCGAAGGCGTTCACCGTCAGGAGGATGATGCCCGATCCGGACTCGATCTTGGTATGGACCCGGTCATGCCAGTACTTGACCAGCTTCTCGATCGGCTTCTCGGGATTGAAGCGCGAGAAAAAGTCGATCCCGGGCCGGGAGAACATCTCCCGCAGGGGATAGGTCTTCTCGATGGCCTCGATCATCGGCCGGCTGAGGATGTAGTTGGTCGCGATCAGGCTGTCCTGCGCCACCATCTGCTTCAGCGGCGAGCCCGAATTGGTGCCGACCTGATCGGGCGAGGCCTTGTCGACGTTGCCGAGGGCCGGCCGCAAGGCGAAGCGCGACTCGATCACGAAGCGGTCCGACGCGATTAGGCCGTAATAGACGACGGCCGCCAGGGTCGGGAGCAGGAAGCAGACCACGAACAGGACCGGGATCAGCGGATCCGTCTTCACGTGGCTCTGGTAGGATTGGATGCCCTTCTTGCGGTCGGCGAAGCGCGAGACGCGGGCGATCTGCTTGAGGGATTCGGCGACCGCATTCGAGCGATCGGCCGTGGTCAGCGGCTGTCCCTGCGGGTTGCGGATTTCGATGCTCATGCGCCCCGGTATTCCATGTCGTCCGGCCACCAGGCCGCCCCATCAGACCCTTTGCACCGCCGCCGCGGCAAAACCGTGGCCGCGGTCAGGCCGGCGCATCTCACGCGTTCAGACGGCGATAGACCTCGATGGCGTCGTCGATGCTCTCGTAGACGATCGCCCGCCCGTTGATGATGACGATGCCCTGCTGGCACCAGGTGCGCAGGGTGTCCATGCCGTGGGAGACCATGATCACGTCGGCATTCTCGCGGCGCGCCGCGAAGGCCTCCTCGCAGCGCTTCTGGAAGCGGGCATCGCCCACCGCCGTGACCTCGTCGATGAGGTAGCAGTCGAACGGGATGGCCATGCTCATGCCGAAGGCCAGGCGCGAGCCCATGCCGGACGAGTAGGTCCGGATCGGGACGTCGAGGTAGCTGCCGAGCTCGGAGAAATCCTCCACGAACTCCAGCACCTTGCGCGGATCCTCGCCGTAGATGCGCGCCACGAAGATGATGTTGTCGCGCCCCGTCATGGCCGGGTGGAAGCCGCCGGCGAAGCCCAGGGGCCAGGACACGCGCGTGGTGCGGACCACGCGGCCCTTCGTGGGCATCTCGGTGCCGGCCAGGAGGCGCAGGGAGGTCGACTTGCCGGCGCCGTTGATCCCCAGGATGCCGTAGCTGGTGCCCGGCTTCAGCGTGAAGGAGACGCGCTCGAGGATCGTCCGGCGATGCCCGTCCGTCCGGTAGACCTTGGTCACGTTGTCGAAGCGGATCACGGCGGAGAACAGCTCCCGGGGCCCGAAGGCGAACCCCTCGCGCATCGGCTGCAAAAGCGGCGAATCTGAGAACGACGGCCCGGGTCCGCGGCGGCGCGGGTGGGCCCCGCGCCGAAATCTCGCGCGAATCGCCAGCTTTGCCGTTCTGAGGCTTGCACCCGGCCAAGGCCGCTTGTACACGACGCCTCCCGGCGCAATCGCGAAGCCCGGCCGCCCCGGCGGCTGCGAGACGCGGCGACGGGACCGGAGGGGTGGCCGAGTGGTTGAAGGCGCACGCCTGGAAAGTGTGTATACCGGAAACGGTATCGCGGGTTCGAATCCCGCTCCCTCCGCCAGATCCTGACATTCGACATCTCGGATTGTGCGAGGGCGCCGCGTGGGCGCCGCGCGGTACCTTTGATTCATCTGCGCCCGGTCCGTCGAGGGCTGCGCCCACGCTTCCGCGATCCACCGGGCACCCTGCCATCTGCCATGCCAGCGCATCAGCGCCGCCCGCGACTTAGGGGCCCGCTCATCCTCGTCGCAGGCGGGTGCGCCGGCGCCCCGGGCCGCGTGAGCGCGCAGCGCGCGGCCGAGGCCGGCTGCCGCGCTCGGGGCGGGGCTCCCATTCCAAAATTGGACTCGTCTTGCGCAAAGTCGGTCGCTAAAGCTGCGCTCGTCTGAATTAGCGCGGCTAATTCAGTTCTTCCGGCGCTTACGCAGCCACGCGTCAGGTCCAGGCCCATGCAGCTGACCTATCTGTTCGATCCCCTGTGCGGCTGGTGCTACGGCGCCGCCCCGGCGCTGGCCTGGATCGCCCGGTCGGAGACGGTCAGCCTGCAGCTCGCGCCCACGGGCCTGTTCGCGGGCGATGGCGGGCAGCCGATGGACGCCGCCTTCGCGGAATATGTCTGGCAGAACGACCAGCGCATCAGGCTGCAGACCGGGCAACCGTTCAGCGACGCCTATCACGCCCTGATCTTCGGGACGCCCGGCGTCGCCTTCGATTCGGCCGCGGCCACCCTCGGCCTCGTCGCCATCGGATCGACCCAGACCGGCCGGGAGGTCGAAGGGCTGAGCGCGCTCCAGCACGCCCTCTACGTCGAGGGCCGGGACACCGCGGATCGCGCCGTCGTGGCGGATGTGCTCGCCCGCGCGGGCTTCGCGGAGGCCGCCGCCCGGCTGGCGGAGCCCGACGCGGCGCTGCGGGCGGCGAACCACGCTCGAATCGAGGACGCGACCCGGATGATGGCCCGGTTCGGTGCCCGGGGCGTCCCCACCCTCGTCCTCGCCGACGAGCGGGGCGCCCGACGCCTGCCGGGCGGCATCCTCTTCGGCGACCGGGACAGACTTGCGGCCGAGCTTCGGGCCGGATCGGGGGAAACACCATGACGCAGATCAGCCTCGACGCGACCAGCGCGCTGCCGCCGGTCGGGATGCCCGCGCCCGGGCTGGCCTGGACGCATTTTCCGGCCGGCCCGAACGGCTTCTTCCGCGCCCCGGTGCTGCTCGAAGGGCCGACCGAAGCGATCCTGATCGACGGCGGCTTCACCTTCGCCGACGGCCGGGACGTCGCGGCGGCGATCGCCGCGACGGGCAAGCGACTGACGACGATCTATGTGAGCCAGTCGGATCCCGACTATTATTTCAGCCTGAAGCCCCTCTGCGAGGCCTTCCCGGAGGCCCGGGTGCTCGCCGCGTCCGAGACCGTGTCAGCCATCGCCCGCTCGGTCGACGCGAAGATCGCCGCCTGGGCTCCGCGGCTGGGAGACGAGGGTCCCCGGTCACGGGCCGACGTGGTCATGCCCACGGCCTTCGACGGCGCCGCGCTGGCGGTCGACGGCGAGACGGTCGAGATCCTGACCGCGGCGGGCCTGCCCAACCGCCGCACGCTCTACCTCCCGGCGCTGGACGCGATGTTCGGCGGGGTGCTCGTCTTCTCCGGCGTTCACGTCTGGACCGCCGATATGCCGAGCCCGGACGCCCGCGCGGCCTGGATCGCCGAGCTCGGCCGGCTCGCCATGCGCAGGCCCTCCGTCGTCGTGCCGGGCCATCTCGCCGTGGAGGCCGCCACCGACGGCTCGGCCCTCGCTTTCACCCGCGATTACCTGTTTGCCTTCGAGGAGGCCCTCGCGGCGGGCGGGGATGCCGCCGCGCTGAAGGCGACGATGCAGGCGCGCTTTCCGGGCCTCGGCATGGACATCGCCCTCGACATCGGCGCCAAGGTCGCCACGGGCGAGAGGGTCTGGGGCTGAGACGGGGGCAGCCTGACCGGACGGACCGGCGCCCGACGAAGGCCGGGCGCCGGCCGGTTCAGAACGCGTACCGCACCGTGCAGTACGGCATGCGCTCGGCCAGCAGCGCCTTGAAGCGGGCGAGCCACTTCCCCTTCCAGCCGGTGCGGTAGCGCAGGTTGGCGCCGCCGCCCTCGGAGACCTTCGCCTCCTGGATGTCCGGCCGCCAGAGCAGGTCCTCGGCCTTGGGGTGCCAGCCGAGATTGACCGCGTGCAGGTCGGCGTTGTGGGTCAGCAGGATGATCTCCGCCTTGAGCTGCGCCCGGGCCGCCGGTCCGATCGCATCGTCGATGGCGGCGAACAGGGCCGTCCAGTCGGCCTCCCAGCCCTCGTAGAGGATCACCGGCGAGAAGTTGACGTGGACCTCGTAGCCGGCAGCGACGAAGTCGTCGATGGCGGCGATGCGCTCGGGAATCGGGGCCGTCCGGACGTCGACGATGCGGGCGATGCGCTCGGGCATGAGCGAGAAGCGGATCCGGGTCTTGCCCTGGGGATCGTAGGCGAGGAGATCGCGGTTCACCGCCTTGGTGGCGAAGGACGCCTTGGCGTTCGGGATGTCCCGGAACAGCGCCACGAGGTCCCGCACCGTGTCGCTCACCATGGCGTCCACCGAGAGGTCGCCGTTCTCGCCGAGGTCGTAGACCCAGAGGGCGGGATCGATCGAATCGGGCTCGGGCAGGGGGCCCTGGCGGGCGGCGTGCCGGGCGATGGCGGCGGCCACGGCCTCGACGTTGACGAAGAGCGAGATCGGGTTGGCGAAGCCCTTGCGCCGGGGCACGTAGCAGTAGGCGCAGGCCATGGCGCAGCCATTCGAGGTCGAGGGCGCGATGAAGTGGGCGCTGCGCCCGTTGGGCCGCATGGCAAGACCCTTCTTCACCCCGAGCACCAGGGTCGAGCGCTTGATCCGGACCCAATCCTCCACCGAGCCGGCATTGCCGTGCAGGCTGGGGATGTTCCAGTGCGAGGGCACGACGATGCGCTCGGCCTGCGGGAAGCGGTCGAGGATCGCCTGACCGCGCGGGTAATCCGGCACGGCGGGCTCGTGGTAGATCGTCGAGACGTCGAGGAGGTCGCGGGGTCGGGCCATCAGCCTTGCGGGAGCTCTGCCGCGATCCGCGTCCCGTGCGCGGCGTCGGCCCGAGGCCAACGCGCGCGTCCCCCGGGCGATCCACCCCGCGTCGTTCGGAACCGAGGTGGTTCGGAACCGGGGTGAATCCGAATCGGGCGATCAGAGGCGTGCGAGCAGCTCGGCCTTCTTGGCGGTGAACTCGCCCTCGGTGAGGATGCCCTTGCGGCGCATCTCCGACAGGCGCTCGATCGTCGACAGGACGTCGCTGCCGGCCACCGGCGCGGCGCCGCCCTGAGGCGACGCCTCGCCCTGCGGAGGACCGGCCTCGAACGGTTCGGGCGCGAAGGGGCGGGTCTCGCCGCGCTCGGCCTCGTCGAGGCGCTTCAGGCTGGCGAGGTCGACGGGCCCGCCGGGGCCCGAGAAGCGCAGGCCGGTCGCGCTGCCCTGCTGCTGGGAGACGCCGCTGATCGTGTGGTCGCCGGTATCGTAGATCGCGGCCCGCCCCTCGGATTCGACCACGAGGCGCCTCTGGCCCGGAAAGTAGGCGTAGCGCATCCCGTTCTGCGATCCGGCGGTGGCCGGCGCACCCCATTCCAGGGGCCAGGGCGCCCCGGCGCCGCGCGGCACCTCCGACCAGGCCCCGGCCGGCAGCGCCGCGGCCAGGGTGGTGCAGAGGGCGTCCACCCGGGCCTTCAGGTCGGCGTTGAACATGTCGCCGATCATGGTCATGCCGGCGCCGGACCATTGGCCGAAGCCGCCGAGCTCGGGATGGTTGAACTGCGCCATCCGGCCATGGCCGGACTCGAGCGCCTGGGCGAGATGGCGCACGGCATCGAGGCTGACCCGGTAGCGATCGGCGATTCCCTGCAGGCCGTTGGGCTGATCCGTCATGCGCCGCTCTCCTCGCCCCGGGCGGCCCCCGCCGCCCGTCATTCGCACGCTTGCCACACCCGTTCTGCCGCAAGCGCACGCGGCGTGGAAGCGGTTGCGCAGCGTTGCGCCGTGCGATGCAAAAAGATTTGCCCCGTTGCGGACCTTCCGGCGAAGCGTGAGCGTTCCTGTCCAGGTTTCCAAGACGGGGCGACGCGCATCGCCCTGTCTCGACGCACCCATCGATACCGCCCGGAGCGAACATGGCCGACACGACGAATCCCGCGGACCGCTCGACCCCGCAGGGCCGCGCCAAACGTTCGCGCATCAAGGAAGGCTCGCCCTATCCCCTCGGCGCGAACTGGGACGGCCTGGGCGTGAACTTCGCCCTGTTCTCGGCCCACGCCACCAAGGTCGAGCTCTGCCTGTTCGACGATGACGGCGTGAACGAGATCGAGCGGATCGAGCTGCCCGAGTACACCGACGAGATCTGGCACGGCTACCTGCCCGACGCGCGCCCCGGCACCATCTACGGCTACCGCGTCCACGGCCCCTACGAGCCGAAGGCGGGCCACCGCTTCAACCCCAACAAGCTGCTGATCGACCCCTACGCCAAGGGCCTGGTCGGCTCCATCACCTGGAACCCGGCCCTGTTCGGCTACCAGATGGAGAGCGGCGACGACCTGACCTACGACGAGCGCGATTCCGCGCCCTTCACCCGCCGCTCCCGCGTTATCGACCCGGCCTTCACCTGGGGTCGGGACCGCAAGCCGCACGTGCCGTGGGAGAAGACCATCTTCTATGAGACCCACGTGAAGGGCTTCACCAAGCTGCATCCGGCCGTGCCGGAGAAGCTGCGCGGCACCTATGCGGGCCTCGGCACACCGGCGGTGCTCGACTACATCAAGAGCCTCGGCGTCACCTCGGTGGAGCTCCTGCCGGTCCACGCCTTCGTGCAGGACGACTATCTGCAGGAGAAGGGGCTGGTGAACTACTGGGGCTACAACACCATCTCGTTCTTCACCCCCGCGCGGCGCTACTCGGCCGTGCCGGACTTCGCCTTCTCCGAGTTCAAGGAGATGGTGGCGCGCATGCACGGCGCCGGCCTCGAGGTCATCCTCGACGTGGTCTACAACCACACCGCCGAGGGCAACGAGAAGGGCCCGACCCTCTCGTTCAAGGGCGTCGACAACGCCTCGTACTACCGGCTGATGCCCAAGGAGCCGCGCTACTACATCAACGACACCGGCACGGGGAACACCTTCAACCTGTCGCACCCGCGCGTGCTGCAGCTGGTGACCGACTCCCTGCGCTACTGGGCCACCGAGATGCGGGTCGACGGCTTCCGCTTCGACCTCGCCACCATCCTGGGCCGCGAGCCGCACGGCTTCGACGAGGGCGGCGGCTTCCTCGACACCTGCCGGCAGGACCCGGTGCTGAACAGCGTCAAGCTGATCGCCGAGCCGTGGGATTGCGGTCCGGGCGGCTACCAGGTCGGCGGCTTCCCGCCCGGCTGGGCCGAGTGGAACGACCGCTTCCGCGACGACGTACGCGGCTACTGGCGCGGCGACGAGGGCATGCTGCCGGATCTCGCGGCCCGGCTCACCGGCTCGGCCGACAAGTTCAACAAGCGCGGGCGCAAGCCCTGGGCTTCGGTGAACTTCCTCACCGCCCATGACGGCTTCACGCTGAACGACACCGTGTCGTACAACGAGAAGCACAACATGGCGAACGGCGAGGACAACCGCGACGGCCACTCGCACAACCTCTCGAACAACTACGGCGCCGAGGGCCCGACGGACGATCCGGAGATCCGCGCGGTGCGGCTGCGCCAGATGCGCAACATGCTGGCGACGCTGTTCCTCTCCCGCGGCACCCCGATGCTGCTGGCGGGCGACGAGTTCGCCCGGACCCAGAACGGCAACAACAACGCCTATTGCCAGGACAACGAGATCTCCTGGCTCGACTGGGAGGCCGTCGGTCCGGAGGAGCGGGATCTCGCCGAGTTCACGCAGCGCCTGACCCTGCTGCGCGAGGCGCTGCCGATCCTCACCCGCGGCCGCTTCCTGACGGGCTCCTACGACGAGGAGTTCGGCGTCAAGGACGTGACGTGGCTGAAGCCGGACGGCACCGAGATGTCGCCCGAGAACTGGACGCAGGGCGATGCCCGCTCCCTCGCGGTGCTTCTCGACGGACGGGCCCAGGCCTCGGGCATCCACCAGCGCGGCGGCGACGCCACCCTGCTGCTGCTCTACAACGCCTATCACGACCTCGTGTCGTTCACCCTGCCGGAATCGGTGGGCGGCGTCGGCTGGACCCGGCTCCTCGACACGAACCTGCCCGACAGCCAGGACGTGGTGAGCAAGCCGATCGGCGCGACCTACGAGGTCACCGGACGCTCGATGCTGATGTTCGTGCTGAAGCCGGAGGAGATCGACGGCGTCGAGGCCACCGAGATGGAGCGCTCCTACCAGCACGTGATGCAGGCCTTCGAGCGGGCCAACGTCAACAGCGTCCGCTTCGAGACCGAGCAGCGCTGACCCCCCGAGTCGCCGCGCGCATACCTGCGCGCGGCGCACCTCGCCGAATCGTCATGGTGCGCCGGGGATGCGGGGATGGGGACAGGGAACGATGATGGCGCCGGGTGTTTGACCCGTGTTAGGGGCGGCCTGTCAGGTTTCGCCTGCGAAGCCCCGCCGATGTGATTGCGCGACGATGATCGACACGCCCAAGATTCCGCCGAACGGGGCGCTCGCGCAGGACCCGATCCGATCCTCGGCCGAGACCCCGATCTCGCCGGAAGCGGCCTTCTTCTTCAACGCGGTGGCGGCTTCGCGCATGCCGATGGTGGTGAGCGACCCGCGCCTGCCCGACAATCCGATCATCTTCACCAACGACGCCTTCCTGGAGATGACCGGCTACGGCCGCGACGAGGTGCTGGACCGCAACTGCCGCTTCCTGCAGGGGCCGGACACCGATCGCGGCGCGGTGCGTGAGCTCGCCCGGGCGATCGCGGCCCGCGAGAACGTCGCCACCGAGATCGTCAACTACCGCAAGGACGGCACCCCGTTCTGGAACGCGCTGTTCGTCTCGCCGATCTACGACGCGGGCGGAACGCTGGTGTATTTCTTCGCCTCGCAGCTCGACGTCTCCCGCCGGCGGGACGCCGAGGAGGCCCTGGGCCAAGCCCAGAAGATGGAGGCGCTGGGCCAGCTCACCGGCGGCATCGCCCACGACTTCAACAACCTGCTCCAGGTCATCGTCGGCTACGTCGACATCCTGGGCGCCGGCCTCGACGATCCGTCAGCCGACCGCAACCGCCTGCGCCGGGCCACCGACAACATCCGCACCGCCGCCGAGCGCGCCACCACCCTGACGCAGCAGCTCCTCGCCTTCGCCCGCAAGCAGCGCCTCGAGGGCCGCTCCGTGAACCTGAATGCCCTGGTCCAGGGCATGGCCGACATGGCCGGCCGGACGCTGGGCGAGACGGTGAGCCTCGGGTTCGACCTCAGCCCCGACCTGTGGAACTGCCGGGTCGACCCGAACCAGGCCGAGGTCGCCCTGCTCAACGTCTTCATCAACGCCCGCGACGCGATGCCGGAGGGCGGCCGCCTCACGGTCAAGACCGAGAACCACGTCATCACCGGCGACGTGGCCGGTCCCCTGGCACCCGGGCGCTACGTCACCATCAGCGTGACCGATACCGGCAGCGGCATCCCGACCCATGTCCTCGCCCGGGTCATGGACCCGTTCTTCACCACCAAGGAAGAGGGCAAGGGCACCGGCCTCGGCCTGTCGATGGTCTACGGCTTCGCCAAGCAGTCGGGCGGCGCCGCCCGCATCGAATCGATGCTGGGGGAGGGGACCGTGGTGCGCCTGTCCTTCCCGGCCACCGAGACCGCGGTCCTCGAAGCGGCGCCGTCCACGGTCGGCCCCCAGGAGGGGTCCGGCACCGAGACGATCCTCATCGTCGATGACCGGGAGGACGTGGCCGAACTCGCCCGCACCATCCTGCGGGACTTCGGCTACAGCACCCTGATGGCGCAGAACGGCCGCGAGGCCCTCGAGGTGCTGGAGAGCGGGAACCCCATCGACCTGCTGTTCACCGACCTGATCATGCCCGGTGGGATGAACGGCATCGCGTTGGGGCGCGAAGCCACGCGCCGGCGGCCGGAGCTCAAGGTCCTGCTCACCACGGGCTACGCCGAGGCCAGCCTGGAGCGAACCGATGCCGGGGGTTCGGAGTTCGATCTGTTGAACAAGCCCTACCGCCGGACGGACCTGGTCCGCCGGGTTCGGGCGATTCTCGACGGGCCCGCCGCGGTCGGCTGATGCCTCGCCCGGGCCGTCCAGCGGAGGGGGTTCGCGATGAGCCAGGGCGACAAGTTGAAATACACCGACAAGCAGATCCGCAAGGCGGAGCACATCGCTGAATCCTACGAGGGGCGTGGCGTGCCCGAGAAGGAGGCCGAGGCGCGGGCCTGGGCGACCGTCAACAAGGACGATGGCGGCGGCAAGAAGCCCGGCGGCTCCGGGCGCGGCAAGGCCAGCAGCCATCCGGCGGCGCATCGCGGCGGACGGGTCGGGGGGAAGGCCTCCGCCGCCCGGACGCCGGAAGAGCGCTCGGCCTCCGCCAAGAAGGCCGCCGCCACCCGCAAGCGCAAGGCCGAGGCGGCGCGGCCCGCATCGTGACGGTTCGCCAGGGTCGCAGCGGACGAGCTGCCGACGACCGCCCGATCCGAGCGATCTCCGGTGTCAGTCCGCTGGGTCGATCACCGAGGCCACCGCTCCGTCATCCCGGGCTCCGCGCTGCGGCTCCGGGATGACGCGGTGCTCTGCGTCGGTCTTCATCCAATGACGCGTGCGGGCGGCCTCTCCGACGAGCGAGAGCGGGCGACCGGTGCCGACCCGATCGAAGGATAGGCGGGCGCAGCCGCCGAAGGACCCCGGAACGCTCGATCCCGCGCCCTTCTAAGACCGTGCACGCCCGGGCTCCCTCGAACCCTAGGGCTTCGGTGAACCCCGTCAGGCCATCGCGGTCTTGAGGTGCTGGTCGACCTTGTCGAGGAAGCCCGTGGTCGACAGCCAGCGCTGATTGGGGCCGACGAGCAGGGCGAGGTCCTTGGTCATGAAGCCGGCCTCGACGGTGTCGACGCAGACGGTCTCCAGCGTCGTGGCGAACTTGGCAAGCGCCGCGTTGTCGTCGAGCTTGGCGCGGTGGGCGAGGCCACGGCTCCAGGCGAAGATCGACGCGATGGAGTTGGTGGAGGTCTCCTTGCCCTTCTGGTGCTCGCGGTAGTGACGGGTCACCGTGCCGTGGGCCGCCTCGGCCTCGACGGTCCGGCCGTCGGGGGTGAGCAGCACGGAGGTCATCAGGCCGAGGGAGCCGAAGCCCTGCGCCACGGTGTCGGACTGCACGTCGCCGTCGTAGTTCTTGCAGGCCCAGACGTAGCCGCCCGACCACTTGAGAGCCGAGGCCACCATGTCGTCGATCAGGCGGTGCTCGTAGGTGATGCCGGCCGCGTCGAACTTCGCCTTGAACTCGTACTGGAAGACCTCCTCGAACAGATCCTTGAAGCGGCCGTCATAGGCCTTGAGGATGGTGTTCTTGGTCGAGAGATAGACCGGGTACTTGCGGTTCAGGCCGTAGTTCATCGAGGCGCGGGCGAAGTCGCGGATCGAGTCGTCGAGGTTGTACATCGCCTGGGCGACGCCGGCGCTCGGGAACTTGAAGACTTCCCGCTCGATGACGGTGCCGTCCTCGCCCTCGAACTTGATTGTCAGGCGGCCCTTGCCCGGCACCTTGAAGTCGGTGGCCTTGTACTGGTCGCCGTAGGCGTGGCGGCCGACGACGATCGGCTGGGTCCAGCCCGGCACGAGGCGGGGCACGTTCTGGCAGATGATCGGCTCGCGGAAGATGACGCCGCCGAGGATGTTGCGGATGGTGCCGTTGGGCGACTTCCACATGTCCTTGAGGTTGAACTCCTTCACCCGGGCCTCATCCGGGGTGATGGTGGCGCATTTCACGCCGACACCGTGGCGCTTGATCGCCTCGGCGGCCTGGACGGTAACCTGATCGTTGGTGGCGTCGCGGTGCTCGACGCCGAGGTCATAATATTCCAGGTTCAGATCGAGGTAGGGGTGGATCAGCTTGTTCTTGATCTCGCTCCAGATAATCCGGGTCATCTCGTCGCCGTCGAGTTCGACGACCGGGTTCGCAACCTTGATCTTATCCATCTGCAGCACACCTTCCTGGACCGGGGCGTTCACCGACGTCGCACGCCTGCGGAACGCAAGCCGGATGCCGGTCTGGCGCCGTCCTTAGCCCGGGTGGTCCCGGGGCGGAAGCTGGCGGCTCCCCGAAGGGCCATGACAAATGGTTTGGCCTGTCAGGGACCGGCCACGAGGCGCGCCTTCCGGGTCGCCTGATCGAACATGGCGTTCAGCGCCTCCTGGATCTCGCTGGCCGAACTCGCGGTCCGGAAGTAGCCCGACGAGGCGCAGTTCTGCAGCGTCCCGGGCACGCTGGGGATGAGCCCGTTCACCACGACGTTCTCGTAGCCGACATTGCTGTTGAACGGGGTCGCGAGCGGCACGTAGGGGATGTAGAGCACCGAGACGGTGACGCCCTTGTCCTTGAGGGTCTTGCACAGGGAGGGATCGAGCAGCTTGGCCTGCGATCCGGTCCAGCCACTCTTGTTGTCCCAGTACTGGTTGTTGCCGACCCCATCGGTGATGAAGAACACGAACGGCACCGCCTTGGCGGCGCTGGAGCCGTCGCCGACGACCTTGATCTTGGTGTTGATGGTCGCGAAGACGTTCTCGTAGTGGGTCCCGCCGCTGCCGCGCGGAACCGTCGAGTCGCCGATATCCATGTAGTTCTCCAGGTTCACCGAGGAGAGTGAACCCAGGTTGGTGGTGATGTCGGCCGCCGTCTCGAGGTAGCTCACGAACGGGTACAGGCCGATCCGGTACTGATTGACCAGGGTCTGGTTGGTCTGGGCCTTGGCGATCAGTTGCTGGACCGCGTTGCTCACCGTGGCGATGCGCAGCTCGATGTTGTTGCTCTTGGCGATGTTGAAGCCCTTCGAGCCGGTGAAGTGGCAGGCGAAGGCGCAGTTGTTGCCCTTCGCGTCGGCCATGTCGGGGTTCAGCCTGGCGAACTGCACCTGCGCCGTGCTCGAGGTCGGGAAGCCCATCGAGCCCGAGGTATCGAGGAGGAGGTAGAAATCCGTGTAATTGCCGAGGGTCAGGCTCGAGGTCGAGACGCCCGACACCGCGATCGAGGTCAGGTTGCCCATGGCCCGGCTGAAGGGCGACTCATAGCTCGAGGCATAGCTGGCGGACGCCGACACCACGTTGCCGGTCCGGGTCACCGTCAGGTTCGGCGTCAGGGGCAGGCTGTTCAGCATCGGCCCGGCATTGACCCGGAAGGCGGCCAACCCGCGGGTCCTGGCCAGCGCCAGGGCGGAGGCGGTGGGGTCCGCCTCGTTCTTGGGATTGGTGGAGATGTAGTCGCGGGCGGTCGCGATCGCGGTGATCGTGGCCGCGTCGGATGCGCGGTCGAAATGGGTGCGATAGTTGATGCCGCGGACGTAATCGACGCCGAGCCCGGTCAGGCCGATCAGCGGGATCAGCGCCAGGGCGAAGACCATGAGCACGTTGCCGCCGCGCTCATCGCGCAGGCGCCGCAGCAGGCGCCCGGCTGGAGAGATACGGTGCGTGGGGTCGGCGCGCATGGGACATGCCTCGGGGATCAGGGGCAGGCATTGGCGGAGGTGATCCCGCCGCTCGAATCGAAGGTGATGGTCGTGACGTAGCGCGGCGCGAAGTAGAAGGACTTCGCGATGTCGATCGTGCCGACGACGGATTGCAGGATGAGAGGCTTGTAGCTGAAGACCACGTCGGCCACGACGAGGAAGCCCGGGCCGAAGGTGTCGCTGGGCAAGGTCGTGGGGCTCGGTCCCGCCGTGTTGGGCGCGGCGACTGGCGGCGTCGAGCAGGATCGCTTCTGGCCAGAGGTCCAGGTCACCTTCGGCGCATAGGTGCAGTTGGCGGTGCAGCTGGCGACCGTGGGGGTGAACTGGATCCCCGACAGCGACCATTTCAGCAGGCTCCAGACCGAGACGTTGGCGTCCCTGGCGGCCTGCATGGCCTCCGGGAACATGACCAGCTGGGAGCGGGAGATCGCGAGGATGTCGGTCTGGGTGATCTTGCCGGTGTCGTTGCGCGCCACGAGATCCGCCAGGGTGCTGGCCGCAAGCTCGATCTTGCGCATGTAGATGACGTAACGAACGAGATCGAAGGTCACCGCCGAGAGCGTGATCAGCAGCGGCAGGATCAGCGCGAACTCGACGATGGCGATGCCGCGTCGATCCCGTCCGAAGCGCGTGAGGGTCTGGCAGGTCATGGCGGCGTCAGCACCCGGTCGAGACGCTGGCGGTGGTGAACGGCTCGTTCCGGAACGCCACCGCGGCCCGGGCGAACACGACCGAGGTCCCGTTCCAGGTCGTGTTCAGCTTCAGGGCGATCCAGACCGGGCTGAACACCGGCACGGCGTAGAAGACCTGGATGTAGCCGTAGGTGCCGGGGGCGCCGGTGCAGTACGCCGTCTGCGCGTTGTCCATCGGCACCGGCACGAGGCTCTTCTCGTCCGGGCTGACGAAGACCGAGTAGCCGCCGCCCGACCCGGCCAGGGTGGTGGTCTGCAGGCTGGTGACGATGTTGCCGCAGGACAGGCCCGCGATCAGGTTCCGGCAGACCACGGCGCTGCGGAACCCGTTGGCGGTGGAGGCCGTATCGGTCAGCGCGCCGATCATGATCGTCCGGCTGGAATCGGCGGTCGCCTTCTCCAGGGCCGCGTAGCAGAAGACGTACAGGCCGCCCTGAAGAATTTCGATGAACACCAGGATGAAGAGCGGCATGACGAGGGCGAACTCGACTGCCGTCGCCCCGCCCGAAGATCGGCGAAAGCGGCTGAGACAGCCGTTTTTCTGGGCGCCGCAGGACGTGGGGCAGGACATGGGCGTGCCGAAACCGATCGAGTTCTGATGACGCGGGTCGCTTGGCCTTGCCATCACGGTCCGACGGGAAGGTTCCTCTGATGTCGTTTCGAACAGTCGGTGCCGAGATCCCGTATCAGCCAGCGATGCACGCCAAGCCTTAAAGCCGGATTACTGCATTCCACGAAGCGCGCCCGCATCCCCGCTGCCCTGTGTACCGGCCGCCGGCCTCGACCGACCGGGATGGGAGGATTCCGATCCAGGGGGCAGGGCGGGGCCTCATACGGCCACGGGGCTGGACATTGGCGCCGACACACGGATTCTGCCGGCCACGCGGCCCATGCCTTCGCCGTTCCGTCCTTCGCCGTCGTGAGAGAGTCCCGAGAGTCCCATGAGTGAACGCATCATCCTTCGCGCCGGCGAGGCCCTGGTCGCCGGCGGACCGCCGAATACGGCCTCCGAGCCCGAGGTCATCATCGGCGAACTCGACGGTCCGGTCGGTACGGCCCTCGCCACCCTCACGGGTGACCAGGTCGTCGGCCACAGCCGCGTCTTCGCGCTGCTCAACACCGACATCATGGTGCGCCCGGTGACGCTCTGCGTCTCGAAGGTGAGCGTCACCGAGAGCAAATACACCTCGATCCTGATGGGCACGGTGCAGTTCGCCATCGCCAACGGCGTGCTCGACGCGGTGCGTGCCGGCTACATCCCGAAGGAGAAGGCCAACGACCTCGGCATCATCTGCTCGGTCTGGCTCAGCCCGGGCGTGATCGAGGCCGAGACCGTCGATCACAAGGCGCTGTTCGACATCCAGCGCCGGGGCATGACCGAGGCGATCCGCAAGGCCATGACCAACGAGCCCTCGATCGACTGGCTCCTGGAGAACCAGGACAAGATCATCCACAAATACTACCAGATGGGTCTCGACGGAAAGATCTGATCGGTCCGAACCGCGGCTCCGCCGGATCAGCACGAGCGCACACCCTCGAAGTTCGGCGCGATACCACCCGAGCCGATCAGTCCGGGGGCTCCCGTCACTGCGGGAGACATCGACGACAGCGCTCCGGCCCCCGATCGGGCTGTCGGGGCGGCTGTCATGACCGGATCTCTCGCGGGGGCGCCCCGCCTGATCGGGCAGGGGGAGCCGAGGAGGTCGCGCGTGCACAGGCGGCGCATGCGGGCCGTTCCGGGGGGCGTGGCATCGGCCTGACGGGACGCCCCCTTTGCGGAGGCGCCCCGGTCATGCAAGAGGGCGCCGATGAGCCCGCTTTCGTCCGATCCCACCCCGGCAGACCCGATGGACCCGACCCGATCCCCGGCCGGGCCCGTGATCATCCTGGTCCAGCCGCAGCTGGCCGAGAACATCGGCATGACCGCCCGCGCCATGGCGAATTTCGGGCTGTCGGAGCTTCGCCTGGTGGCGCCGAAGAACGGCTGGCCGAAGAAGGGCGTGCGCGAGGCGGCCTCGGGCGCCACCCATATCCTCGACGGCGCGGTGGTCTACGCCACCCTCGGCGAGGCGATCGCCGACCTGCACTACGTGCTGGCGACGACGGCGCGCGAGCGCGGGCAGATGAAGCGGGTCTTCGCGCCGGACGAAGCCATGCGCGACGTCGTGGGCCGGGCCGGCCAGCGGGTCGGCATCCTGTTCGGGCGGGAGCGCTCCGGCCTCGACAACGACGAGGTCTCCCGTGCGGACGCCATCGTGACCTTCCCGGTGGATGCCCGCTTCTCCTCCCTGAACCTCGCCCAGGGGGTGCTGCTGATGAGCTACGAGTGGCGCCGGGCGGCCGGGCTCTCGGTGCTGCCCTTCACCGGCGAGATGCTGTCGCCGCCGGCGACCCGGGAGGCGATGGCCTCGCTGTTCGCGACGCTGGAGGACAATCTCGCCGCCGCCAACTTCTATCCGCCGGAGAAACGGGACATCATCGCCCGCAACATGCGCGACATGCTTCATCGCATGGCGATGACCGAGCAGGACGTGCGCACCATGCGCGGGGCGCTGCGAGCCCTGACGGCCGGTCGGCCACGCCCGGTGAAATAGAGCCAAGCACAGGCAGTCTTAACCCCTGCGCGAGAATTGCATGTCACGGTCGTTCGCCATGACGACCGATCGGCTCATCACGCCTGCAGGCGAATTCGCCACCCGTGCCCACGAGACGGCATTCCGGACGGAGCGGCTGCCGCGAACGCTGCGCCACACCCGGGCCGTCCTCTGCGCCTGCCTCGCGATCGACCTCCTGCTCCTCGTCAACGACCTCAGCCTGATCGAGACCCTCGGCGCGATCCGGGCGCTGCTGGTCGCGCACCTCGCCATCCTCGCGGCGACGCTCGGCGGTCTGGTGGCCCTGCGGTCGGTCAAGACCTTCGCGTCGCTGCAGCGATGGCTCCTGCCGTGGCAGGTCGTCGTCGGCGTGGGCCTCGGCGCCCTCTGCGCCGCGCGCCCCGAAATCCCGGTCCTGGCGGCCCTGCTGGTGCCGACCGTGTTCATGCTGGTCGTGCCCCTCAGCTTCGTCCGGACGGCGCTCACCGGCACCGGTTCGGCCCTGATCCTCGTGGCGGGCATCCTCGCCCTGCGGTCCCCCGGCGAGGTCAGCCTCGGCCTCGCGAGCGAACTCGCCCTCGGCCACCTGACGGTCCTGCTCTACATCGCCCGGACGAACCGCCTGCGCCGCCTCGAATGGTCGGCGGCCGACGTGGAGCGCCGGGCGAGCCTGGAGCTCGCCGAGAGTCGGGAGCTGTTCGAGACGATGTTCCGGGCCGTGCCGGTGCCGATCGTCGTCTCCCTGGCCGCCAACGGGCAGATCGTCAGCACCAACGATGCCGGCGTCCGGTTCTTCGGCCTCGCCCCCGGCGATACCCTGGCGAACTACCAGAACCGGAACTTCATCGGCGCCGCCGACCGCCGCCGGATGCAGGCGGTGCTGGAGCGGCGCCAGGCGATCCGGGACTGGGAGACGAGCATCGTCGTCCTGTCCGGCGAGCGCCGGGACGTGCTCCTCTCGATCGAGAGCGTCCAGATCGACGGCACCGCCTGCCACGTCTCCAGCCTCGTGGACATCACCAGCCGCAAGGCCGCCGAGGCCCAGATCCGCTCGGCCGCCCATCACGACGTGCTCACGGGCCTGCCCAATCGCGCGCTGTTCCAGGCCACACTGGAAACCGCCCTGTCGAAGGCGGAGAGCCAGGCCACGCCGGTCGGCCTGATCCTGCTCGACCTCGATGCCTTCAAGGAGATCAACGACACCCTCGGGCACGATTCCGGGGACGCCCTGCTGAAGGAGGTCGCCCTGCGCCTCTGCGGCGTGATCGAGCCGACCGACCTGGTGGCCCGCCTCGGGGGCGACGAGTTCGTGGTGATCTGTCCCGGTCGCGATGCGGCGGGGCACTCCCGCATCCACGACCTCGCCCGGCGCATCCTCGACGTGCTGCACCCGCCGATGCCGATCAGCGGGCGGATCGTGGCGCCGCGGGCGAGCCTCGGCCTCGCCCTCTATCCCGACCATGCCGGGAACTCGGCCGACCTGTTCACCAACGCGGACCTCGCCCTCTACGCCGCCAAGGCCTCCGGGCGGAACCGCGCGACCCTGTTCGTGCCGGCCCTGCGGGCGGACATCGAGGAGCGGGTGGCGATGACCCGCGAGATGCGCGCGGCCCTCGACGGCGGCGGCGGGCTCGAGCCGCACTACCAGCCGAAGATCAACCTGGTCTCGGGGGCGGTGATCGGGTTCGAGGCCCTGGCGCGCTGGCAGCACCCCACCCGCGGCCTGCTCGCGCCCGGTGCCTTCTCGGCCATCTTCGACGATCCGGAAATCGGCGTCGCGGTGGGCGACGTCCTGCGACGGCGGATCATCGCCGACCTCCTGCACTGGACCAGCCTCGGGCTCGATCCCGGCCGCGTCTTCCTCAACCTCTCCTCGGCGCAGTTCGCCCAGGGCGACCTGGCCGGGACCTTCCTGGACGACGTCGACGAGGCCGGCCTGGCGCGCAGCCGGATCGGCGTCGAGGTGACGGAGACCGTCCTCCTCGGCAGCCACGGCGACCGGGTCAGCGACGTGCTGGCCGCGCTGCACGGCTCCGGCATCCGGGTCGCCCTGGACGATTTCGGCACCGGCTACGCCTCGCTCACCCACCTGAAGCAGTTCCCGGTGGACGAGATCAAGATCGACCGCAGCTTCATCCGCGACCTGGAGCGCGACGCCAACGACGCCGCCATCGTCACCGCCGTGCTGCAGCTCGGCCGCAGCCTCGCCCTCGACGTGACCGCGGAGGGCGTCGAGACGGCGGAGCAGGCCGCCTTCCTCCGGGACGGGGGCTGCACCAACGCCCAGGGCTATCTCTACGGAAAGCCGATGCCGGCGAGTCGCGTCCCCTGGTTCCTGCGCAACCGTCCGGACCTGCTCGGGGATGCGGATGCGGAGCCCGCCCTGCAGACGGCCTGAGTCGGGCCGTCGCCCCATGCACGGTTTGCGCGCCCGCGCGCGGTCGCCACGGGCAGCGCTGGCGCGGCGGCAGGTTCCTGCACAATCGGACACGACCGCGACGCCCGTCGCCCTGGAGCGGGCGGACTTGGCGATGCATCGTCCAGACGTCGCGGCCGGGGGTCGAGACTTCACGGGCCTCTCCGCCCGCCTCGAGGCCGCGGACACTCGAAACGCGTCGCGCGTTCGCGCCCGAATTCACGCGAGCCCGTGGCCTTGCGTGCCGATACCAGTCGCAGTGACTAAAAATCGTCCCGCGATAAGGGTGCTTGTGGGGCGACAACGGAGATTTCAGAAGTAGAAAGGCTGTTTGAGATCAGGAAGAGCCAAATTCGTTCACTTGTGGTTGCATGTATTCGTGCCTCATCTGATTTGCGGACCCGCTCGATTGATGACATTATCATTTGAAAGTTTTAGCGGGCCATGAGGATATGCACGTCGACAATCTCAAGTTCTCTCCAGCCCAGTTTTTAAACCTCATCGAGAGCCACGGTCTGACGGGCACCTGGGGGTGGCATTTCGCCGAGAACCAGCACGTCTGGTAGTCGGGCCTGTACCATCTCCTCGGCGTCGATCCCCGGACCACGCGGCCGAGCTACGACCTACTGGTCGGGCTCGTCCTGCCGGAGGATCGGGGGAAGCTGGAGAGCGGCACCGACCTGATGCAAGGCACCTCCCTCGGCAGCCAGACGGTGCGGTTTCGCCGGCCCGACGGGGCGATGCGGGTGTTGTCGGTGCGAAACGAGATCTACTTCGACCCGGACGGGCACCCGCGCGGGGCCGCCGGCGTCGTCCTGGACGTGACGGACCACGAGAGCCTGCGGCAGGCGCGCCTGGCCGACCAGCGCCGCAGCCGGGTCCTGTTCGGGGAGGGGGGCGCGCAGAACCAGTTTGGCGAGACCGCACGTCCGTTCACCGCGTCGTTGGACTCGAGCCTCGCAGAGCCGGATTGGGCCGGATTCACCCCGCCGCTGGAGGCGACCACGCCGGCGCCCGGCATGCCGTTCGACGAGGGCCTCGACCCGCCGATCGACGGGCGCCACCTGCGCGCCGCCCGCGCCCTGCTGGACTGGTCCATGTCCGATCTCGCCCAGGCGTCCGGCCTGTCCCTCTCGACGGTGAAGCGCATGGAGGAACAGCTCGACGCCACGGCCCAGCAGTCCCGGCAGAAGGCGGTCGAGACCCTGCGCAAGGCCGGGATCCGGTTCTCCCGCCTGGATGGCGGCGTCATCGGCATCGGGCTGCGGGAATCCACGCCCTCCTGACGGTGCCCGGGCGCCGCCGACACGGCCAAGGGGCCCCGGCGCACCGGGCGGCGCTTAACCTTGCGCGAACCATGTCGACAATCGGCATGGAACCATAAGGGACCTGACAGATCGCAGCCGTTAAGCTTGGCCCCAGACAGGCGAAGCGATGCAGATCGATCTCCAAACCCTCTGGTACCTGACGGTCGGGACGCTGCTGGTGTCGACGTCCCTCCTGCTCTGGGAACGGCAGGCCCACCCGGCGCGCGCGCGCGGTCTCGCGATCCTGGCCGCCGGGCTCGTGGCCTTCGTCCTGGGCTGCGTCGTCGCCATGAACCGCCGGCACGTACCCGTCGCCGTCGGCATGGGAGCGACCAACCTCCTGATGATGTCGGGCTACCTCCTGGTCCTCAACGCGGCTGCGAGCCTCGACGGTCGGCGATACCTCCGCGCCTCCCTCGTCGCCCTGGTTGCCCTCGCGGTCCTGTGGGCGGTGGCCGGAGCGCACTTTCCCACCGCCTTCTGGAACCACGTCTCGGCCCTGCCCATCGCGCTGGCCTCCGGCCTGACCGCGTGGCTTCTCCTGCGCAGCCGCACGGCCCGGGGCTTACGATCCCGGCCGGTGGCGGTCTCGATCCTGACCTTCCACGCCGCGTTCTATCTCGGCCGCGCCTTCATCGTGCCGCTCGTGGTCCAGTGGTCCGGGCCGGAGATGCTCGCCATCGTGGCCAAGGCGACGATGTTCGAGGCCGTGCTGTATGCGGTGGCGATGCCGATGTCGTTCCTCGCCCTCGTGCGCGAGGAGGAGAAGCAGCACCTCCTGCGCCTGTCGCACACGGACCAGCTCACGGGCCTGGCGAACCGCCACGCCTTCTTCGACCAGGGGGGGCGGATCCTGCGGGAGCGACAGGGCCGCCCCGTCGCGCTCCTCGCCTTCGACCTCGACCACTTCAAGGCGATCAACGACCGCTACGGCCATCCGGCCGGGGACGAGATCCTGAAGCTGTTCGCCGAGACCGCCCGTGCGGGCGCGGGCCCCGACGCGCTGCTGGTCCGCCTGGGCGGCGAGGAATTCGCGGCGCTGCTGCCCGACTGCGACCGTCACCAGGCGCTGAGCCGCGGCGCCCTGATCGCCAGCCGCTTCACCGCGGCAGCCGGGCGGGCCGAGGGCCCCGGCATCCCCGCGACGGTCAGCATCGGTCTCGCGGCGCCGGACCGCAGCGACCTGAACGCGATGCTGGCCAGCGCCGATGCGGCCCTGTACCGGGCCAAGGGTCTCGGCCGCAACCGAATCGAGGCGGCGGCCCCGCAGGCGCTCTCCGCCGCGGCCTGAGACCCGGATCCAGCGCCAAAACCGCCGCCCTCGTCCGTCGTCCGTGACACCGCCCGGCCTCGGCCGGCGGCCAATTCCTGTCCCGGAACGCGGGACCGGGACCGGGACCGCTCTCAGACGCAGCCGGCATGCCTGGCCGAGCCGCGGCGGCGGTCAGCGACCGGTTTCGCCAGGGCCGCGAGCCGGCGATCGACGACCGCCCCCTGCGCGCCGCGCACGCGCTGGCCTGGTCGATGACCGACTTCGCCGTGGTGGACGCCCCGCGCCGGTGCGGCATCCGCGTCTCCCCCAATGGAGGGCGGCGTCATCGGCGTCGGCGCGACCTGAGGCGCAAGGCCCTCCGAAGGGGAGGGGCCGGCCTCAGCCGAGTGGTGCCAGGGCCTGCTCGACGTCGGCGATGAGATCCTCGACGCTCTCGAGGCCGATCGACAGGCGCACCGTCTCGGGGCCGACCTTGGCCGCTGCCTTGTCGGCGGGGGCGAGCTGGCGGTGGGTCGTGGTGGCCGGGTGAATCGCCAGGGACTTGATCTCGCCGATGTTCACCAGGTGCGAGATCAGCTTCAGCCCCATGATGAACTGGACCGCCGCCGCCTCGCCGCCCTTGAGCGCGACCGTGAAGATCGAGCCCGGACCCTGCGGCACGTAGCGGGCGGCCATGGCTTCGCCCTCCTGGCCCGGAAGGGCGGGGTAGCTGACCCAGGCCACCGCCGGGTGGTCCTTCAGGAAGGCCGCGACGGCGCGCGCGTTCGAACAGTGCCGCTCCATGCGCAGCGGCAGGGTCTCGATGCCGGTGAGCGTCAGGAAGGCGTTCATCGGCGACAGGCCGGGGCCGAGCTCGCGCATGCCGAAGACGCGGCAGGCCGAGGCGAAGGCGAAGTCCGGGAAGCGCTCGGTGAGCACGAGGCCGTCATAGTCGGCCCAGGGCTCGCTCATCAGGTTGTAGCGACCGGGGATCGCGGCCCAGTCGAAGCGGCCCGCATCGCAGATCACGCCGCCGATGGTCTGGCCGGAGCCGCCGAGGAACTTCGAGGTCGAGTGGATGACGATGTCGGCCCCGTGCTCGATCGGCCGGATCAGGGCCGGGGAGGCGAGGGTGTTGTCGACGACAAGCGGCAGCCCGTGGCGGCGCGCGACCTCGGCAATCCCGGCCAGGTCCATCACGGTGGCGCAGGGATTGACGATGGATTCGCAGATGATCGCCCGGGTCTCCGGGGTGATCTCGGCCTCGAAATCGGCCGGGGTCAGGCCCTTGGTGAATTGCGGCTTGAGGTCGTAGCGCCCGTCAAGGCGGTTCATCAGGCCGAGCGAGCCGCCGAAGAGCCGCGAGGAGGCGACGTAGGCCTCGCCGCTCTTCATCAGGGTCATCAGCACCATGAGCACGGCCGACTGGCCCGAGGCCACCGCCACGGCGGCCTTGGCGCCTTCCAGGGCGGCGACGCGGCGCTCGAGGGCGGCCACCGTCGGGTTGGAGCCGCGCGAGTAGGAGAACCCGGTGCGGCGCATGGCGAAGATGTCCGCCGCCTGCTGGGTGTCCTCGAAGACGAAGCCGTTGGT
Organism: Methylobacterium sp. AC690; assembly: GCF_979256535.1. Classification (NCBI taxonomy): domain Bacteria; kingdom Pseudomonadati; phylum Pseudomonadota; class Alphaproteobacteria; order Hyphomicrobiales; family Methylobacteriaceae; genus Methylobacterium; species Methylobacterium sp. AC690. The sequence continues at coordinate 30,597 of NZ_CEEDOX010000011.1, read as the reverse complement.
GAAGTAGATCGGCTGGGCCCGGGCGCCGGTGGCGGGGTCGGGGGCGGCGCCGGCATGGATCGCCTGGGTCGCGAAGCGATGGGTCTGGGTCTCGGTGGCCATCGGGGCCTCCCGTCTGTGAAGGTCGGGGGAGTGGTCAGGCGGCGCGGCGGGCGAAGGCGCGCAGGGTCCGGACCAGGGTCGAGGGCTCGTAGGGCTTCGGGATGAAGCGCGCCCCGTCGGGCATGTCGTGCGGGCCGGGCGTGCCCATGCCGGAGACGACGAGGACCGGGATGCCGGGCCAGCGATGCGCCACGAGGCGGGCGAGGGCGAAGCCGTCCATGGAGCCGCGCGGCATGTCCACGTCGGTCATCAGCACGTCGACGTCGCCGCGGCTCTCCAGCACCGAGAGGGCGTTGTCGGCGTGGCTCGCCTCCAGCACCTCGAACCCGGCATCCACGAGGGTGTCGGCGGCTTCCATCAGAAGCAGGCCGTCATCTTCGACGAGGAGCACGACGGGCAGGTCTGTCGACGCCTGCGGCTCCGGGGAATCTTGCCTCTCTGGCGGGTTCTGCGTCATCGGCGGCCGGACGATCTCGCGACAGGGGTGAGACGGGGGCCTATGCCCCGCCGACGGTGTCGTCAATAACGGCCGGTGTCGCGCGTCCGTTTCACCGGGGCGGCCAGGCGCCGCTCCGGCATCCCGGGGGCGAAGGCCACCGCGAGCCCGACCAGGGCCGCCAGGATGGCCAGGAACGCCAGTCCGTCGTTGATCTGTTCCACGTACGCCCAGTCCATCGAAGCCAAGGCCGACATCGCCACCTCCGGTGATCGCGACCCGAGCCTCGGCCCAACGTGGTAAAGGGAAGGTTAACACGGCCCCGCTCAGGCGTTGAGCGCGGCGTCGAGGTCGGCGATCAGATCCTGTGGATCCTCCAGGCCGACCGAGAGGCGCACCACCTCGGGCCCGGCGCCGGCGGCGATCCGCTGCGGATCGGTGAGCTGGCGGTGGGTGGTCGAGGCCGGGTGGATGATGAGCGAGCGGGTGTCGCCGATATTCGCCAGGTGCGAGAACAGGGTCAGGTTCGAGACCAGCTTGACGCCCGCCGCGTAGCCGCCCTTCAGCCCGAGGGTGAACACCGCGCCGGCGCCGTGCGGCGTGTAGCGCCGGGCGAGCTGATGATACCTGTCGGTCTCCAGCCCCGGATAGCTGACCCAGGCCACCGCCGGGTGGCTCTGCAGGAAGGTCGCCACCGCCAGGGCGTTGTCGCAATGGCGCTGCATCCGCAGCGGCAGGGTCTCGATGCCCGACAGGAGCAGGAAGGCGTTGAAGGGCGCCAGCGCCGGCCCGAGGTCGCGCAGGCCCAGCACCCGCACCGCGATGGCGAAGGCGAAGTTGCCGAAGGTCTCGGCCAGCACCTTGCCGGCATATTCGGGCCGGGGCGCCGACAGCATCGGGAAGCGCGCGTCGCCCGCCCACGGGAAGGTACCGCCGTCGACCACGAGGCCGCCGATGGAGTTGCCGTGGCCGCCGAGGAACTTCGTCGCCGAGTGCACGACGATGTCGGCCCCGTGCTCGAAGGGGCGGATCAGGTAGGGGCTGGCCATCGTGTTGTCGACGATGAGCGGCAGGTTGTGGCGCTTGGCGATCTCGGCGAGCGCCGCGATGTCGGTGATGACCCCGCCCGGATTGGCGATCGACTCGCAGAAGATCGCCTTAGTGCGCGGCGTGATCGCCCGCTCGAACGAGGACGGGTCGTCGGTCTGGGCCCAGACCACGTTCCAGCCGAAGTTCTTGTAGGAATGGTTGAACTGGTTGATCGAGCCGCCGTAGAGCCGGTCGGCCGCGATGAACTCGTCGCCCGGCTGCATCAGGGCGTGCATCACCAGGAACTCGGCGGCGTGGCCCGAGGCCACCGCCACGGCGGCGGTGCCGCCCTCCAGGGCCGCGACCCGCTCCTCCAGCACCGCGTTGGTGGGGTTGGTGATGCGCGAGTAGATGTTGCCGAAGGCCTCGAGCCCGAACAGCGAGGCGGCGTGCTCGGCATCGTCGAACACGAACGAGGCGGTCTGGTAGATCGGCGTGGCGCGGGCGCCCGTGGTCGGGTCGGGCACCGCGCCGGCATGGATGGCCCGCGTGTTGAAGCCGGGCAGACGATCGGTCATCGAGAAAAACCTCCCGGGCCCGCCGGCCCGCACACGCCTGTGGTCTCGTGCCCGTCCTCTACGCCCCGCCGGACGGCGGCGGAAGAGGACAGTATCCGCTGAAACGAACGATGGTTCTTTATGCCGGACGTGCCGGAGGGTCAAGGCGCGACGGGCCGGCGCGACGCCGCGTCCCGGGCACGGAAGCGTCCGCTTTCACACGGTCATCGTGCTGCAATGCAAAAGCTTTGCCGCAGAACGAATACAGTCCTTCATTGATCTATTTTAATATTCGGCGCGAACAGAGGTACAAAACATCGCAGCGGAATAGAAACCACGCGAAAACAGCCATAGGTTAATGCGGGCCACAGGGTGGGTAAATCTAGTGACTCCTCCCGCATGGAGGAAAGCCCATGGCAACGAATACTCAGAACAACACAAGCTCTGCCATAAACGCCGCCCTGATCGACGAACAGAACCTGCTCTCCCTGCTCGCCCCCTACACCCTCGCGCCCACCGGCACCGGGCCGCTCGCCCCGGAGAACCCGGCGATCAACGCCCTGGCGGAGGCCACCGGGACGGTGGTCGCCCAGCTGGTGCCGTCGAACAATTCGGGGGTCAGCGGCGAGGCGATCCTCCACCTCGACCGGGCGGCCGGCCGCGTCAGCCTCGACGTCATCGCCAGCGGCCTGACCCCGGGCCAGATCCACCCGCAGCACATCCACGGCTTCGACAACGACGCGCCGTCGCTCCTGCCCAACATCACCCTCGATGCCGACCGCGACGGCTTCGTGGAGGACCCGGAGGGCGCGCCGGTGGTGGCGCCCGCGCTCCTCAGCGGCACCGCCTCCGGGGCGGTGACCGACGTGGAGATCTCGCCCGACTTCCCCACCGCCGACGCCAACGGCAACCTGCGCTTCCACCAGGACTACCAGTTCAACCTCGCCGACCCGAACCAGGCGGCGATCTTCGAGAACCTGGAGCAGCGCCTCGCCGGGCGCGAGTTCCAGATCCACGGCCTCGCCGTGGCGGCCGGGGAGGGCGCCGGCACCGGCAACGAGGTCGACGGCAGCGCCGGCTACAAGATCGCCCTGCCGGTGGCCAACGGCATCTTCCTGCCGCTGGCGGCGGTGGAGCAATCCGTCGCCGACCTCAGCGAGACCTACCGGTTCTACAACGCCACCAGCCAGGACCACTTCTTCACCAACAGTGCGGCCGAGCGCGACCAGCTCCTCCTCGGCGCGTCGGGCTACCGCTACGAGGGGGTCGCCTGGGAGACGCCCGCCGACGGCCTCGGCACGGTGGACGTGTTCCGCTTCTACGACACGCAGAACGGCACGCACTTCTACACGGCGAGCACCGCGGAGCGGGACCAGCTCCTCGCCAGCGCGCCGAGCTTCCACCTGGAGGGCGTCGCCTTCCAGGCCTATGCCGACCCGGCGGTCGCCGGCGCCGGGGCCGAGACCGTGGAGCGCTTCTACAACACCGGCTCGGGCGCCCACACCTTCACGGCGGACCCGGGCGAGATCGCCGCGATCCGCGGCGGCCAGGCTGGGGCGAACTGGGTCGACGAGGGCCAGGCCTTCACGGTCCACGCGCCCCTGAGCGAGCTGCACGCCTGAGCGCCGATCCGGCGGGCGGACCCGTCCGGGCCCGCTCGCCCCCGGAAGGCAAGTGTTCCGCGCCCGATCCCCAGCATTCGGCGCTATCCTGCCGGTCGAAGCTGAGCTATGGCCCCACGCCATGAGCCAGACCGCGACCCGCCCGACCCTCGCCAGCCCGACCGCGGCGCCCGAAACCGTGCCGGCGGCGCGGATTCTCATCGCCAGCTTCGTCGGCACCGCGATCGAGTTCTACGACTTCTACGTCTACGCCACCGCGGCCGCCCTGGTGATCGGGCCGATCTTCTTCCCGCCCGGCGATCCGGCGGTGCAGACGCTGGCCGCCTTCGCCACCTTCTCCATCGCCTTCATCGCCCGGCCCCTGGGCGCAGCCTTCTTCGGCCATTTCGGCGACCGGGTCGGGCGCAAGGCGACCCTCGTGGCCTCGCTGATGATCATGGGCCTGTCGACGGTGCTGATCGGCTGCCTGCCCTCCTACGCCACCGCGGGCTGGTGGGCGCCGCTCGCCTTGTGCGTCCTGCGCTTCGGCCAGGGCGTCGGCTTCGGCGGCGAGTGGAGCGGTGCGGCCCTGCTGGCGGTGGAGAACGCGCCGCCGGGCCGGCGCGCCCTCTACGGCATCTTCCCGCAGCTCGGCGCCCCCGTGGGCTTCATAACCGCCAATCTGGGCTTCCTCGGCCTCGCCCTGGCCCTGAGCCCCGCCGACTTCCAGGCCTGGGGCTGGCGCATCCCGTTCCTGGCCTCGGCCGTGCTCGTGGGCGTCGGGCTCTATGTCCGCCTCAAGCTCACCGAGACCCCGGTCTTCAAGGCCGCCCTGGCGAAGGCCGCCCCCGAGAAGGTGCCGCTGGCGGTGATCTTCACCAAGTACCTCCGCGCGACCCTGCTCGGCACCTTCGCGATGGTGGCCTGCTACGCGGTGTTCTACCTCTCCACCGTCTTCGCCCTGAGCTACGGCGTCTCGACGCTCGGCTTCACCCGGCCGACCTTCCTGCTCTTCGAGTGCGTGGCCGTGCTGTTCATGGGCCTCGGCATCCCGCTCTCGGGCTGGGCCGCCGACCGCTTCGGACGCCGCCCCATCCTGCTCTCCGGCCTCGTCTTCACCGCCAGCCTCGGCCTGCTGATGGGCCCGATGCTCGGCAGCGGCCAGGGCGGCCTCGTCCTCGGCTTCCTGTGCCTGGGCCTGTTCGCCATGGGCTGGCTCTTCGGCCCCATGGGGGCGCTGCTGCCTGAACTCTTCCCGACCCGCGTGCGCTACACCGGCGCCAGCGTGACCTACAACCTCGCCGGCATCCTGGGCGCCTCCGCCGCGCCTTACTTGGCGCAGCGGCTGTCGGAATGGGGCGGTGTGGGTTGGGTGGGGCTGTACCTGGCCGTGGCGGCGGGGATTAGCTTTGTGGCTGTGGCGTTGATGGCGGAGACTGGAAGGTCGGCAAATATTACAGATTAGGATCCCGCCTGAGATCGAACGTTAAGCAAGTCTCCCAATGTGTTGATAGAGGATTTATTTATTGCAAGAAGACCATTGATGTCAGCTACGAATCTCTGATGAAAATCTCCGGGTAATTTACCCGCTCGTACAAGATATTCTGAGGTTGCGAATAAAAACTGCCTTGCCCGATTGTTTTTGATAAATAAGTCTGTGATTCTTATCTCCGCGAAAGCATTTGGGGTTTGCGAAACAGATCGGAAAGCAAGCTCTTTGGCTAGAAACGAAAGGCTTTTAAGCGCCTCCGGCGCATCAAGCATACTGCGTACCAAATGCAGAAACTTTTCCCACTCAGGTAGCTCGAGCTGAACATCTTCAGCATCCCCACGAGATCTTTGTATGGCTGCCCTCATACTCTTTCTGAGATAATAGTTTTCCTTGCCGTCCCAGACATAGAACCGGAGCGTACGCTCGAAGGTTTCTTTAGTCATAGAGAAATCGAAGACATCTTTCATGCCGTTAATCGTTATCGACATAGAAATTAGGAAGCTAGACAAAAACACACCAAAGAGCAGCCGGTGGTTCGATTTGCTCGGATTCAGTTCGGGAGAAGCTTTTAAAAGTGCAGACAGGCCATGCCGCAAAGATTTAGGACCGGAATCTTCCATCGCTGCATAATTTGAAACATAATATAAGATGTCTTTGCAGGGAACGATTGAGCCAGTTTTTGATAGACTATCCCACGCCTCTAAATCATCGAGATATGTACTACCTTGCGCAAAGAGACTTGAGGTACTCTCGGCATATTTGACGAACGAACTTTCAGAGTGAATATGGACGCCCATCGTGTTCGCAGCAAGTTTATGACTATATACAGCTTCTTTTTGTTGGATAATATATGCGCTGTTTGCTTGCACAAATTTACAAAGACCACTAGCCCAAAGCGCCCGATTCACGGGACTCATTTGCTTAGTGCCACTTTTGCAGTCAAATAGGGTTCTTATAGGAAGCCCCGAACCTCCCAAGTCATGACCAAGAACATCTATATCAGTTATATCGACTGAAACTTCCTCTAAACCAGTCTCAGAGTGAACGAGGACCTCCATAAACGGCACAATTTCCTGTGCAGCACAGAAACGTACAGCCAACTTCTTTTGCGGAAGATCTTTCATCATAGCTTCAACATATATTGATCAATTTCAGCTTCTGCTCGCGAGGATAATACCGTTTTTGGTTTTCCGATACGCATCTTCTGAGAAGCAAGGTGTGATTTTACATAATTTTCATCGTGATTGAATAGCAGGCGTGCGGATTTATCCAATTCGAGATCTTCTGGACGCTCGCCTGCTAGAAGCTTCTTAGCGATATCAACGGCCTCCAAATTTTCCGGAACATCAATCAAATGAAATCGGAACTGATCTCCTGAAATATGCTCAAGCCGACCCAAACCTAACACCGCAAGATTTTTGTACTGATGGGACGCCTCACTATTTGCTCCAATCCATTTTCGGTCTCCAAGTCTATAAAGGAGTGCTTGTGGATTCTTGATTCGATAAGCCTCTGGTAGTAGTTGCCCTTTTCTGACAGCAGCGGCGAGGGCCATACCTTTTTCGTAAATTTCACGATTGGCGGCACTCATACGGACTCGACCGGGGGCAGGCGTGAAGATGAACTGTTCACGCGTCTTATTGGGTCGATCGATTCCTGGAGGCTTTATGATTCCCTCCTCGGCTAACTTTTGCAGCAGATCGACCTCGTGGGGAGTTATTGAATTTCCTCCAATATTCCCGCCGGAGACAATCGATGAGAAGGGCATCCCTTGGTTCTTTTGAACAAGAGTAAGAAGCTTATGAAGGCTCGGCGTATCGCCCCGAGCAGCAATATCGATTAGATTGTCTAAATTGCCACTAAAATACATTGGACTCGCGATAATATCTTTTCCTCTGCTTCTCTGATCCACAATCAATCCTGCGCCCTGGCCTATTTGTAGACAAGTTTCAAAATCGTCTTTGTTAATTCCCAGCTTCGAAATAAGAGAATCTCGATTTACGGGAGTTTCGTAAAGTTTATTCAATATTGTAATCGTAGTCATCTCAAGTTCATTGAGTGGCTTTTGCTCGACATACTCGCCGACTTGATCGTAAACGTTTTCAAAATGAGGAACGTTTGGGATAACACTGTTGATGGTCGATCCAGTACTAGCCAATCTAATTAATTCAAGATCAGCAAGTACAGTTAGAACATTATCGATTACATCCGACCTTATATGAAAATATCGAGAGGAGACAAGCTTTAGGACTTTATAGTCTACCTCGCCAAGTCCCCGAAGATTTGTTGCCAGTACGGCTGCCATCCCTAGCGTTTTCGCAGCATCATACTCAGGGACATCAGCACCTTCCAATCCAACTTGAATATCGAAAGAATACTCAGCAATTTCCTTCTTCGTTACCATCAATTTATACTCCAAACGTATTTATTTACTGCAAACAATCTTTATGGTCGAACCATCCTTCGATTAGGACTTCAATCAGACCATGCATTGGTCAACGCTAAAACAACTTTTGGAGGAAATCTACCGTTTTGATTTAAAGTTGCAGAAATTATCAATTGATATTTTGTGTTTAAGACCTGCAATGCGAGCGCTGCAGTATTCCTTTTCAGACGATTTACCGAAAAATCTCGATCTTTGGACATCGGTCCATCACCACAACCAATCCCGCCGCCTCAGCACGCGAGGCGGCGGAATCATCCCGCACCCCGATCTGCATCCAGATGAAGCGCGGCGGCTGGGGGAGGGCGAGGGCCTCGTCCACCACCCCACCCGCCGCGTCGGAACTGCGAAAGATCTCGACCATGTCGACGGGCTCGGGCAGGTCGGCGAGGCGGGCATAGACGGGCTGGCCCTGGAGCGTCTGTCCGGCGAGCCCGGGATTGACCGGGATCACGCGGTAGCCGCGCGCCAGCAGGAAGGCCATGACGTGGTGGCTCGCCCGAGCCGGGTTGGGTGAGGCGCCCACCAGCGCGATGGTCCGGGTCTCGGTGAGGACCCGGCGGATCAGGGCGGGGTCGTAGGCATCGTGGGACTGGCGCATTCATGATCTTGTCGGGCAAGCGGCGGCGTGCTGCAAGGCTTCGCGGGTCGTCGATCAGAGTCCCGACCAAGATGCGCCGAGCGTCCGCAAGTCGTCGCGCGGTCGTCCCGCCGCATCGGGGCGGTGGCGGCCCGGTGAACCGGAGTGTCCGTCCATGTCCAAGACCCTGCCGCAGACGCTCTCCCTGGAAGAGACCGTGGCCTTCCTCGAATCGGCCTTCCCGCAGATGGAGGCCGGGGGCCGGACCTACCACCTCGTCGAGGTCGGCCCCGGCCTCGCCCGGATGCGGATGGACCACCACGAGCGCCACCTGCGCCCGGGCGGCACGGTCTCCGGCCCTGCCATGATGGCTTTGGCCGACTACGCCCTCTACGCGGCGATCCTCGCCAGCCTCGGCCCGGTGGCGCTCGCCGTCACCACCAGCCTCAGCTTCAACTTCCTGCGCAAACCCGGCCCCCACGGGCTCCTCGGCAGCGCCCGCCTGCTCAAGCTCGGCCGGCGCCTCGCCGTCGGCGAAGTCCACATCACCGGCCCGGACGGCGACCCCCTGGTCTGCCACGCCACCGGCACCTACGCGATTCCGCCCGGCGCCTGACTCCGTTGCCGGCTCGGCGCACGGACCTTCGCGGGTAGCGCGGCTCCCCCGTCCCGGCCGGAGCGGGCGCCCGTCGCGTCGGGCCCGAGTTCGCCGGAGCCCCCATCCGGCGACTCGCGCCGCCTCACGGCTGCGCCAGGACCCGGCACAGGCGCTCGGTCATGGTGTCGAGCCGGCGCCGCAGCCGGGCCGTCTCGGCGGGGTCCCCGGTGGCCCCGAGGGCCAGGGTCAGGGCCCCGACCTGGAACGCGAGGTAGCACGGGGTGAGGCACGCGATCAGTTCGGGGTCGATGGCCCGATCCCCCGCGACCTCGACACGACCCGCGAGGTATACACGGGCGTTCTCGGACAGCCCGAATTCCTCCGCGGCGCCGACCACATCCCAGGCGATGTCCTGGCAGCCCACGAGGTCGTGCCCCGCCGCATGGTCGAGGGCATCGGCCTTGAGGAGCCGCCCATCGGGCAAAGCCAGCCATTTCCAGGGCTGCATCCGGTTGTCGGTCTCGACCCGGCGCACGCTCCGCTCCAGGGCCGCGAGCCGCCCCGGGGTCCAGCGGTCGAGGGTGGCCGCAGCGGGTTTTCCCAATGCGGTCAGCACGTTGTGCCGGGCCATCGCCATCAGGGCCTGCAAATTTGCCCCGTTCTCCGCCCCATCCTCAGCCCCTGCCGGGAACGTGCGGGCCCGGTACCCGAGATAGTCCCCGATCCGCTCGAGCCAGGCAGACCCGTCCGCCGCCTGCAGGGGCATCGCCGTCCCGTGCCAGCGCTCCACCAGGAAGCCGTGCCGCAGGCCCACCACCGCGGGGATGAACCCCGCCGCCGACAGCGTCCGGGCTCGCGCCAGCTTGGCCTCGGCGGGGGCCCCGAGCCCGGCGAATTTCAGATACCAGGTGCGATTGTCCTGCCGCCACAGGAACTTGCGCCGCTCCTGCCAAGCGTTCACCGGCGGCCACTCCGCCGTGTCGGCATAGAGGCGCCGGCGCCACGCGCCGCCGGAGACCCCCTCCAGCGCCGCCCCGGCCCCCTCCGAGACCCAGGCCGCGAGCCCCTGCTCCGGCGCGCCGATCACCGCGTCGGCGCTCACGATGTGCCGCCGCATCCGGTCCCAGCGCCGCCTCTGCGCCGCTCCCGCCTGCGCCCCCGGCGCCCCGTCATGGCTCGGGAACAGGGTGATGCGCTCCTCCACCACCCCGAGCCGATCCAGCGCGTCCAGCACCGCCCCGAACGAACTGCCCGACTGGCCCGGCCCCTCGTCGACCACCGCCACCGGCCCCGTCCACGCCCGGATCTCGGCCGCCAGGGCCTCCGACAGGGCGAGTTCCCGCCCGAAGGGGTGCCCCACCGGCCGAACGGTGATGATGCGCCGGCTCCCCAACCCCGCCGCCACCATCGCGGCCAGGGGCGCGCCGATGCTGCGGATGCCGATCACCAGGGTCTCGGGCCCGAGGCCGGAGCGCCGGGCCGCCATCGCGTAAGTCTCCGGGTAGGTTGCGTAAAACGCGAAGCCCTCGCACCAGCGCGCGGTGATCCGCGCCGGCAGCGCCAGGGCGGCGAGGGTGGACATTGCCGGCTCGCCATCCGGCACTGGCCCGCGAAACCCGCTCACCCAGGAGGCATCGACCGCCTCCGCCAGGGCGAGCATCAGCGCCGTCGCGGCGTCCTGGTCCGGCGCCGGGGCATCGGCGCCGGCTTCGGAAAACGCCGCATCCGCAAGGCCTTGCAGCAGCATGCCGGCCGCGATCAGGGCCGCCGCCAGGGCCTCGTGCCGGGTCCGGTCCCGGCCCGCCGCGGCCGCCCGCAGCCGGGCGGCGACGTCGCCCAGGAGATCGCGCGGGTCCGTCGCGCGGTCCCGCTTGCCGAAGACGATCACGCGCCGGGGAGGCTCCCGCCGGGGGCGTAGCGGCGCACCATGGCGGCGCAGAAGGCCGCGTATTCCGCGGGGTCGATCGGCGGGCTGGTGTGGTGCGGGGACAGCCCGCGATGCTCCGGCGTGAAGCAGAACGTCACGGTGACGTCGAACGCCTCCAGCGCCCGCATCTGCCGGTCGAACCAGTCCAGCGCGTTGGGCCGGAAGCTGTCGGCCCAGGACAGGCCGGTGCGCAGGTAGGTGACGCCCAGGCGCTTCATCCAGGCCACCGCCTCCTCCAGCCGATGGTCCTCGTAGTGGAACCACTGGCACAGGCCCAGGGCCGGTGTATGCCGCGCGAACGCCTCCAGGGCGCGCTTGGGCGTGCCGTCCTGGTTCAGCAGCCCCATGTGGAAGTGGCGGTAGTAGGAGGAGCCCTCCGCCTCCCGGTGCCGGGTGGTCGCCTCCCATTCCCGGGGCAGGTCGTAGAGGCTGTACCAGTGGATGCGCGGCGTCTGCCCGATCAGCAGTTCCGCCGTCCGGTCGACGCCCCAGAGCTGCACCTCCTCGGCGCCGAAGGTCGAGATGCCGACCTCCGAGACCCAGACCGGCAGGTTCGTGACCGCGCGGATCTCCGCGATCTTGGCCGGCCATTCGTGGATCTGCCAGAGATTCCAGTCGAGGGGAAAGCCGTGCACCGCCACCGCGTCGACGGCGTCGAGGGCGCCCGCCCGCTCCATGCGCTGGATGAAACCGGGGTCGATCGGCGAGATGCCGCCGAGCACCCGCGGCAGGGTCGGGTTCTCCGCCCGGATGGCGCGGCCCGCGGCCGTCACCATCGCGGCGAAGCGGTGCCAGTCGGGGTCGAGTTCCGGATCCCAGTGGGATTTGTTGTTGGGCTCGTTCCAGAGCATCACGGCTTCGATCACGCGGGCATCTCCTGGGCGCGCGGCGGCGCCGGATAGACGGCCCCGGGCTCGGGCTTCTCGGCACAGCGGCAGAGATAGACCTCCTCCTCGGGGTGGCCGACGATGGCGAAGCCGCTGGCTCGCAGCATCGCCTCGGTGCAGGCGCGGTTGGGCACCCACCAGTTGGTCGGGTCGCCGGAATACCGGTGCTCGATGAAGTGCAGCTTCGGGTAGCCCGGCTCGGCGAAGGGCGCCGTGGCGAAGAAATCGTAGTCCTCCGCCACCGGGGCGACCGTGGACGCCCCGCGCTGCATCGACTGGAAGACCAGCAGGTCCCCCGCCACCGTCTCGCGAATGAGGTCCAGCGCCAGCAGCGGATGGCGCAGGTGGTAGAGCACGCCCATGAACAGCACGATGTCGAAGCGCTCGCCGAGCGACCCGACGTCGTAGACGGAGCCCTGCACGAACGCGATGTCCTGCCCCGTCACCTGCGCGGCAAAGCGCGCCTGGGCGAGGTAGCGCTCATCGGAATCGAGGCCGAGCACCCGTGCCGCGCCCCGGCGCTTCATCTCGATGGCGTAGAATCCGCCGTTGCAACCGATGTCGAGGACGCTCCGGCCCGTCAGGTCGGCTGGGATCGCGTCGGCGAAACCCCGCCACTTCACGGCCGGGTAATCGCCGAGAAAGTGCTCCGGGGCGGTCCAGACGCCGTCGAGGTTCATGTTGTGGAACCAGGGACCGAGCGCCTCGATCTCGCGGCGCAGGGCATCCGTCCCGCCGCGCGGGTGTTCCTCGGGTCTCATCATGGCGAACCCTTCATCGCAGGTGGGCCGTGCCGTTGACGCTGCAGACTCGGCCGCCCCCGGGCCAGAACTCGACGACGCTGATCGAGGCCGGCTCGACCACGAGGCGATCGTAGGCGGAGACGGAGAGGCCCAGGATGCCGAGGAGGACGGCCCGGATGACATCGCCGTGGCTCACCGCGATCAGGCACTCCTCCGGTCGCGCCAGGAGGGTCGCCAGGGCGCGGGCCTGCGCCTCGCCCATGCTCTCGCCCCCGGGGGGCCGATGGTCCGCCCGGTGCGTATTCCAGGCCTGCCAGGCCGGGTCGCCGGTGAGGTCGGGCAGGGCCAGCCCGGTCCAGTCGCCGAAGTCGATCTCGTCGAGGCCCGGCTCCTCGCTCAGTGCCAGCCCGAGCGCCGCGGCGATCGGCGCGGCGGTCTCCCGGGTCCGCGACTGGGGACTCGACAGTAGCGCGGCAGCGCCACGGCCCCGCAGGGCCTCGGCGAGCCGATCCGCCTCGTCACGACCCTGCGCACCGAGGCTGACGCCGGGCATGCGCCCGCACAGGATGCGGTTCAGCCGGTCGTGGCTGCCGTGGCGGACCAGAATGACCCGGGTCACGGGGCGCCCACGGTCGAGACTTCGGGCTCGCCGGTGATGAAGGCCCGCGTGCGCGCCCGCGCCTCCGCGTCGGTGAACTGCTGGGGCGGCGCCTTCATGAAGTAGCTCGAAGGCCCGACCAGCGCGCCGCCGATCCCACGGTCGAGGGCGAGGCGGGCGCAGCGTACGGCATCGATGACGATGCCGGCGGAATTCGGCGAATCCCAAACCTCCAGCTTGAGCTCCATCGACAGGGGAACCCCGCCGAAGGCCGTGCCCTCCAGGCGGATCTGCGCCCATTTCCGATCGGTCAGCCAGGGAACGTGGTCGCTCGGGCCCACATGGATGTCATCGGGATCGAGGGGTACGTCGAGCTGGCTCGTCACCGCGCGGGTCTTGGAGATCTTCTTCGATTCCAGCCGCTCACGCTCGAGCATGTTCTTGAAATCGGCGTTGCCGCCGAAATTCAGCTGGTAGGTTCGATCGAGGCGCACCCCGCGCTCGCGCATGAGGTTGGCCAGCATCCGGTGCACGATGGTGGCACCGACTTGGCTCTTGATGTCGTCGCCGAGGAGCGGAAGGCCGCGCTGCTCGAACCGTGCCCGCCAGGCGGGATCGGAGGCGATGAAGACCGGGATGCAATTGACGAAGGCACAGCCGGCTTCGAGCGCGCAGCGGGCATAGTGCTCGGTGGCCGCCTGCGATCCCACCGGCAGGTACGAGACCAGCACCTGCGTTTGCGTACGCTCCAGTTCCGCCGCCACGTCGACCGCCGGGCCGTCCGCCTCGCGGATCTCGGCGCTCAGGTAGCGCCCGAGACCGTCGAGGGTCGGCCCCCGCTGTACGATGATGCCGGTGCGGGGCACCTCGGCGAAGCGGATGGTGTTGTTGGGCGGGGCCGCAATCGCGTCGGCGAGGTCGCGCCCGACTTTCTCGGCGTTCACGTCGAAGGCCGAGACCACCGCGATGTCGCGGACGTGGTAGCCGCCCAGCGACACGTTCATCAGCCCCGGCACCGTCTCCGAGGGGTCGGCGTCGCGGTAGTAGTGCAGACCTTGCACGAGGGAGGAGGCGCAGTTGCCGACCCCGACGAGGCCGACGCGGATCGGGCCTGTGCTCATGCGCGAGCCTCCGCCAGGGGATGCAGCTCGGCCGCCGCGCCCTGCATGGCGATGGTGGCGCGCAGGATCTCCTCCAACTCCAGGGCGCGTTGCACGGCGCTGTGCCGGTCCAGCACCCGCGCGCGCGCAGCCCCGCCGATGCGCCGGCGCGACGTCTCCGGCTGCCGTCGCAGGATCGACAGAACCTCGTCGGGCGCCTCGGCGGTGATGATCTCGGAGCCCGGAGTCAGGATCGTGGCGAGGCCATCCCAGCTGTCGCTGATGATCGGCGTGCCGACGCAGGCGGCCTCGAACAGGCGCACGCTCGGACTGTAGCCGGCGCGGATCATGTCGGCACGCGTGACGTTCAGGGTGTAGCGGCTCGCCGCGTAGAATTCCGGATGCTGGTCCGGTGGACAATGCGCGATCCGAGTGACGTTGGCCGGCCAAGCGATGGTGTCCGGGTATTGTGGGCCGGCGACGCAGAAGCGCAGCTCGGGCGCGCGCCGCGCCGGCTCCAGCAGCAGGCGCTCCAAGGTCGGCTGTCGGTCAGCACTGTAGGTGCCGAGATACGAGAGGTCGTAGGCCGGGGCGCGCTCCAGCGGCGGGTAAGCCTGCGGGTCGACGGAGCAGTAGAGGGCGCGGGCCGCCGGCGAGCCATAGGCCTCCTCCAGTAGGCGCAGGGTCGGACCACCCGTGAAGGACAGGTAGAGGTCGTAATCCGCGATCTGCCGCCGTGCCAGGTAGGCGCAATCCTCCGCTTCGAGGCGCGCCAGGGTGACGGGCGTATCGATGTCGTAGAAGGCGGCGCGGCTCTCGGCCCAGGCCAGCACGCGATCTCCGACCGCGATGCCGTCGGGCACGTAGGACCCGACGATGACGGCGTCGGCTCCTGCGATCTCGTCGCGCCAACCGTCGAGGGCCGCGAGATCGGGATAGAGCGCGAAGCGGCAGAAGCCGGGCTCCGGCAGATCCCGATGCTCCGCGTACCAGGGCACATCGCGCTCGAGGAACAGGACGTCGTGGCCACGGGCAGCGAAGGCCTTGAGCAGGGCCCGATAGGTGGTGGCGTGCCCATTGCCCCAGGACGAGGACAAGCTAAGGCCGAGTACGACGAGGCGTAGGGGGCGGTTCATGCAACGCTCCGGACCGGGGCAAGGGTCCCCTTGCGAGCGGCCTCCTCCTTCAGGATCAAATCGACCTCGGCCCCTCGGCGGGCGTAGGTGTGGTCGGAGGTGATGCGCGCGCGCGCCGCCTCGCCGATCCGCCGGGCCCGCTCCGGCGTCAAACTCGCGAGGTGCTCGGCGACCTCGCGACCGTCCCGGGCGACCAGCACCTCCGCGTTGGGCGCAAGGAACAATTCGATTCCCTCCCAGGCATCCGTGATGAGGCAGGCTCCGGCCCCCGCCGCCTCGAACACGCGCGTCGCCGGCGAGAACCCAACGGCTGCCATGCTGTCGCGCGCGATGTTCAGCACCGCCAGCGGCGAGGTGTTGAAGGCGTTGTGCTCGCGCGTATAGACGTGCCCGAGATGGTGCACGTTGCCTGACAGGCTCCGGCTCTCCCAGCCGCTGCCGCCGATGAGGAACCGACGCTCCGGCAGGCGCGCCGCGGCATCGAGGAAGAACGCCTCCACGCGCGCTTCACGGTCCGGCAGGCGGTTGCCCAGGAAGGCGAGGTCGGCGGCGAAGCGCGGTTCCGGCGGCACCGGGTGATGGGTCGCTGGATCGAGGGCATTGTAGATCGGGATGCAGCGACGGACGCCGAACCCCTCGTAGGCGGTGATCACCGGGGGGCCGCCACCGTAGGTGAGAACGAGGTCGAGATCCGGCATCGCCCGGTGCAGGACGTGCTGCGGATCCGCGCGCATCTCCGCCAGGGTCGCGGGCGCATCGACGTCCCAGAAGATGCGGATCGCCTCCGGGCGCGCCGCGGCCAGGACGCCGTCGAGGAGTTCGTCGTCGAATACGCCGACGCCGCTCGCCTTGACGACGACGTCGGCTCCGGCGGCCTCCGCCACGACGGCGCGCATGGCCTCCACGGTGGCCGGATAGACCTTCACCTCGGCATAGGCGGGCGGGTCGATGTCACGATGCTGCTGCCGGTCGAAGGCGTCCGGCTCGTAGAAGATCACCTGATGCCCGCGGGCGGCCAGATCGCTGAGGAGGCCGCGATAGTAGGTCGCCGCCCCGTTCCAATAGGAGGACAGCAGGCTGGAGCCGTAGAAGGCGATCTTCATGCGGATCTCTCCAGGGATTCTGTGCGGCGTTCGGGGGTCCGAAGGGCTGCGACGATGCCGAGCAGTTCGTTCGCCCGGTGCGCGCAGGTGTGACGGGCCGCGATGGTCGCAAGCCCCTGCGTACGCAGGTTTGTGCGCAGGGCATCGTCCTCCCGCAGCGCCCGCAGGTGACGCTCCATCTCGGCTCCGTCGCGGGCGATGAGGTAGTCGATCCCTGGCCGGAAAAGTCCCTCCGCATCCTCCCACGGCGCAGAGGCCAGTGGGATGCCGCAGGCCAGCGCCTCGAACACCCGGATCGTCGGGATGCCGGGCAGGAGGCGGACGTAGAACCGGCGCGGCACGTGGACGGTGGCGAGATGCTGCGCGAACAGGGTGGGTGCAGCGGCGTTCGGCGCCCAGCCTCGATAGCGCGCACCGTAGCGTGCCAGGGTTCGGATCGCCGCCTCGGGATAGCGTACGCCGAAGATGTCGAGATCGAGCCCTGCGGCGCGCGCGGGCGCGAAGAGGTATGTCTCCAGCTCCTCGCTGCGCTCGTCGTCGCCCCAATTGCCGATCCAGATCAGTCCCGTGCGAGCGCCTTCGGTGGCAGGCGGACGGAACAGGCGGGTGTCGGCGGCTTCGTGCCAGACGAAGGCGCGCCGACCCCAGCCCCAATCGCGGTAAACCGCCGCCAGGGTCTCGCCGAACGCCAGGATGCCGTCGAAGCCGGAGAGATCGAAGCGACGCATCTCGTCCGGCGCGCTGACGGCCCGGTGATGCGTGTCATGAAACAGCAACGTGTAGCGCGCGCCGGCCTTCCGTCTCGCACCGAGGGCCGCGGCGAGGGCGGGGTCATTCCATTCGTGCACGATAACGACGTCCGCGTCCGCGGTACGCTCGACCACGGCATCGATCGCGCCGTAGGGATCCGACGTCAGGTCCGGATAGGCCTCGCGAAAGCGATCCAGGCCCGCAGGTCCATGGTCACGAAGCAGATTCTCCAGGCTCCAGGCCCCCTCCGGCTCGTAGGCCTCGACGGTGTGGCCGAGGGCGATCAGCTCGCGGAGGACGCCACGCAGGAAATGCGCGTTGCCGTGGTTCCAGCACGAGGCCAGGGAGTGGGTGAAATAGGCGATCCTCATGCGGCCGCCCCGGCCAGGGCACGGACAGGCGTGTCGGTCCAGCATGCGCGAAAGACGGCGAGGACGCCGTCGGTCATCGCGTCGACGCCGTAGAGCTCGGCGCGGGTCCGCGCCGCCCGGCCTCGGCGGACCCGCTCGGCGGGATCGTCGGCCAATTGACGGATCGCCGCCGCGGCGCCCGCAGCATCGGAGGAATCGACGAAGAGCGCCACGCCCTCCCAGAGTTCGCGAAAGCTCGCGAGGTCGGAGAGAACGAGGGCGCAGCCGACGCTCGCTGCTTCGAGCACGGCGAGCCCAAAGGGCTCGTAGCGGGCCAGCGAGAGGAAGACCGGGCGCGCGCCGAGTTGGGCGGCGACCCCCGCATCGTCGAGACGCCCGAGGCAGTCGAGATGCGGCGCCAGCACCCGCTCTCCCGCCGGGCCCTCCAGCGGACCCGCCGCCCGCAAGGGCCAGTCGATGCGTGCACCGACCTGATCGAGGGTCGCCGCGTTCTTGGCCCGATCCCAGAGGCGCCCGGCGGTAAAGACGTAGGATGCCGGCGACGTCATCTGTGTCGGCGCCGCCGGGGTCCGACGCCCGTTGCGCACCACCCGGGGTGGCTCGGCCAAGCCGTAGACCCGCTGTGTCGCAACGGCGAACGCCTCCGTCGGCGCCAGCAGGGTATCGACCTGGGTGCACCCCTCGGCCACGCGGTCGCGACGCCAGGCAAGGTCTCGCGGCAACGGACCGGTCTCGACCGCGTCCCACCAGGTGCCGACGCAGGAATGGCACACGGCCACAACGGGCACCGGAAAATGCGCGGAGGCGAAGGCCGGGGAGTGGAGATGGACGATGTCGGCCTTCAGGCTCGCGGCGAGGCGTACCAGGGCCTCCGCGGCGGCCCGTACTTCCGCCGGGTCCTTCGCCAGCCATTCGAGGGCCAGGTCGGTGGCATGGATGCGGGCGCCGCTGGCGCTCTCGGCGGCGGCGATCTGCGCGGGGCGCGGCGCCGGCCCGAGCACGGCGATGGTCACGGTCAGCCCGCGTCGCACCAGGCCCTGCGCGAGATCGAGGCTGTACTGCCACACCCCACCGAGCGCATCGGCCGTCATCAGGACATGCGGATGGGTCTTCACCGGCAGCCGCATGCGGCCTCCAGTTCCCGGAGTGGTAACGGACGCTCCTCCTGGATCTCGCTGAAGCGCTCGAATTGTCCGAGGTAATGGGCATGGGCGCGTTCCCAGGCCTGATCGTCCGGCTCACCCCAAAGGCGGCGATAATCCGGTGAGCTGGGGTAGGGGTAGAGTGGGACCGGATCGTTGGCCCAGACCCCTTCCCGACGCAGGCGGTCGCGCCACTCGGCGACCAGTGCGGGGTCGTCACCCGCCATGGCGATAAGGTTGGCTTGGACGAAGGGCACGCTCCGCCGCGCATAGACGAGACGCTCGGCGAGATCGTCGGTGGACGCACGGCATTTCTTGTCGAGGGCAGCCCGCCCGGCTTCCGTCAAGCTCTCGATCCCGGCTTCGATAGAGACGCATCCGGCGGCGCCGAGGAGATCGAGCATCTCGGGCTTCCACAAGTCGATGCGCGTCTGAACTCCGAAACGGACGTCCCGGGTCACCAGCGCTTCGAGGAGAGGCTTCTGCGGCAGGAAGATCTCGTCGATGAAGTACAGGTAGGTGGCCCCCTGGGCGATCAGCCCGTCGATCTCGTCGAGGACGATTCCGAGGTCGCGGCGGCGGTAGGCATCGCGGAAGTCGATCTTCGCGCAGAAGCTGCAATGGTACGGACAGCCGCGCGAGGCTTCGACCTCCGCTCCGGGTCCGTCGGGGGCGGTATCGAAGCGATGATGGTGGTGTGAGTGTCGCGCGATCCACCGCTCCGGCCAGCGCAGGGCAGGCAGATCGGTGAACCGGCTGGCATGGGGCGGGCCGGTGACGACGAGAGCCCCGTCCTGCCGGAGGGCGAGGGCCGGCACGGCCTTCAAGTCGTCGCTCTCGGCGAGGCGCGCGACGATCTCCTCGCACTCGCCGCGCACGACCACGTCGCAGGCGAGCTTGTCGAGGGTCGGGCCGGGGGTCGCGGAGCCGTGCGGGCCGACCGCGACGGTGCGGCCGCCACGCCCCGCGAGGGCGTCGAGAAACCCGCGCGGGATGCGCAGTTCCGGCGGGGCGCAGCGCCAGAACAGGTAGGTCGGCGCCGTCGCCACGACCGTCATACTGGGTGCGAAGGCGGCGACCGTCTCGGCCGCCTGCGCCATACTCAGGGCGTCGAGATGCGCGTCGACGATCAGCGTCGCGTGGCCGGCCGCTTCAAGCAGTGCTGCGCTGTAGGCGAGCTCCAAAGGAAGGTGCGGGGAGCGGCACCCGAAATAGATGCTGTTGCGGTAGTCCCAGGGCGGGTTGACGAGGGCGACTCTCATTCCGCAGCGCCGGCCCAAGGGGCGGCTCCCGACGTCAGCCCTCGCTCGCTGGCGAGCCAGGTGGCGAGGTCTGCCACGCCCTGGCGCCAGTCCGTGGCGGGGCTGAGGCCGAGGGCGGCGCCCGCCGCCCGGGTGTCGGAGACATAGTAGCGCTGATCACCCGGTCGCCACGCGCGAAAGACGCGTTCGACGGGGCGGCCGGTCAGCGTGGCAATGTGGTCGAGGACCTGAAGCAGGCTGACGGCATTGGCCGGTCCGCCCCCGAGATTGAAGGCGCGCCCGCGGATCGTATCCATGCGGGCCAGCGCGGCGCGATAGGCTGCCACCGCGTCGCGCACGTGGAGGATGTCGCGCACCTGAGCTCCGTCGCCGTAGAGCGTGATCGGCTGGCCCTCGAGGGCCCGGATAAGGAAATGGGCGACCCAGCCCTGATCCTCGGTTCCCATCTGCCGCGGCCCGTAGATGCAGCTCATGCGGAACACCGCCGTCGGCATGCCGAAGCTTCGGGCGTAGTCGAGGACGTACTGGTCCGCCGCTCCCTTGGAGCAGCCATAGGGCGTGTGAAAGTCGAGCGGTCGGTCCTCACCGATGCCCCGTTCGCGAAGGGTCGCGTCGGCGGGGCGGTAGGCGTCCCCCGCACGGTCCAGGGCGATGTCGGGCAAGTCGCCGTAGACCTTGTTGGTCGAGGCGAAGAGGAGAGGGATGGGCCGGCCCTGCGCCCGCACCGCCTCGAGAAGGTTGATCGTTCCGACGAGGTTGATCTCGGAATCCGTCCGGGGCGCCTCGAGGCTGGTGGTGACAGCCACCTGGGCGGCGAAATGGAACACCGCGCCCGCCTCCGCGACCGCGAGGTCGAGGCTCCCGGTATCGCGGATGTCGGCCACAACCGTGGTGATCCGATCGGGATGGCGGCCTTCCAGCCAAGCGAGGTTCCGGGCGACGCCGGGCCGGACCAGGGCGTCGTAGACGATGACGTGTTGCCCGTCCCGAGCCAGAGCATCAGCGAGGTTGGCACCAACGAACCCGGCACCGCCGGTGATGAGTACGGGACGGTTCGTCACGCCACGAGACCTCGCGCTTCGAGTTCACGCCGCGCCTCCGCCACGCGATCGACCGCTTGCTGCTGGGCGACCCAGCCGGCGAGTTCCGCCAAACCTTCGGAGAAGTCGCGCTGAGGCCGGTAGCCAAGTTCGCGTTCGATGCGCGTGATGTCGGCGATGCAGTGCCGGATATCGCCTGCGCGCGCCCTGCCGGAAACCTCCGGCGCGATATCCGACCGCCCCATGGCATCGGCGAGGAGCCGGGCGACCTCACGCACCGAGCGGTCGGCTCCGCTGCCGACATTGTAGACCCGGCCGGCCGCGGCGGGATGTTCGAGGGCCAGCACGAAGGCCCGGGCGACGTCCTCCACGTGCACGAAGTCGCGACGCTGCTCGCCATCCTCGAAGATCATCGGCGGCTGCCCGTTGTGGATTCGTGCCGCGAAGATCGCCAAGACGCCCGTGTAGGGATTCGAGAGCGCCTGTCCGGGCCCGTAGACGTTCCACAGCCGCAGAGCCACCCCCTCCATCCCGTAGGCGGGCGCGAGCGTGAGGGTCAGTCGCTCCTGCATGTACTTCGTCAGGGCGTAGACCGAGGCGAGCGACGGAAGCTTGGTTTCCGGCGTGGGAACCGGCTCCAGGGCTCGCCCTGTGGTATCGACGGGATCCCAGGGCTCGTCGGCGCGGCGAGGACGCCGCTCGGCGTTCTCGACAAGGTCGCCGTCGGCGGTTCGATAGAGGCCTTCGCCGTAGACGCTCATGGAGGACGCGACGACAACCCGTTTCACCGGGTGGTTGATCAGCGCCTCGAAGAGCACGGCCGTCCCGCAATCGTTGACCGAGACGTAGCGCTCGACCGCATACATGCTCTGGCCGACCCCCACCTCGGCAGCGAGGTGGACGACGCGATCGACGCCCTTCACGGCCATCGCAACCGCCTTGGCATCGCGGACATCGCCGATGATCACCTCGACGTCGCGGGGCAGCTGGTCCGGCTTCGCACCGGCTCCGTGTACCTGCTCGATCAGACTGTCGAGCACCCGTACACGGTAACCCCTGTGCAGGAGTGCTTGCGCAAGATGGCGGCCGATAAATCCGGCTCCGCCGGTAATCAAAATGGTTTCCGTCACTAAGCTACCTGGCTCCAATCTAGGAATTCAAGCATTAACTTGCGTTAATTAGGCTGAATAACATAGGTTGTCGGTGTCGACGGCTGAGTTTATGTCTCGGTGTTCAGTCGAAAGCCTATTCGACCCGAGAACCGTAGGTTCTCAGCTTTGTTCCTCGAAAAACGAAGGTCTCCCGATGTGACTGGCAGGCACGGCCGTCGGCTCATATCCGTCGGCTGGCCGCACGGCTTCCAAGACGGGTTCGGTGTGGCCCGGTACGCGCGTTGCTGGTAGAGATCCGGCGCTGACCAGAGGAGACGACGATTTCCGACGATGTATGGGTGACCGGCCTGGGCCTCCTCGCCGTTTTTGCCCTCGTGCTCGCCAACGGGTTCTTCGTGGCGGCCGAATTTGCCCTCGTCTCCGTGCGCAAGAGCCGGGTCGCCGAACTGGTTTCCGAGCGACGGACCAATGCCCGATCTCTCCAGCGCGCCACGGATCAGCTCGACGCCTATCTGGCCGCGACGCAGCTCGGCATCACGATCTCATCCCTGGCCCTCGGTTGGGTCGGTGAACCGGCCCTCGCGCACATCATCGTGCCGGCGCTCAGCTTCCTGCCGGATCCCGTCGGCACCACGGCAGCCCACACCATCGCGGTCGTCATCTCGTTCGTCATCATCACGGCGATGCACATCGTCCTGGGCGAGCTCGCCCCGAAGAGCCTCGCGCTTCAGCGCAGTGAACGAACCTCCCTCGCGGTGGTCCGGCCCCTGGGCGTCTTCCTCTTCGTGTTCCGCCCGGCGATCCTCTTCCTCAACGGCCTCGGAAACGGCGTCGTCCGGATGTTCGGCCTGCAGACCGGCCACGGCGAGGGCTCGCTGCACTCCACCGCCGAGCTGAATCTCCTCGTTCAGGCGAGCCAGGAAGCGGGCCTGATCCGGGAGGCGCAGCAGGAGGCGGTGCAACGCATCTTCTCCATCGGCGAGCGTCGCGTGCGGGACATCATGACCCCGCGCCACGAAGTCGAATGGGTCGATGCCGACGAGGAGCCGGAGGCGATCCTGAAATCCGTGCGCGAATGCGATCACGCTCAGCTGGTGGTGAGCCGCAGCGAAGTCGACGAGATCGTCGGCGTCGTCCGCAAGCAGGACCTGCTCAACCAGTTGCTCGACGGCAAGCCGGTCAACGTCCTGGCTGTGACCCAGCCGCCGATCGTCGTGCACGAGAGCATGTCGATCCTCGCCGTGTTGGAGACCTTCCAGGCCAAGCCCGTGCGGATGGCGGTAGTGGTCGACGAGTACGGCAGCCTCGAGGGAATCGTGACCCAGACCGATCTCCTGGAAGCGATCGCTGGAAACATCCCCGAGGTCGGCGACGAACCGAGCGTCATTGAGCGAGAGGATGGATCGCTCCTCATTGATGGCATGATGCCGGCCTCCCAGGCCTTCGATCGACTCGCCTTCGCCGAACACCCCGATTCAGATGATTTCACGACGCTGGCCGGCTTCGTGATCTTCCGCCTCGGGCGTATCCCCGGGACGGGCGACCACTTCGAATCCCACGGCTGGCGTTTCGAGGTAGTCGATATGGACGGGCGCCGTATCGACAAGGTTCTGGCGACTCCCCTGTCCTAAGGCTCGGGCGGCTCAGGTGGCCGCCGCGCACGGTCGACGGATATCCGTGGATCCCGGAGCGGACCGCCGGACACCCAGCAGACCGCAGTGACGTCCGAGTGCCGCCTTTTCCACGAAGACTCGGTGGATTCACCGCTTGCGTGAGCGACCGGCAGGCGCCCGCCCGAAGCGTCCGAAGTTAACGCGGATCTTGCGCGGTCTCCCGCTCGGATCGCGAAAACCCAGGCTCGGTGCGCGGGCAGCGCTCGGACCGAAGGCCGATCGACGACGACAACACCCGAGCAGCGTTGGGGGGCTAAACCGCCACGCTGAGCCCCACACCGGCGCGAGCAGGACACCGGTGGACTCTCCGCCGGGCCCGCGAAACGAAACCGGGAGAGCGCCCGCCCAGAACGCGACTCCAGGCGGACGCGATGGCTGAAGGAAAGAACGCGTACCTCGCCATCGCGAGCCTACGGCGCCCTCAGCGCTCTGCGACCCATGCGGATGAGCCCTGCGGACGATCCACGAAGGCGCACGCGCGTGAGCGCACAGAAGCGGCCTGACAGCAGGATTGTCGGCGGTTTTGTCGGGGCGGAGCGGAGTGCTTCCTGCATGACGCCACAGCAGAGCTGCAGCGGGCCGATGACGGCGCAGCACACGCCAAACGACCAAGTGCCAATGATCAGCGACTGGAAACCAGACAGACCCGTGCCGCGGCAATGCGGCTGCAGCACCATGCCTGAGATGGGTGGTCGAGCGATCGCTCGCTCAAGACACACCCGCATCGGAACGGCTGACAACGTAAGCGTCGACGCAAGTGTTGCCGAACGGGTGTCACCCCGGACGACGCACACTCTGCATCGAAAGCAATCTTGAAAGTGGTCTGCACGTACCTGGGTGCGTGCAGACCTAGTAGAAACCTAGGCGTCTGCCTTCTTGCGCGGACCGCGACGCTTCTTCTCTGCCTGCGGAGCCTCGGTGGCCGCCTCCTCGGGCGGCGCAGCGGACACGGTCTCCTCCGGCGCGGTCTTGGCCACGCCCTTCCGGCGCTGCTGACCAAGGCCGAGGGCGCGGGCCAACTCGGAACGCTGCTCCGAGTAGCTTGCCGAGGTCATCGGATAGTCGGGCGCCAGGCCCCACTTGGCGCGATACTGCTCCGGCGTCAGGCCACGCAGGGTCAGGTGGCGGCGCAGCGTCTTGTACTGCTTTCCGTCCTCGAAGCTGATCAGATAGTCCGGCGTGATCGAGCGGCGGATCTCCTGGGGCGTCGCCTTGGGCGGCCCGGCCTCGGCCGCCGGCGTGCCGCTGGCAGTGACGCCACGGATCGCCTCATGCACATCACTGAGCAGCTTAGGAAGCTCCGCGCTCTGTACATGATTGTTGCTAACGTAGGCCGAGACGATGTCGGCGGCCAGGGTGATGAGTCGAGCTGCGTCGTTGTCTGTTTCGGTCATGTTTCGTGGCCAATCTGCATAAGTGCCGATGTTGTCTTCAAGCGTAGGCTGAGATCTTTTTGCAAGCAAGATGATACATCACAGGATCAGCGATTTTTCATCGTGTCTGTGTGGATCATTTATCAATTTTTCGCGTATCGCCTGCAGAGTTTGCAACAGTCGCGTTCCGGTTGCCCAACAAGACCGTCACCGATCGTGCAGGCGTGGAAATTTATGGGTGATTCAGAGAACGATGCTGGAAAAACCACCTCGTTAGCGCAGCAAGATCAGCCCTGAACCGAATCCGCTCTTCCGATCGACCGTCATTCCTGGCGTAACCGCCATCGGAGGCTTCACCCAAACGGACCGAAGGAAACTCGCGCCTCTTCATGAGCATCAAATGCTGCCTCGATCGCCTCCGACTAGATTCGGGCCGATCATCGGACATAACATTGCGTTCGATAGAACAATTTTATGGTGTTCGCAATGAATGGACGAGAGTTCGTACAGCATCAACGAGAAATGCTTGGGGAAGGCGGTGCGAGCGCTCTGACCGGAGGTCATTGGCGAGGAAGCTGGGTCGCCATTTTCTGGTTTGCCCATAGCTCATCTTCGCGAACGCCTCTGCGATCGCGATGGGAGGAGAACCGAGCTATGATTTGTGGGACGTTTTGTCGATCAAGGCTTCGGTACAGCGTCGCACCGCTCAGTGCAGGGACGTCTGTCGGTGCTCGATCGCGGTGTCGACACGCGCACGCATCACGTGTCGGGCAGGGCACCCTCGACGGACCGTCCCATATCGAAGAGCACCCCCACCAAACAGGGCGGGGGCGCAAGGGCGGGTGATCAGTCGAGCCCAAGCATCAGGGTGATATTTTGTACGGCAGCCCCCGATGCGCCCTTCCCGAGATTGTCGAGGCGCGCGACGAGGACCGCCTGACGATGCGCGTCTTTGCCAAAGACCCGTAATTCGAGCCGGTCGGTTTCGTTGAGGGCTTCCGGCTCGATCCGCTCCTCTTCAGCGGCGGGGATCACCCGGACGAGATCCTGTCCCTCATAATAGGCACGCAAGACGTTCTCGAGATCCGCGACGGTCGGTGAGCCCGGCAAGGTATCGAGGTGGAGCGGCACGCTCACCAGCATGCCCTGCCGGAAGTTTCCGACCGACGGGATGAAGATCGGGCGACGCGTCAGGGCGGAATAACGCTGGGTCTCGGGCAGGTGCTTGTGGCCGAGACCGAGACCGTACAGCAGGAAGGGCTCCCCCTGGCCTGCCTCGTAAGTCTCGATCATGGACTTGCCGCCACCACTGTAGCCGCTGACCGCGTTGATGCTGATCGGGTAGTCCGACGGAATCAGACCGGCCTCCACCAGGGGGCGAAGCAGGGCGATGGCGCCGGTCGGGTAGCAGCCGGGATTGGCCACGCGCCGGGCCTCCCGGATCGCCTGCGCCTGCGCGGGTTCGAGTTCAGCAAAGCCGTAGACCCAGGACGGATCGACCCGGTGGGCCGTGCTGGCGTCGAGGATGCGGGGGCCGCCGCCCGGCAAGGTGTCGGCGAGGGCCACAGTCTCCTTGGCGGCGGCATCGGGGAGGCACAGCACGACGAGGTCGACCGCCTGCAGGAGCTCGCGCTTGACTGCGATGTCCTTGCGGCTCTCATGCGGAATGCTCTTCAGGGCGACGCGACCGTCGCGCTCGAGGCGCTCGCGGATCCCGAGACCGGTGGTCCCTGCCTCGCCGTCGATGAAGACCGTGGGCTTCCGCCCGGCACCGTTCTCGCTCATGGACACCTGACATCCTTTTCGGCGGATCGACGAAGACGCATCCCGCATCGACCCGTGCGCGCCACGTGGCCGGGACGCTTCCTCAAGTCAATGTCTTCGCGATGCACGAATAAGGCCTGATGACGCTCGATCAAGCCTGTGTATCGTTTCCGCTCGCCTGGAACGGCGCCGTTGACTGGCCGGTTATGGCCCGAAGAGAGCTGCAACACAGACCTGCAGCACAGACCCGCAAATGAGGAACAGCGGATGTCAGCCAGCGCGGAAAAGACTGATCCCAAGCTCTGGGAGAAGGTGAAGAAGGAGGTCACGGCCTCCGACAAGGGCGGCAAGCCGGGGCAGTGGTCGGCACGCAAGGCCCAGGCTGCGACCAGGGCCTACAAGGATGCCGGCGGCGGCTACGAGGGCAAGAAGACGGACGACAACCACCTGAAGCAGTGGACCGAGGAAGAGTGGGACACCAAGTCCGGCAAGAAGAGCGGCGAGACCGGTGAGCGTTACCTGCCGAAGAAGGCCCGCGAGTCGGTGTCAAAATCCGAATACGATCGTTCGACGAAGAAGAAGCGTGACGATTCGGCCAAGGGCAAGCAGTTCTCGAAGCAGCCCGCCGACGTCGCCAAGAAGACCGCCGCCGCGCGCAAATCCGGCTCCGGGACGACGAAGGCCGACCTGCTGAAGGCGGCGCGCGCGAAAGACATCCCGGGACGCTCCAAGATGTCGAAGGGCGAACTCGAGCGCGCCCTTCACGCCTGACCCGTCAGGCGGTCAGCGTACCCCAGGAGGGCTTCCACAGGTCCTGCGGGTCGATCACCACGATCTCGCGGTCGCTCTCGTTGGCGAGATGGACCGCGATGCCGAAGGCCTGGGCGATGGGAAGCACGCCGGTGGTGCTGAAGAGGCGACCATCGGCGAGCTTCACTTCCCCCGTCGTCGCGCCGTCCGCCTGCGCGAGACAGAGGGTCACTGCGGAAGCGTCGGGTTCGGTGACGCGTCGGAAGGGCTTCGCCATGGGAACTCGTCTCTCTGCAGCCGAAAAAGGAAAGGGCGGCCGAAGCCGCCCTGTCCAGACATAGATCGAAGGAGGCGCTTAGCGCTTCGAGAACTGGAAGCTGCGGCGGGCCTTCTTGCGGCCGTACTTCTTGCGCTCGACGACGCGGCTGTCGCGGGTGAGGAAGCCCTCACGCTTCAGCGGCGAACGCAGCTCGGGCTCGTAGTAGGTCAGCGCCTTCGACAGGCCGTGGCGCACGGCGCCCGCCTGACCCGAGAGACCACCGCCATGCACCGTGACGGTGATGTCGTACTGGTCGACGCGGTTCGCGATCTGCAGGGGCTGACGCAGGATCATGCGCAGGACCGGGCGGGCGAAGTACGTCTCGACGGCGCGACCGTTGACGACGACTTTGCCGGTGCCCGGCTTGATCCAGACGCGGGCCACCGCGTCCTTGCGCTTGCCGGTGGCATAGGCGCGACCCTGGGCGTCGAGCTTCTGCACGTGGACCGGGGCGGCGTTCTCCGGCGACTCGACGTTCGCGCGGTTCAGGTCGGAGAGGGACTGAAGGGTCGCCATGATCAAGCGCTCACGTTCTTGCGGTTGAGGCTGCCGACGTCGAGCGCCTGCGGCTGCTGGGCGGTGTGGGGATGCTCTGAGCCCTTGTAGACCCGGAGATTGCCCATGATCTGGCGGAAGAGCGGGCCGCGCGGGAGCATGCGCTCCACGGCCTTCTCCACGACGCGCTCGGGGAAGCGACCGTCGAGGATGAACTTGGCCGTGCGCTCCTTGATGCCGCCCGGGTAGCCGGTGTGGTGGTAGTACACCTTCTGCTCGCGCTTGCGGCCGGTGAACTTCACCTTCTCGGCGTTGATGACGATGACGTTGTCGCCGCAATCGACGTGGGGCGTGTACGCGGCCTTGTGCTTGCCGCGCAGGCGCATGGCGACGATGGAGGCGAGCCGGCCGACGACCAGGCCCTCCGCATCGACGATGATCCACTTCTTGTCGACGTCGGCGGGCTTCAGAGAAAAGGTCTTCATCCCGTGGCGTTCCGTATGGTGTCTGGACAAAACGATGCGCCGCCGCGTGCAGGACGCGACGGCGTTGCCGGCTCCATTAGGCCGACGGGTGTGTTTCGTCAAGCCGTAAAGGCACAGTTCGGCGATGCGCGGACGCCAGAAAGCGCAATCCGTTGAACCGTTTCGTGCCTACGGTATCCAGATACCGTAGGCACTTTCGAGGGTGTGGGATCGCGGCGTTTCCCTCATCGCGAAAGCCGACAATCGACCGAATCGTCGACGGGATGACACGGATGTCCTCGTCCGGACGCGCCCCGCGCGACCAGATCAGCGACCGTTCCGGGCGATCGGTACGCTCAGACGAGCGACCCGGTAGATCCGGATCAGCGATCGGCCTTGTCGCCGGCGGTGGTCAGTTCGACGTAGCGCAGGGTGGTCGGACGCACGAGTTCACGCACCTTGCGCGCCATCGCCTCTTCCTCGCGCAGGGATTGCTGGAAGCCCGTGAGCGCCGTCTGCTGACCGGCCGCCTCCGCGATGGCGAGAAGCGACTCGTAGGCCGCAATCTCGAAGTTCTCGAAGGCGTGGTTGGCGTAGGCGTTCTTCAGGATCTCGTCCTGGGCGGGCGTATGCCCGAGCGCCATCATGTTTCCGACGAAGCCGAGCACACCTTCCTTGAGGGTCGAGGGGCTCTCCGAGAGGCTGTGCAGGGCTTCCTCCAGGCGGGTCCTCTGTCCGTGCGTCTCCTCGATGTGACGGCGCAGGGCCGCTTCCATCTCGGGGTAGCGCTGCAGGCGCTCGACCTGCCGCTCCATGATCTGGAGCGCCTGCATCTCGAGTGCATGCGTGTTCTTCAGAGCCGTCACATAGATTTCACGAGTCTCAATAGCCACGTTTCTTCTCTCCTGATCGGTAGCGAAGGGGTTCGCTGTCGTCACGAGAAGGTCTCCGTGCCGGGTCATGTTCCGGTGCAGCCTGCGACATCTATGGGTGCTACGGCCGCGACATAGCAGCACCGAGGCACGCCGCTTCTGCAAGGTGCTGACTTCAGGGCAAGCCGAGAACGGCCGGGCTCAGCGTCGCTTCACCTGTTCCAACTCCGCCTCGGCGGCCAGCGCCCGAGCCTTCCACGTGTCGCGATCGGCCTCGGCGGCCCGCGCCGCGGTCTCGGCACGCTGCGCGCGCGCCGCCTGGGTCGCAGCCAGGGCCTGAGCCCGTTCGCGGGCACGGGTCTCACCCGCCATCTGCACCTTCAGGTCGCGGGGCGTGGCCATCGCGGCAATCCTTCATCCGGGTCCGTCGGGCTGCCTTCCCGCGCCGGCGACGCCGGGTCAAGGTCCACGGGACGGCCACGCCAAGCTGAGACGTTCATCGCGGTAAAAGGCTGAGGCAACCGCGCGGATCAGCAGGTTGGCCAGGAGCCGCCGAGGCACCAGCGTCGGCCAAACACAGCGTCTGACGATGCCCGACCCCGCTCCAGCGGCGCGAGGCCGAGTTTCGGCACGGCAACCCTGCAGGACAGCAAAGCGGGATCCCGCGCGAAGCACGAAGCCGGTACCACCCGTTCGTCGGCGGCGTGAGCCCCGGGGGCGTCCGGGTGATCAGTCGCTCGCGTACCGGGCCAGGCCCCCGCGCGCCGGGCGGGCTCCGACCACCAATCGCTGCGACCCGAGTCGATGCCGCCGATCGGCCCCGCGCCGACAGAGGCACAGCCCAAACACGCCGTCGAAGGAGGGGGGAAGTGGGAGGG